>DAIQPL010000131.1:0-10335 GCA_036787395.1 Flavisolibacter sp. | reverse complement strand
CAGATCCAAACTTTCGATTCGAGCAAGAAGAACAAAGCGATGCAGAGACGCTTCCCCCCGGGGAGCAAAAGCTAAGAATACGCTTAGAAACCAAACACCGTGGTGGGAAAGCAGTAACTCTTATTACTGGCTTTGTTGGCAAAGAACAGGACGTGGAAGTTCTTGGAAAAACCCTGAAAAACCTTTGTGGTACTGGCGGCTCAGCAAAGGATAGTGAAATCATTATCCAGGGAGATCAAAGAGAAAAGGTATTGCAATGGCTTTTAAAGAATGGGTACAAAAACTCAAAAAAGATATAGAAATGGTTACCCTGCCATTAATAAATGAAAAAACTACTTTTCCTCATTTTCGCTCTTCTTCCGTTTCCAAATGGTCACGCCCGTTATTGTCCTTGTGCCAGGCTATAAGCTTTTTTATCCCCCCACATGTTCAGCAATTCAAGTGAACATATTTTAAAATCAGCACTAAGGCTTACATATAAGCCAATAATGTCCTGTTGGGTCAAGGATTGTTCTTTTAAAGCCTCAAAACGTAGGTTGTATTGATTTACCAAATTGGTATATTTTGACCCGGTTGGCCAAACTTGTGTTCCTCTATTACTAATATTGATGAGTTTAAATTTAGTGCCCCCATGATGAACACATTTTAGAGCGATTGCTTCTGGTTGTTCAATGCTTTCAATAAACATATCTACACCAACAATTTTTTCATTCTCAATTTCTGCCGAAACCATCATGGCGTTTCTGTCCAGGTGACATACAGCCGGCGTTTCGGGCTGATTAACCAATATTGATTTGGCGCCTATTTTAGGAGCATTGCCAAAATTGGCGATAATGGCTTCCGCAAACTGCGTGGTATTAGATGCAGGCGTAGAACGATCGCCAAAATCGCCTGTATGAACACCTTCTTCCAATGTATATAGTAAAGCATTTTCAATTACCGCAGCGTTCTCCGTTAACCCCAAATGGCGTAACATAGCTAAACCGCTTAACAAAAGAGCGGTAGGATTAGCAATATTTTTTCCGGCAATATCGGGGGCCGTTCCATGTACAGCTTCAAAAATGGAAATATGATCACCAATGTTAGCGGAAGGGGCAAATCCCAACCCACCTACTAATCCTGCGCATAGGTCAGAAATAATGTCGCCTTGAAGATTCGTCATCACTATTACGTCATATTGATCTGGTTTTACAACCAGCTGCATGGCCAAATCATCCACAATCTTATCGTCGGTCTTCAATTCAGGATATTCTTTGGCCACCTCGTAAAAACATTCCAGGAACAAACCGTCTGTTAGTTTCATGATATTAGCTTTATGGCCGCAGGTAATACGTTTTGCTCCTTTCTGCTTTGCCATCTCAAAGGCATAACGGATTACCTGTAAGCTCCCTGGTCTTGTAATAAAGCGGCGGCTTAAGGCCACATCATGTGTAAGCATGTGTTCAATGCCTCCGTAAGTATCTTCAATATTCTCTCTCACAATGGTTATATCAATTAAAATTCCTGCTTTACTAAAAACGGTATCAACCCCATGGAGACTTTGGAACACTCTTTTATTAGCATAGGTATTCCAGGTTTTCCGGGCTGTTACGTTCACACTTTTAACGCCTTTTCCTTTTGGTGTTTCCATAGGCCCTTTGAACAAAATGCCCAGGTTCTCTATTATTTGCTGAGCTTCCGGGGTCATGCCATTTGAAAATCCTTTATCGAAGACCCATTTACCCATTTCCACAAATTCATATCCGAGGCCTATCCTATTTGCGTCAAAGATTTTTAGAACTGCATCCATAATTTCTGGTCCTATTCCATCACCTTTTGCTACTGCTATCTTCATATGAAAACAATTTATTCTCAATAACTATACTGGTAATCTACCTTATCGTTTAAAAGCGAAGCCCTGTTAGCCGGAAGTTTCCGGGGTCCAGCTCTTTGACAGTTCTGTACAGCTTGAGGTTTTTGTGCCGCAAAAATAATCCTTGTAGAATCTTTTACTCCAAATAATTCGTTTATAATTTGTGGCAGCAACTTTGTTTTACATTTACTAAAATCTATTGTATGATCAGCATGATTTCGGAAGGTGTTAAAGTAAGCGTGGAAACATTCTATCAGCAGGATTACTCCAACCCCATGCAGTCAGAGTTTATGTTTGCTTACCGTATTACCATTGAAAACCATAACTCATTCCCGGTAAAACTCCACAGCAGGCATTGGCATATTTTTGATAGCGACGGAAGCTCTCGTGAAGTAGAAGGAGAAGGTGTAGTGGGTATGCAGCCTGTTATCAGCAGCGGCGAGGAATATCAGTATGTTAGCGGTTGCAATCTTCACACAGAGATTGGACGTATGCACGGAACTTACCTAATGGAAAACATCCACACTAAGGAAGTTTTTGAAGTAAGCATCCCTGCTTTTGACATGGTAACGCCTTTCAAGTATAACTAAGGAGTTAACCTTTACTCATGTGCTTAGTCAACTCGGGTACTTAGCAACTGTGCTTCTATAAAGCTTCACTTGTGTCACTCACTTGTACGTTCAATAATCCTATTCAGCATTTTTATCTCCATTTGCACATTCTGCAAATCATTTCGGCTTATACTTCGACTCCTGGAAGATAGTCTTTGCAGGAGTAGCAAGGACCTGCTGAACCGTTGTCTCGGGATTTTTTGCTGTAAATTTTTTTATGATCTGCCATCCAACCCATTGACCAATGTTTCCAGGCGCTGCACCTTCTGGCATGCCACGGGTAAAAGGCGCTTCGCCAATATAATCCTGGATAATGGCTGGATCTATTGAATAAATGTCTGTATTGGAAGTAAAAAATCCCCAGATGTTCCCTTCATTTTTAGTAACCCAGTCCATTTGCTTTTGTGTATAGCCGGTTTTCAGGCTATCCGGTGTATCGGGCAAAAACTTATCTATCAAATACCATTGCTTCCCTTTTTCAATCATCTGTTCAATCAAAGACCTTCCCGTACTGCTGTCGGGATATATATCGTCTGCAATAGCTTTCATACTATTTACAGTCATGTATTCCTTATCAAACCTTCGCGATATATAATCAGGATACATTTCCTGGAGCTGTGGGTCTTTATAAACAGAAAACTTTTTACCTGCATATTGATGGAGCCCTATTCCTAAATACTGAGGTGTAAGTACAACACCTGGTGCATCAAAAGTTCCGATAAACGTGATAATATCGGGTACCTTGTAAGAAGGGTAGTAATGTTTCACATACCTAAAGCTCGTGGTCAAATCATCTTTAAACCAGTTGAGGTTATCATATTTTTTTTGAATAGAATCATTTATGGGAGAGTAGCCTGCTAAAATTTGTTTAATTGCAGGTAGTGATGATGCGGCTTCATTGGGTAACCGCAGCACCTGTTGCATATAAAAAGAAAAGAATCCAGGGAACTGGTTACGAACTTTGTCCAATCCCTGTACCAGGTTATTCGTATCTATTTTAAAAAAGCTTTGTTCAAACCGATCAATCTTGAGGTCCACTTTAATATCAGACACATTCGGTTTGTTTTTTTCGTCCTTACAAGAGAAAAACAAAACGATAATTATAAGTACTGCTAATTGACGCATGGCGGTTTAACGGCTTAGTTAATGATTTATTACGGAACTTTGAACTCTATAGAATAATTAACGAAGATGAAGATTTTCTTAGCGCAGCAAAATTATCATATTGGAAATTTTGAAGAAAATGCACAAAAAATTATTGAAGGCATACAAAAAGCAAAACAGGCCGAAGCAGACCTTGTGATGTTTTCCGAACTCTGCGTGTGTGGCTACCCCCCGAGAGATTTTGTAGAATTTGAAGATTTTATTAACCAGTGTTATGAAACCCTTGACAAAATAAAAGAGTATGCAGATAATATTGGTGTATTAGTGGGGAGCCCGGCCCGTAATCCACAAAAAGAAGGAAAGGACTTATTTAATGCTGTCTTTCTTTTGTATGAAAAGCAGGTGAAAGCTGAAATTCATAAAACGCTTTTACCTACTTATGATGTTTTTGATGAGAACCGTTATTTCGAACCTGCATTTGAATGGAAGTGCATTGATTTCAAAGGAAAGAAATTAGCTGTTACTATCTGCGAGGATATTTGGAACCTCGGCGACAATCCCCTGTATCGCATTACGCCCATGGAAATGCTGATAAAAGAAAAACCGGATGTAATGCTGAATTTGTCTGCATCCCCTTACAATTATGCCGCAGATGTGGTGCGAAGAAGTATTATAGAAGCACATACCCTGAAGTACGGGTTACCAATGCTGTATTGCAACACCATTGGTTCGCAAACTGAAATTGTTTTTGATGGCGGTAGCTTGGTGTATGATGTGAAAGGCAACCTGGTAAAAGAGATGAAATATTTCGAGGAAGACTATGCCTTATTTGATTTAAACAGCCTTTCAGAAAACTCCGGCTTGTCTTCGGGCTTTAACCCAGGGGAAAGGACTGCCGACGTAAAAAGGGAAATGAAGCAAGGTATCTTGAGTACAAATGCACTTTCTACAAGCGAAGAAGAATTTAATCCTTCAACAACTTCCAGAATAAAAAATAGCAACTCTGCTTTTGTAGCCAGAAACAGTGGCGCCGCTGGAACTAAAACATATTATTACTCTCCAAGTGAAGTAGGACGTGATTCGGATACGTTGAAATACCTGACAGAACACAAAAACATCCAGGAGATCCATGGCGCTTTAATTTTAGGCATTCGGGATTACTTTCACAAAATGGGGTTTGCAAGAGCAACACTTGGCGCCAGTGGAGGTATTGATAGCGCAGTGGTTCAGGCCCTGGCCGTGGAGGCATTAGGTAAAGAAAACGTGCATGTATTACTAATGCCTTCGCAATACTCGTCAGATCATTCAATTAGCGATGCGGAACAATTGAGCAAGAACTTAGGCAACCGGTATGATGTTGTTCCTATAAAAGAGGTGTATGAATCTTTTTTAGAAGCGTTACACCCTCTATTCACAAATTTGCCGTTCAACGTGGCAGAGGAAAATATTCAAAGTCGTGCGAGAGGTAATTTATTAATGGCTGTGGCGAACAAGTTTGGTTATATTTTATTGAATACATCTAATAAAAGTGAATTGGCAACTGGCTATGGAACGTTGTACGGAGATATGGCTGGCGGACTAGGTGTATTGGGAGACCTGTACAAAATGCAGGTGTATGCACTGGCCCGTTACATCAACAAGAATAAAGAAATCATCCCAAACAATATTTTAGTTAAAGCTCCTTCAGCAGAACTGCGGCCAAATCAAAAGGATAGTGACAGCTTACCGGATTACCCTATTCTTGACAGGGTATTGTATCAATACATTGAGCTGAGGCAAGGACCAAAAGAGATTATTGCACAGGGCTATGACTCCGCATTAGTCAAAAGAATTTTGAGGTTAGTCAATATGAATGAATATAAACGGGCTCAATTTTGTCCCATTATCAGGGTTAGTTCTAAAGCATTTGGCGTTGGAAGAAGACTTCCAATTGTTGCTAAATACCTCTCCTGATTAATGTTTCAATTTGATCAGGAAGGAAACTGGAGCACCTAGATAAGTGGTGTCTTTAGAAAAAGCAAGGGCGGTTTCTGTAAGAGTTACAATTTTAAATTGACCGCTAATCCCTAGTAATCCGCCGCCTCCAAGCACTAGAGAAGATTCATTATTAGAGAAGTTCCAGGTAACGGGCAGGCTTTGAGGAGTTGCAGCATCACATTTGGTTGCTCCTTCGTCTACTGTGCCAGTTCCAGTCGAATTTAATGTAAGGGTATTATCTGTTTGGCAAGGTTGTAATTGCGAAGTTGCACTAATATCAATGCCGCCGTTTTTATCTAAATCTGCACCTGCATCATCATACTTCCATGAGCTTTTGGTAATTAGCTCTGTCTTACTTGCACCAGTGGAATCCGAACTATCTTTTTTACAAGACAAAAAAAGAAAACAAACGCAAATGGTTAGGATAGCATTTTTCATAAAGGGTCATATTAATACAATAACAAAATTGAGTTTAAATTTCAAGATCAGAAACGAAAGTTTCCTAAGTATTATTTCGTAAACGCTGTTTTGAACCCTATATTGGTTAAAAAAATAAGATTTTTAGCTTTGCGGCAGATTATTTGCTAAGCCCAGTCGTAATTTAACCGTTTAAAACCCATCTATGATTAAAACCGCGGAAGATATTCGCCAGTTGAATGATAAGATCAGTTATTCAGGAAGATTTGTTGATACGCTTCGAAATGAAGTTGGAAAAATAATAGTTGGACAATCCTATATGCTTGACCGTTTACTTATTGGTTTATTAAGTAACGGTCACGTTCTTTTAGAAGGGGTACCTGGCCTTGCAAAAACGCTTACTATTAAATCATTGTCCGAGGCTATTCATGCCAACTTTAGCCGGATACAATTTACTCCGGATCTCTTGCCAGCCGATGTTATTGGTACATTGATCTATAACCAGCAACGCAACGAATTTGTAGTTCGTAAGGGGCCAATCTTCGCAAATTTCATTCTAGCTGATGAAATTAACCGTGCACCTGCCAAAGTACAAAGTGCTTTGCTGGAAGCAATGCAGGAAAGACAAGTGACCATTGGAGACACAACATATAAACTCGACGAACCTTTCCTGGTTTTGGCAACACAGAATCCTTTGGAACAGGAAGGTACCTACCCATTGCCGGAGGCACAGGTAGACCGCTTTTTAATGAAAGTGGTTGTTGGGTATCCTACAAAGCAGGAAGAACAGCTGATCATCCGTCAGAATGTCCAAGGGTCAAGTGTTCCTAAAATAAAACCAGTTATATCAATTAGCGAGATTACGAATGCCCGTCAAATGGTTCGTGAAATATATATGGATGAAAAAGTGGAACAATATATTCTGGATATTGTTTTTGCTACCAGAAATCCGTCTGAATATAAACTGGATAATCTAAAGCCTTTGATCTCTTATGGATCTTCGCCCAGGGGAAGTATCAACCTTGCCGTGGCTGCCAAAGCACAGGCTTATTTAAATAAGCGTGGTTATGTTATTCCCGAAGATGTACGGGCCATTAGTAATGATGTACTACGTCACCGCATTGGGTTAACCTACGAAGCAGAAGCTGAAAATGTTGACGTATTGAACATAATAGAACAAATTATTCAAAAGATCAACCTGCCTTAATGTTAACAACTGCAGAAATATTAAAAAAAGTTCGAGAGCTGGAAATCAAAAGTAAAAAGCTGACAACCGATTTATTTACCGGTGAATATCACAGTGCTTTTAAAGGAAGGGGAATGTCTTTCAAAGAAGTGCGTGAGTACTCTCCCGGAGATGATATTCGTTTTATTGACTGGAACGTATCGGCAAGGTTTGGACATCCTTTCAGTAAGGTTTTTGAAGAAGAAAGAGAATTGACAGTTATGCTTTTGATTGATGTCAGTGCAAGTTCTCTATTCGGAACAGTTCATGCTTCAAAGAAAGATGTGGCTACAGAAATTGCGGCGGTAATTGCTTTTTCAGCAGTTAACAATAGTGATAAAATAGGAGTGATATTTTATAGTGACAAGATCGAAAAATATATTCCGCCCAAGAAAGGTAAGCAGCATGCTTTGTTTATTATAAGAGAATTGTTGTCTGTAGAATCTGCAAAAAAACAAACACAGCTTACCACAGCTTTACGCTATTTCAATAATACTACACGACAAAAAAGTATTGCTTTTGTATTAAGCGATTTTATTGACAGAAACTACCAGGATGCCTTACGGGTAGCAGGAAACAAGCATGATATCGTAGGCATAAAGTTGTACGATAAAATGGACAGGAACCTGCCAAGACTGGGTATGCTTCGCATAGAAGATGCCGAAACGGGGGAAGAAAAATGGGTAGATACTGAAAGCAGTTTCGTAAGATATGAACATGAGAAAGAATTTTTCAGGTTGACAGATTATTCTAATGAAGTATTTCGTAAAGCGGGATGCGATCTCCTGCATGTGAGGACAGATGAAGATTATGTGAAAGTGTTACAACGTTTTTTTATCAGCAGGAACAAATAAATGAAGAAACCTTTTTTCCTATTTATCCTATCGATGACCTTATTGGTGGCTTTTTCTCAAAAGTTGCCAGTTTCAGCTACAGTTGATAAACAAAAGATTTTGATAGGTGAGCAAGTGCAGCTCTACCTCAAGGCTGTTGTTCCAAAAAACATTCCTGCCTCATGGTTTGCAGTTGACACCTTTCCTCATTTTGAAATATTGCAACAATCAAAAATCGATAGCCAGCAAACGAGTGAGGGGTTATTCCTGCAACAAACAATCACGCTTACCAGTTGGGATAGTGGCCAGTGGCTGATCCCCTCTTTTGCATTTGCAAACCTTAAGACCAAGCCGTTGTTGCTTACTGTTGGCTATACACCGATGGACCCCAACCAGCCTTATCATGATATAAAAGACATCATTGAAGTGCAGAAACCCATTTCATCTAACTGGTATTGGTATCTTGTGGGTATAGCAGTGTTGGTTGCCTTGTTCCTTTTATTTTTTCCACCAAAAGAGGAAAAAACTATTGCTTTAACACCTGTTGTTGTTGAAGACCCCTATCAAACTGCACTCGCCAGGATAGAAAAATTGAACGGAAATGATGAATCTAAATATTTATTTACTGAGCTGGTGAACATCTTTAGAAATTATCTTGAAAGACGAAAAGGCATTCAATCGCTTTCTAAAACAACAGATGACCTGTCAGTGCAGATGCGTCAATTGCAGTTGCCAGATGAGCAGTATACTCAATTAGTGCAGGCATTGCAAGTGAGTGATATGGTAAAGTTTGCAAAGTACTTACCCCATGCTGCAGAGAAAGAAAAAGCAATTGATGTCATCAAAAAAAATATTATTACCATTGAGAATTTGAAGTAATGTTATACGGCTGGTTACAAAATATTGAATTTGCCAATAGATGGATGTTACCATTTTTATTGATGCTGCCTGTGTTGGCATGGCTTCATTTCAGATCCTTGGGTTCTAAATCTTCCCTTATAGTTTCCACTACGAAGGCATTTCCTACCAGGACTGCAAAAAATTTAATGGTGCATTTTCCTTTCTGGCTTCGTTTATTAGCTATGGGTTGTATAATTGTTGCTTTAGCCCGCCCTCAAATCAGGAATGTACAAAGCCGAACCAAGGGAGAGGGTATTGATATTGTTTTGTGCATGGATGTAAGCGGTAGTATGCTATCAAAGGATTTTTTACCTAACCGTTTGGCTGTATCCAGACAAATGGCGGCGGAATTTGTGAAAGGAAGGCCCGTTGACCAGATAGGCCTGGTGATTTTTGCCGGAGAAAGTTTTACACAATATCCCTTATCAACTGACCATTCCAGTTTGCTTCAACAAATACAGGGCATTCGATCAGGAATGCTTGAAGATGGAACGGTGATAGGCGAAGGACTTGCTAAGTCAGTAGAGCGTTTGTCATCAAGTAAAAACAGAAGTAAGATCATTATTTTATTAACAGACGGGAACGAGCAACCGCCTGATACAAGAATTATCGACCCTATTACCGCATTGGAAATTGCTAAAGCAAAAGGAGTAAAGGTGTATACCATTGGAATGGGAGCGATGGGTGGAACCTCGATGGAAGAGAAAGGGGTAAGAAAGTCGAATGGCAGTGCTTTTCTTGACGAAGAACTACTGCGCCGTATAGCTACCCAAACAGGTGGATTATATTTTCGTGCTACTGATGAAGAAAACCTCCATGCTATTTACAGGCAGATTGATAAGATGGAAAAATCTGCTGTGGAAGTAGTAACCAAAGAAAAATTCGAAGAAGAGTTTGTTTATTTTATCCTGGCTGCCTTATTGTTCCTCACTCTTGAAATACTTTTGCGCTACACATTATTGCGTACATTTCCTTAAGGATGAAGGCACTCGTTTACAAATCAACAGGAAGCTGGTACCAGGTAAAGGATATAGAGGGAAATCTTTGGAATGCCCGCATGAAAGGCGTTTTCAAATTGGATGATATTACTTCCACCAATCCTATAGCTGTTGGGGACGTCGTTGACTTTGATCTTGAAAATGAGAAGGAGCAATCTGTTATCATAACAAAGATTCATGACCGTCTTAATTATATTAATCGCCAGTCTCCCCGTGTTAAAAGCCAACAGCATATTGTTGCCGCTAATGTTGATCAATCTTTATTAATTGCCACGATTAAAGAACCCAGAACTTCTCAAGGCTTTATTGACCGCTTTTTAGTTGCTTGCGAAATGTATCATGTACCTGCTATGATACTCTTTAATAAGATGGATTTATATAAAGAAAAGGAATTGGCAATATTTGACAGAATGAAAGA
>DAIQPL010000404.1:0-3377 GCA_036787395.1 Flavisolibacter sp. | reverse complement strand
GTTAATCAGCGTTTCGCAATTGGGCGCATTCAAACCAACCGCTGATGAAATAGAACGGGGACCAATATTTGGCGGAGGCACTATTCCGTTCGTCACAATAGTTTGAAACTTTTTTCCGCCATCCATACTTCTTTCAAGGGTATAGGTGGTTTTTAAATTTTGTTTCCCAAGGCGAATGTTGAAAAACGTGGTTGGATCTTCATTGGTTTTGTTGAACGTAAACCTGTACACCACATCATCACCTTTGGTTGCAACATCATTGTCTACGTGAATTTCGTAACGGATATTTTCTCCAAAGGAATAATAGTTTGGTCCGCCTTGCGGCAATTGGGCCGGAATGTAGTTGGCAATGATTACGATCTTGTTTGGGTCCGCAGGACTACGAAAGGCATAAAGGTCCGTGTTGTCTGCCAGCGGATCATTTGAGATGAGCGGTGCTTCCCTGTGGCTGGACGACATTAGGAGCCCTGAAAAGACAGCAAGGCAGGCTACGCCAATGAGCATAGAAAGCCTGCTCCATGTAAATCTTCGTTTCATGAGATTTTTTTAAATGGTTAAATATTTCAATTGTATGCGCAGGAAGTTTCCGGCGAACAAGGAAGGATCAGTTGGTTGTAACAAAGGATTATGAAAGGTGGATTCAGCGGTTAGCCAGAGATATACGTAAGAAGCCTGTTGTGTGGATTTAGGAAAAAAATTATTCAATAAAGGGGTAATGGTTGGACAATTTTAATATCCTGATGTTTCTAATGTTAAAAGCATAAAAAATACGTCGGTATAATGGTCTATCTCTGCCTTATCAAGCTGCCTCTGCTATTTCATCGGCACAGCCTTTGTAAAATGTAGGGTATGAAAAGAGTTATGATTGCCGCAGTGATTGGTTGTTTGGTAACAACCTCCTGCACACAGGTGGCGGGCTGGTTTGGGTCAGCCCCCGATAGTACAAAAGGTGAAGCAGTGGATAGCAGCTCTTATGCTGCCTGGGCAAGAGATGAAACTATCACGGAATCCAACGCCTACTCAGATCTTTTCCTTGACAGCACTTCCCTGGAAAATTATATCCAAAAAGAAAAATTGAATGACTCTTCAGCAAGAGCTATTCGGAATTTTTATTTGGTTCGTAATTACCAGTATGCCTGGTTTACTTCCAACGGAATGACAGAGCAGGCAAGAGGACTATGGAATTTGCGGCAGGAAGATTCTGCTACTGCTAACAACAAGTTCAAAGAGCACATGGACAGCGTTGTGCAAAACGACTCACTGACCATTATGAGAGGCGACACTTCTTTTGTTGAAACAGAATTGGATCTTACAAAAGAATTGGTTCAATATGCACAAAACGGAAGAAATAGTTTGGTAAATACATCAAACATTTATTATCTGGTACCAGCCAAAAAACAAGACCCTTTACAATTGGCAGATTCTATACTCAATAAACAAAAGGATTCTGCTGAATATGCCAACAATAAATCATACAATTTATTAAAGGAGCAATTGGCTATTTATTATAAAGCAGCAAAAGATAGTACATGGCAAGCCGTCCCGGCCAGTACCAAAAATTTAAGAAAAGGTTCGAAGTCAGTTGCAGTGACAGCGCTTAAAAAGCGTTTACAGGCAACCAATGATTATACATCTTCTGATACAAGTGCAGTATTTACAGATTCGTTGCAAGTGGCGATTAAAGATTTGCAGCAACGAAATGGCTTATCTCCTACAGGTATCATCAATGATTCTTTGATCAATGTTTTAAATATACCTGCTGAACAAAGGGTAGAACAGATATTGGTGAATATGAATCGGATGCTGTGGGTGAAACCGATGGAAGACAGCAACAGGATTGTTGTAAATATTCCAACGCTTATGCTTTATGCCTTTGAAGGCAGTAATAAAGTATTTGAAATGCCTGTGATAGTAGGTAAAGAAGGTACAAGTACTATGATGTTCAGTGGTGACATTAACGAGTTGGTCTTTAACCCAACCTGGCATATTCCTCAAAGCATAGTTCAAAGTGAGATCATGCCTAAAATGAAAGCTGATCCAAATTATTTGAAAAAGAAAAATATGGAGGTCGTGAAACAAAATGATAGTATTCCAACGATCAACCAGTTGCCGGGCAAAGAAAATGCGTTGGGTAAGGTGAAGTTTTTATTCCCCAACAGTTACGATATTTATTTGCATGATACCCCCGATAAGACTTTGTTCGCTAAAAAAGACAGGGCCCTAAGTCATGGATGTATAAGAGTGGGTGATGCAGAAAAGTTAACTCAATATCTTTTGCGTGATCAGAACGATTGGTCGCAGGATAAGATTAGAACTGCTTTGAATAGCAACAAGGAACAAACGGTGAAAGTAAAAAATCCAGAGCCGGTATATATTACCTATTACACCGCCTGGACAGATGAAAATGGCAAGATGAATTTCCGTGACGATGTATACGGTCATGACAAAAATACGTCTGACAGGATGTTTACAAGGTCCTGATAAATAAGTGTTGTTTTAGTGTTTAATAGCGGTTACAGGAACGGTTTTACCGGGCTTGTAACCGTTTGTTATTTTAATAAGGTGAGAAAGCAATAACTTCAGCAACTTAATTTCTCTTCTATGAAGTTGATGTTTTCCATCACCTTAGTATGTTTTGCCTTGACCTCTTTTGCTCAAAAAAAACAATACCTGCTGGCAGGCACTTATACCAATGGCAAAAGCACAGGCGTGTATGTTTATGATTTTGATAGTAAAACAGGTGCAGCAACTGTAATTGATTCTATAAAAACTTCCAACCCTTCTTACCTGGCAGTTTCCACTGACAAGAAATTTGTGTATGCTGTAAATGAAGATGCCGAACCCGGTGTTGGCGGAAAGGTAACCGCATTTTCATTTGACAAACAAAGTGGCAAACTTTCAGCATTAAACCAGCAGCGTTCCATGGGCGATCACCCTTGCTACATTACAGCCGATAAAACAGGCAAGTGGGTGATTGTCGGTAACTATAGCAGTGGAACGGCCGCCGTATTGCCTGTTCAAAAAGACGGTAGCCTTGGTGAAGCAGTAAGCACGGTACAACATAAAGGAAGCAGCATCAATAAACAAAGACAGAAAAGTGCACACGTACATGCAACAGTATTATCTCCGGACAACCGTTTTCTTTTTGTACCTGACCTGGGAATTGATAAGTTAATGGTCTATGGTTTCAACGTTGTGAATGGCGAACTTGATTCGTCAAAAGGACGATCTGTTAAACTGGAGGACGGATCAGGTCCAAGGCATTTTGATTTTCATCCAAACGGAAGGTGGGCTTACCTTGTGCAAGAATTAGCCGGAACCATTACGGCGTTTACCTATACAAAAAATGGATTAGCAAAGTTTCAAAGAATCAGCAC
>DAIQPL010000403.1:0-3378 GCA_036787395.1 Flavisolibacter sp. | reverse complement strand
TTACGCAGGAGAAGGTGGTAACTATAATATCGTAAACAATTATTTTAAGTATGGTCCTTCTACAAACAAAAATGTAAAGTATCGCATTGTGAATCCGGGCAAATGGGAGAAACCGGTTATTCCCTTTGGCAAGTGGTATGTGAATGGAAACTATGTTGACGGAGCAGAAGATGTATCGAAAAATAACTGGTTGGGGGTTCATATGGGTAACGGCGGAACAGAGGACGACAAGAAATTGGCAGTAATTGGTGAGCCGCATGCAGCTATAAGCGTTCCAGAAGAAACCGCAGAGCAAGCATATAAAGCGGTTTTAGAAAAGGGCGGCTGCAGTTTGCCTGCAAGAGATACGCTTGATCAGCGCATTGCGAATGATGTAAAAGAGAGGTCCGGAAAAATAATTGATGTGCAGGGCGGCTATCCTCACGGCACTCCTTACGAACAAACAGTCAATGCATGGCCTTTCTTAAAGTCTTTACCAGCTCCTAAAGATTCCGACGGCGATGGTATGCCTGATGAATGGGAGAAAAAGAATGGCTTCAATCCCGGTGACGGTTCGGATGCTAGTCAAACTAAGCTTCACTCTTTTTATACAAATATCGAACTGTATATAAATAGCCTGACAAAATAAGATGAAAAGCGTTTTATTTATTGCTTCTGTTTTTCTGGTAGTAGCATTCACCCTTCCGGCAAAAAAGACGAAGGTCTGGTTGATTGGAGACTCTACTATGTCTAACAAAGAAGTCAAGGCTTATCCGGAAACGGGATGGGGGATGCCTTTTACTCATTTCTTTGATTCAACAATTATCGTTGACAATCGGGCAAGGAATGGAAGAAGCACAAAAACTTTTATCGATGAAGGTTTATGGCAACCGGTGGCTGATAACGTGACGGAAGGTGATTATGTTTTTATTCAGTTTGGTCACAATGATGAAGTAAAGACAAAAGCAAGCTATACAACTGAAGAAGAATATGTAAACAACCTGACCCGCTATATCAATGAATCCAGATTAAAAAAAGCAATTCCGGTTCTCATCACACCTGTTGCCAGGAGAAAGTTTGATTTACTTGGACATATACAAGGCACACATGACGTCTATTCAAATCTTGTAAGAGAAGTAGCCAGGAAAAATGACGTACCCTTAATTGATCTTGATATCAAAAGCCAGGCGTTGTTGCAACAATTGGGTCCTGAAACTTCGAAATTGCTTTTCAATTATCTTGATCCCAATGAACATCCCAATTATCCGGAAGGCAAAAAAGACGATACACACTTTAGTGAACTAGGCGCCAGGAAAATGGCAGAAATTGTATTGGCTGAGATCAGAAATCTTAAGCTGGGAATATCAAACCATATCTACACTCCTGTAAAAAAATAATGCGTTTGAGCATGAGCAAGAAAACCATCTGTTTCATTGCCATTCTATTAATGGGTTTCGTTCTTCCTCCAAAGAAGAAGATAAAGGTTTATTTAATTGGTGATTCAACCATGTGTGAATATGAACCGAAAAGAGCTCCGCTTACAGGATGGGGCATGCCTTTCAGGTATTTATTTGATTCAAGCGTAACAATTGATAACAGGGCCAAAGGTGGACGCAGTACCCGTACTTTTATTAGCGAGAACTGGTGGCAGCCTATTGCTGATAGTTTGCAGGAAGGTGATTATGTACTGATGCAATTTGGACACAACGATGAAGCCAAAGAAGAAAAATACAAAGATCGCTATACCCCTGTTCCTGATTATAAAACCAACCTTATAAAATTTATAAGGGAAACGAGAGAGAAGAAAGCTTACCCTGTTATCATCACACCTGTTACAAGAATGCGGTTTGATAAAGCGGGCAGGCAAATGCAAACACATGTTGAATATACCGCTGGCTGTTATGACATTGCAAAACAATACGATGTTCCCTTAATTGACCTTGATACAAAAAGCCGCAACCTGGTAGAACAACTTGGCCCGGAAGGTGCAAAGCTCCTCTTCATGCAATTAGATCCCCGCGAGCATCCATCTTATCCGGAAGGGCAGAAAGACAACACGCATTTCAACGAGTATGGAGCAAGACGCGTAGCAGAATTAGTTTTGACCGGATTAAGGGAACAGGATATTGCGCTAGCAGAAAGGATAGTAAAGTCGGCCATGAAATAACAGGTGTAAATTAATCTATGCAAAACAGCATTTTATTATTTAAAAACAAATCAAAATATGCTTTAACAATTTTCCTGTTGTATCATGCCAATATTTTTGCCCAGTCAACAACCGGAATCACAAATAAGCCGGACACTTCATACACTACCTACAGCGCTTATTCAAGTGAAAAGAAAAAATATCCCAACATAAAAATTGCCGGTGAATTTCATTCTAAATCTGTAAAAGAAAAAAAGAATATTACCTATTGCAAAATTGGAGAACGTAAATTATTAATTGACGCGTTTTATCCTTCATCAAAACAGAAACTTGTATATGCAGCTGTTATCATCATTCATGGCGGCGGATGGAGATCTGGTAACAGGTCGCAACATTATCCACTGGCACAGCGTCTGGCTAATTTGGGTTATGCCTGCTTTACTCCGGAATACCGATTGTCAACGGAAGCACTGTATCCTGCTGCAGTGCATGATTTAAAAGCTGCTTTGCGATGGGTCAAAAAAAATGCTAAGGAATATAAGGTTGACACAACAAAAATTGCAGTGTTAGGATTTTCGTCTGGTGGAGAGCTGGCAGCATTTTTGGGAACAACCGGGGACAATCCTTCTTTTGAAGGAAATACCTGTGATCTCCATCACTCATCTAACGTTCAGGCAATTGTTGATCTGGACGGCATCCTGTCTTTTATTCATCCGGAGTCTGGCGAAGGAGATGACAGTAAGAAAACCTCAGCTTCCACCTATTGGTTTGGCTATGCAAAAAAAGATAATCCGCAATTACTGCAAGAAGCCTCGCCATTAACCCATGTGGGTAAGCATACTCCGCCAACATTATTTATAAACAGCAGTGTTGAACGGATGCATGCCGGCAGGAATGATTTTATGAAAGTGCTAAAAGAAAATAACATTTATACAGATGTTAAAACATTTGCTGATGCACCACATTCATTTCCTTTATTCCATCCCTGGTTTGAACCTACTATAAAATACACAGATCAGTTTTTGAAAAAAATTTTTCTGGCAAAGAAAATGAACTAATGCAAAATCGGTTTACCATCCTTATAAGTAAAAAGGCAAAATTCAAAAGAAGGATTGAGCCTGTTTTTTTATTTTACATTTTGTTTTTTGCAGTTTGAATTAGGACCTATCATGCATTTGCACACGAACCTTCTTTGTAAAAGCATTTTTTGTATCAAAAAAATAAAAATGAAAACCAAACGGGCCTCTCTTTTA
>DAIQPL010000402.1:0-3384 GCA_036787395.1 Flavisolibacter sp. | reverse complement strand
AGGGTTAAAGCGCAATAAGTCAGTAGCTCCGAAAACTACTCCATTCAGGTTATTAAAAAGATTTCTTATAAATGGATGATCAGGCGTCCAGCTATGGGCGTATAATACACGTAACTGACCGTTATCGTCCCAGTCAGGGCCGCGGGTAGGACCAACCAGCGCATCACCTGTCATTTCCCAAAGACAATATATGTTTTCGTGATTTTGAAATGGAAGTCGTATATTATTATAAACACCATTTAATAAGGCATTCACATTACCGCTTCCACCACCACCTACCTGGTCGAAAGACAAATTACTATTCAATTTTTCGTCTAGCTTGGTACAATTAGCCAACACCAGTGAAAAACAAAGTATCGTTACTATTTTCTTTAGCATCTTTAAAATTTTACAGTTTCTATAATGAAAAATTCACTCCAAGGGTTATAGTCCTTGCAGAAGGATAAGGTATGTACTCTATCCCTACAGAAGGAACGTCATTACTTCTTTTATCTACGTTCACTTCCGGATCAAAACCGCTAAACTTCGTGATTACAAATAAGTTTTGGCCTGTAACATATACACTGGCTCCCTTGAAAATTTGTCCCACATTACCAATATCATATGAAAGAGTGGCATTTGCAAGTTTCAAATAATTTCCGTTTTCCAGAAAACGGGAGGAAGCGGTTACCCTGTTACCAAAAGATTCTTTTACAGGATCTTCATATACGGAAAGCGCAATATTCCTACCACCCTTGATATTGCCCACATTAATAACATTATTCAATGTATTATTATATATCACATGACCAAAAGTACCGTTCATGGCAGCGTTTAAACTTAATTTTTTGTACCGGAAAGTTGTGCTGAATCCTAATAAATTTTTTGGGTTTGGATTTCCTACATAATAAAATACATCACCAGCATCTCTATAATCAGCTTCACCCGTTGCTTTATCCATTCCTAAAAACTCTCTCGTATAAAACACATTCATGGGCTGATCGTTGGTGATAAGTTGTACCTGTGTACCGGTAATACCTTGACCATCCAGATCACCGGTTGGAATCCCTGTGGCAAGTCCTGATACTTTATTTTTTAGGAAAGTAGCATTTACGTTTACGTCCCAACTCATATCTGGCCCGTTAATCACCGCTGCATTTACGGAAAATTCAAATCCTGTGTTATCTATATTGCCTGGTAAATTGATCCATTTGATAGGAGCTCCCGGGGCGGCAGGTTGTGCGGGAAAACTTGGAAAGAGCAAGTCTGACGTTCTCTTGTTGAAATAATCCATGGTTACCGAAAATTTATTTCTTGAGAAAGAAATATCCGCTCCTATGTTATACTGCCTGTCAGACTGCCATTTCAGATCATCATTAGGATTATTAAGCCTGGTTAAACTTACAGTAGTTCCGCTGGCACTTAAACCATACCGGCCCTGCGACGCGCCAGAAGGAAATTCCTGGTTTCCGGTTTTGCCCCAACCACCCCTTATTTTTAAGGAGTTAAAAAAGGTCGCATTAAAAAAATCTTCTTTGCTAACGACCCATCCCGCAGCAAAAGAGGGGAAATAACCATACTTATTGTTTTCCCCGAATTTGGTAGAGCCATCTGCTCTGAAAGTACCGGTTACAAGATATTTATCCTTATAATTGAATGCTGCTCTCGCGAAATAAGATTGTATTTCATAGGTAGGGTCGTTAAAAGAACTTATACCACGGTTGGTACCGTTACTATATTGAACATAATCGGTATAGTCTAATCCAAAGTTGCCAAACCCACCAGCACTTTGAATTCCTTCCCCACCTAAACTATACCCTTTATTGACATACTTTAAATATTCATAACCAATTAAAGCATTAAGATTCAAATCGGAGGCTACTTGTCTATTAAAATTCAATGTATGAGTTAGTTGCTGCGTGACTAATTCATTCTGTCCGATTAGGGCATATCCCTTATTCTGAATAGCCGCAAGGTTAATATCAGGCTTTACAGAAGTTCGTCTGCTACCGGAGCTATAATTAATACTATAAAGCATTCTATATTCCAACCAATTCGTGAATTTAAAATAAGGAGAGATGCTGCTAAGGATAGTAGTTACTTTAGCCTCGTCATTGTAGGCTTCAGAAATACCTACCGGATTAATAATACTTGTACCCCCAACGTTCACAATTGAATCAGTACCGTTAGCTCTTTTTACTCTAAGCGGCTGCGTAGGATTCCACTGAAGCGCCTGCCCTATCATGCTACCTTCCGCGCCGGCATTATTTGAAATAGGAGCAATCTCTTCTATAAACTGACTGGGAAGAATACTGAGATCCAACCCCAATTTTTTACTTTCCAGGAATTTAAATTGTCCACCCAGGTAGGCCGTATATTTTTTAAATCCTGTTTTTATAATGATACCTTCCTGGTCCAATGCACTTAATGAAAAACGATATTTTGCATTATCGGTACCACCGCTCATACCAATATTATACGTCTGCACCAAACCTGTTTGTGTAATTTCATCAAACGCGTTTACGTCGCCGCCTTTGTCATGTGACGCTTCGGCACCGTAGTAAGTTAAGGCTTGCTTGAATTGGCTTGCATCCAAAACGTCAATTTTTCTCATGATGTTAGAATATCCCACTGAAGCACCGAAATCAACTTTAGGCGGCCCAGCTTGTCCTTTTTTTGTTGTGATGAGCACAACTCCATACGCAGCTCTTGAACCGTAAATAGCCGTAGCAGACGCATCTTTTAAGACATCCATGGATGCTATATCCGCAGGATTTGTAAAATTGAGAGGATTGGAAGCAGGGTTGCTATCTCCGAACCCCAAATCGCCAACCCCAGGTCTGGCAGTTCGCCCGTCTAAGGGAACACCATCTATAACGAACAATGGACTTCCTGTGCCTGTTACGGCCGAATTACCCCTGATCTTTATTGTTGCTGCACCGCCGGGTTGGCCACTATTATTTACTATTTGCACTCCGGCAACTTTTCCCTGGATCAGGTTGTCCGGAGACGTAAAAATTCCCTTATTGAAATCTTTTGCCTGTACCGTAGTAACGGCACCGGTGAGGTCCCTTTTCCTGGAAGTACCATAACCAATTACAACTATCTCATCCAAATTACTGTTGGCTGCGCTTAGCGAGGCATCAACCGAATTATTTGTACCAACCGGGATCTCCGTTGAGCTAAAGCCAACTGAAGAAAACAACAGCGTAGCATTATCCGATGCATTGATACGATATGTTCCACTAGCATCGGTTTGAGTGGAGGTTGAACTACCCTTTACGGTAACCGTCACGCCGGGAACACCCTTACCTGTTTGGTCAGTTACAGTTCCTGTAACTGTTCGTGTTTGAGCAAATGACTGATAAAAAAATAAAATAGAGGCAACTACAAACGTAGTTAGTT
>DAIQPL010000401.1:0-3392 GCA_036787395.1 Flavisolibacter sp. | reverse complement strand
GAAGAAAATCCAAACGCCATGTTTGTATTGTGGAAGGACCATACGGCTACAAAAGAAGCTGCAGAAATAAATGAGCATGCGGGGAAAAACGGGACAAACTATTTGCAATTTGTGGGAGGAATTTATTCTTCCGAATGGTTTTGGGCAAAACTGTTACATGTGCTGAGAGAAGACAAAGAGGTAAGAGAACAAATAAATTCCTGGGTAGAGCATTGCGACTGGATTCCTTTTCTGTTAACCGGAGGCACCAATGTAACCCAATTAAAAAGGGGCGTGTGCTCGGCAGGTCACAAAGCTTTGTGGGCAGAAGCATTTGGCGGACTACCTTCTGATAATTTTTTTGCTTCCCTTGATCCTCTGTTAAAAGGCTTTACACAAAAACTGTTTACCAAAACATATACATCGGATCAAGGAGCAGGAACAATCAGTAAAGAATGGTCGCAAAGATTAGGATTGCCGGATGATGTAGTAATCGGCATTGGCGCCTTTGATGCACATATGGGTGCAGTGGGCGGGCAAATAGAACCTTACCACCTTAGCAAGGTTATGGGTACGTCTACGTGCGATATGTTAGTAGCTCCTGCCCGTGAAGTAAATGATATTTTGGTGAGGGGTATTTGCGGACAGGTTCCTGGGTCTGTATTGCCTTCTATGATTGGTATGGAGGCAGGCCAAAGTGCTTTTGGCGATACGTATGCCTGGTTCAGAAATTTATTAAGCTGGCCCTTGAAGTATGTGGAGGATGAACGAATAAAAAAACAGATACAGGATCACATTCTCACAGGACTTTCTTCTGAAGCAGCCCTGCTTCCTCTAAACGAAAACGATGAACTGGCACTTGACTGGCTAAATGGCCGCAGAACTCCTGATGCGAACCAATTATTGAAAGGTGCTGTTATCAATTTAAATTTAGGCACTGATGCACCGCAACTGTTTAAAGCACTGGTGGAAGCAACTTGTTTTGGCGCCAGGGCTATCGTGGAGCGGTTTGTAGAGCAAGGTATCCCCATCAAAGGTTTGATTGGTCTTGGCGGAGTGGCTAAAAAATCGCCTTATATTATGCAGGTAATGGCCGATGTTATGAATATGCCCATCCGCATTCACAAGTCGGAACAAACCTGTGCTATGGGCGCTGCTATGTTTGCGGCAACAGCAGCGGGTCTTTATCCCAGGGTAGAGGACGCCATGCAGGCGATGGGCCAGGGTTTCGATGCAGAGTATCATCCTCGAAAAGAAAACACCGGCTATTATCAAAAACGATATGAGCAATATAAAAGGCTTGGTGCATTTATCGAAACACAAAATATTTAATTCTATGAGCCAGACAGCATTGCTGCTATCACCTTCTCTTGCTGCCTGTGGCGCAGCGGCGCCATCGCACTCTTGTACGTTTAGCTTACTATTCAACCGCCAATGAGTAAATACCAAAATATAAAACAACAGGCTTACGAAGCTAATATGCAATTACCTAAATTAGGTCTTGTACTTTTCACCTTTGGCAATGTAAGTGCGGTAGACAGGAGCCTTGGCGTATTTGCCATTAAACCAAGTGGCGTTGCTTACCAGGAATTAACTCCTGAAAAGATGGTTATTGTTGATTTTGATGCCAATGTTGTTGAAGGCAATTTGCGGCCATCTTCTGACACCAAAACGCATGCAGTCTTATACAAGCACTGGCAAAATATTGGCGGGATCTCTCATACGCATTCTGAGTATGCCACTGCATGGGCCCAGGCACAAAAAGACATTCCTATTTTTGGAACCACGCATGCCGATCACAACACAGTGGATATACCCTGTGCAGCACCTATGAATGATGAAATGATTGAAGGTGATTATGAATACAAAACAGGTTTCCAGATTATGGACTGCATCACTGAACGTGGTTTAAATTATGAAGAAGTAGAAATGATCCTTGTTGGTAATCATGCACCCTTTACGTGGGGCAACACAGCACAGAAAGCGGTATATAACAGCGCTGTGTTGGAGTCTATTGCAAAAATGGCATTTTTAACCACGCAGATTAATGCCGCTGCACCCCGCCTGAAAGATGCCCTGATTAAAAAACATTACGAACGCAAACATGGTGGAAATTCCTATTACGGGCAGTAGTAAAACCTGTAAAGAATAGTTATGAGTTTCTTGTCAGTACATAACCCGCAACAGTATAAAACATTTAGCAGGTGAATTGTAACAGGTACCCCTTAGTTGATCATCCTTAATAATAAATATGAACGAGTTAAAAAAATTGGAAGTTTGGTTTGTTACCGGAAGCCAGCATTTGTATGGTGAAGAAACGCTAAAACAGGTGGCAGACCATTCCCAACAAATTGTTGCTTCATTAGATGCTGCGAAACAAATACCGGTGAAGGTTGTCTTCAAGCCCACCGTAAAATCGCCGGAAGAGATTTATGCTATTTTCCAGGAGGCAAACAATGTAAAAAATTGTATTGGTATTATCACATGGATGCATACGTTCTCCCCTGCTAAAATGTGGATCAACGGGCTAAAGATCCTGCAAAAACCCCTATTGCATTTGCATACGCAATTCAACCGCGATATTCCATGGAACACCATCGACATGGACTTCATGAACCTGAATCAATCGGCACATGGCGATAGGGAGGCAGGGTTTATTATGAGCCGTATGCGCTTGAAAAGAAAAGTCGTAGTCGGTCATTGGCAGAATGAGAAAGTGTTGGATAAAATCAACACATGGACAAGGGCTGCAGCAGGCTGGCATGACTGGCAAGGTGCACGGTTTGTAAGGTTTGGAGACAATATGCGTTTTGTTGCCGTAACCGAAGGTGATAAGGTAGAAGCTGAAATGAAGTTTGGTTATGCCGTCAACACACATGGCATTGGCGACCTGGTGAAAGTGATTAATGAAACAAAAGAAAAGGATATTGATAATTTATGTGCTGTCTATGAAAGTGCGTATAAATTAGTTGACACACTTAAAAAAAACGGTTCACAATACAACTCCCTCCGCGAAGCAGCAAAGATTGAAATTGGACTGCGCCGTTTTTTAGAAGAAGGGGCCTACAAAGGCTTTACGGACACATTTGAAGATTTACATGGCATGGTGCAGTTACCCGGGCTGGCAGCACAACGCCTGATGAACGATGGTTATGGTTTTGCAGCAGAAGGTGATTGGAAAACAGCAGCGCTTGTACGCGCCATGAAAGTAATGGCCACAGGTTTGCAAGGTGGTAATTCTTTTATGGAAGATTATACGTATCACTTTGAACCCGGCAATGAAATGGTACTAGGGTCACATATGCTGGAAATTTGTGAAAGCATTGCTGATGATACACCTTCCTGCGAAGTGCATCCACTGGGAATTGGTGGCAAGGCCGATCCTGTTCGCCTTGTTTTTAATGTTGCCGGGG
>DAIQPL010000130.1:9049-10374 GCA_036787395.1 Flavisolibacter sp. | reverse complement strand
GCTATAGGACTAACTCCAACCGATATTCACTGCCTCGAATATTTGCAGGATAGGGAGATTCTCGAACGATTACCGGGCGGGTTCCGGTGGTTACAAAAAAATGTTAGAGAAGATGTGGTTCTTTATTTTGAGACCATGGCTGATGTGTTGGAAGAAAAATTGCTTCGGTATATTGACTTACCTGAAATAGAACATGCCTTTCAAGAAGCATAGGTGTTTCTCGCAGAGGCGCAGAGAACGCAGTGGCTTTTCATACAATTACCAGGTTAGCAGAATTATTGTTTTACCATTCTTATCATCGCACTGCTGTTTTCTGTGCTTGCTAGTTTTGCTTCGTAACGTTTATCTCCCACAATGGCTACCATAAAAGCAGTGTTAGGAGGAATAGAGCCCAGGTTTTCAGCTACCATTGTTAACTCATTACTGTCGGATAAATCTTTTGCAGCCAGTTTTATTGTATAAGCTTTGTCCGTTAACCGGATGTTTGTAAAAATTAGTTTGTCGTTTAGAAATAAAGAAATCGAATCTCCGTCTATTTCAGCGTTATCATAAAATCGCAATTCAATAGAATCCCCTTCAACAGGAATTTCAGCAGCCACTATTTTGTTGCGGGAGATGTATTTTTCTTCAATCGTTAAGGGTCTTATTTCGGGCTTCACTGGCTTTGATCCACGCATTGGGATAACTGCCATGCCAGGCTTTACAGGAGGTAGCTGCGTTTCTTTATACTCTTCATGAAAGATTGGTCTTTGTGCCGGGCGTTTTGTAGGTACAAAAGCAATCATAAAAATACTGTCGATAATATCAGGATCATTTGCCCCGATGGTATAATTATCTACAACGAAATCCCATTCATCCGGAAAATAAGGTTCACCGGTTTTAGTTAAATCCACGATACCCTTTTTTTCATTCGGATCATCTTTTGGAGAAGCCTTGCCTTCTAAATACATTTCGGTACCGCCGGGGCAATTAAAATCGGCTACAGCCAGTAGGGCGGTTGCTCCAGGGCTTAGCAGCTTGCTATCCCTGTCTTCAATGAGCTGATCATCCCACCATACTACACTGTTATTGTTTTCATCAAAGTATCCTTTAATGCTATAGCGCCGGTAATTGGAGGCTGATTCATAATAGTACGAAGTACCCGTAAGGCTGTCGCCATTTTGAATCATCTTCACCTCTACATTCTTCTTATTGATCTTGCCTTTCCATACGCCGGTTACCTGTTGGGCGCCTGCTATAAAAATGAAAAGGCAAAGCACAGTTGTAAAGACTAAACGGGGTAGGTTGGTGTTTGATAGGAGCATCGCTACTAAGAACGGAATTTG
>DAIQPL010000130.1:0-8949 GCA_036787395.1 Flavisolibacter sp. | reverse complement strand
CAAAAAATAAAGCCCCTAAATTTTAGGGGCTTTATTTAAAGAATTAGAAATCTTTCTTTTTGGTTTTTATCTCCTCCAACATTTCTTTCACGGCTCTTTCCAGTTGGGGGTCTTTTCCACTCAATACAGATTTAAAATCGTTCGGTACTTTAATATCCGGTTCCAACTGCAGGTTTTCGGTTGGTCTTTTCTCTTTGCCAATGGTAGCTACCATTGGAATACCAAATATTAAAGTTGGATCAATCTGTGTTTCCCACCACACGGCTGTACCGGTTCCGGGTACCGGCATACCAATGGTTTTGCCAATACCTAAACTTTTATAAGCATATGGGAAAATAAAGGCGTCGGAATAATTGCTTTCGCTCATCAATACAGTGGAAGGAGACGTCCACTTACTAGCCGGCTCACTTGAATTGGGGGTGATTCCCTGAGGTGAGAAACTTAAATATTTTTTACCACTTAAGAAAGTCACCAGGTCATCATGTAGCCAGCCGCCACCATTAAAGCGGGTGTCTACAATCAACGCCTCTTTACCTGCCGCTTTACCTAACACATCTTCGTAGGTGCTACGGTAGCTTTGGTCATTCATTCCCTGCACATGAACATAACCTACTTTACCGCCCGAAAGTTCTTCTACTTTTTTGCGGTTGTTGTTCACCCAGCGTTGATACAACAGCGCCTGTTCTTCAGCTTGTGTAATTGGTTTTGTAGTTTCGTCCCAACGCTGTTTGGTGGTAGGATCATAAAGACTTAGTAATACATTTTTACCTGACTTGCGATTAAGCAAACGAACCCAGTCAAATGTATTGTTGATCTCTTCTCCATCTATTTTTTCAACAATGACACCCTTTTTAATCTTTGTTTTTGCGTTAATAAAGGGGCCGCCTTCCAACACTTCCATAACCTTTAAACCAATGCCTTCATACATTTCGTCATACAATATTCCAAGACTTGCCGTAGCATCACCGGTTTGTTGTTGCGGAGCATAGCGGCCACCTGTGTGGGACGCATTCAACTCACCTAAAAATTCGCTTAAAAGCTCCTGGAAGTCGTAGTTATTATTGATGTGAGGCAGAAACTTTGCGTATTGTGTATGATACTGGCTCCAGTTAACACCACCCAGGTTGGGGTCATAAAATTTCTTTGCAACCTGCCGCCAGGCATGATCGAAAATATATGTTCTTTCTTCGTTTGCTTTTAATACCATTTCGCCATTTACAGTAATAGGAGTAATCTTTCCGCTTTCCGCATCCACTTTCATAATCTTACCATCACTTACTGCAAACAACGTTTTATTATCCTTGCTTACATCTAAACCGGCAGGGCCGCCATCTAACTTTGCAACGAGCTTTGTCTCTTTTGTACGTGGGTTGGTCATCCACAGATCGTATCCTTTTTCCATACGGGCTGTGAAATATAATTTTTCGCCATCATTGCTTAATAAATAGCTCGAGATGTTTCCTGAGTTGATAGTAAGGCGCAATTTTCGATTGGCTAAACCTTCAAACAAGGGCTCCCACGTTTTTGAAGGCGGTGTAATCTTCAGGCTGCTATCTTTTTTTGCGGCTTCTTTATCGTTGTCTTCTTTTTCTTTGAGCAGCGTAAATTCGTCTTTGGTCAATTTGAATTTATCATACGCTTCCTGGTCAAAAAACATAGCGTATACATCTACTTCTCTTGCACCCTGGTATGCCAGAGGTTTTTTGCCGTCACGATCAGTGGTCCACAACAAAGCTTTACCACCAAAAGCCCACTGTGCACTGCCATCAAAAAAGCCACTCTCCGTAAGGTTTTTTCTTTCACCGCTACCATCGGCTTTCATCAGAGCTACTTCTGCAGCGCCCCAACGTCCTTCTGCTGAATTGAACGTAATCCATTTTCCATCCGGCGACCATTTGTAATACTGGTCTCCATCAGCGTAAGAAAAGTTGACACCTTTAGGAACAATGGTGCGGCTTTTCTTAGAAGCGATGTTATATACCTTCAAAATATTTCTCTCTTCCAGGTAAGCAATTTCTTTTCCATCAGGGGAAAGTTCAGGCTGGAATTCGTCCGCCTCCGTCGCAATCAAAGGTTCTTCTTTCACAACCGTGGAGGCGTAGAAATAAGGTTCTTCTTTCCTGTCGATAGACGCTTTATAAACGTCCCAGCTGTTACCCCGTTCTGAAGCGTAATACAGGGTTCGTCCATCAGGACTAAACTTCACGGTTCTTTCTTGTTGTGGCGTGTTGGTAATACGTTTAGTTAAACCGCCTTCCACAGAAGTAACAAATACTTCACCGCGAACCACAAAAGCAATTTCTTTTCCGTTGGGAGAAAGTGCTGTTTGGGTAACGTTTGCATTTACCGGAAGAATTTTTTCATCATTGCCACGGGTATCAGAGTTAATGCTTATGGCTACTTTTTGTTGAGCATTGCCTTCTTTCATGGTGTAGATTTCACCATCATAAGTAAAGCAAAGAGTACCATCATTGGCGCGGCTTAAAAAGCGTATAGGGTGTTCTTTAAACTTGGATAATTGAGTGACACTTGATTGTCCGCCAACTACACCTTTATAAATGTTTTGGGAGCCATCTTTTTCACTCAGGTAATAAAATGTATTGTCGTCGCTTCCCCAAACAGGATCACGGTCTTCGCCTTCAAATGAAGAAACCTGTACATATTCATCCTTTTTTGTATCGTAGACCCAGATATCTCTTGTAACAGAAGAAGTATGATGTTTGCGATAAGCGTCTTCAAATCCTTTACGGTCCTGGAAAATAATTTTATCTCCTTTGCTGTTAAAGCGGGCGAATTCTGCACCAGCAGAATTGAACATAACCGAACGTCCACCTGTAAGGGGTACCTGGTATAATTTCTGGAAAAGGCTACGTTGTGGAAAACGTGCAGATGTGGACACGTCATTACGGTTCGTGCCGAATAAAACGGTTTTGTTGTCTACTGAAAAATCATACGGAAAATCATTTGCAGAATGAAAGGTTAAGCGTTTTGCTTCGCCGCCAGTTGCCGGCATTACATACACATCAAAATTTCCATAACGGTCTGATGCAAAAGCGATCCATTTACCATCATGACTCCACACAGGCATATAGTCATATGCTTCGTGAATGGTTAGAGGATAGGCTTCGCCTCCGGAGCTCGGTACTTTATACAAATCTCCTTTGTAACAAAAAATAATGGTTTTTCCATCGGGTGAAATCGAAGGGTACCGCATCCAAAGCGGGTTGTTTTGTGCAAAGCTGCTAATGCTGAAAGCTATAGCAGCCAGGGCAATCAATCTTTTCATCATGTGCTTAGTTTAATTTTATCGTGAACTTCTAAAGTTATCAATTGATATCACATGACAGTAAAGATTTTTGAAGAGCGGTTGACAGCAGATAAGGGTATTTTCTATCCGGTAGTGCCTTATGACAAAGAGGATAAACTTCTATTGATGGATTTTACAGATAAGAACACAGATCTCACCGAAGATATTCTTGCAAATACTAACCTCTTCACACAATACATAAATTCAAAGCTCAAGGCGTCCGGTGCAAAATATGGAATTGGTGGTTATAATGAACATAGAACTATTTATAGCAGGAGTGAAATTTTCGGCCCACATCCTAACGTTTCTTCGGGATATGAATCAAGCAAGGAAGAACCTCGCCGGTTACATCTTGGCATTGATATCTGGGGACGACCTTATACCCAGGTAAGAACGCCGCTTGATGCAATTGTGCACAGCTTTGCTTTTAATAACCGGTATGGAGATTACGGTGCTACTATTATATTAACACACCAATTGAGCGGATTGACCTTTTACACCTTATATGGTCATCTCAGCTTAAACTCTATAAAGAATTTGGAGGAAGGTCAACACATAGAGAAAGGAGATGTATTTGCGGAGTTTGGCATTCCTTTCGAAAATGGACAATGGCCTCCGCATTTGCATTTTCAAATCATCCTCAACATGGAAGGACATGAAGGTGACTATCCCGGCGTGTGTAAATTTTCAGAAAGAGAAAAATATTTGAATAATTGCCCCGACCCGGATTTAATATTGAATATGATGAAACATGTCACGTAGTTTCAGGAATGAGCTATCCGTGCACTATCTTAAAATTAAATAAAGGTGTTCCTAAAGAGCGATACACCAGCACCCAGAAAGGAACGATTGCTTCTACTGCTCTTGCGGATTCAATACCGCCAAGGTCAATAAGATGATTGGCTCTCCAGTAAAAATTATCAACCAGGAAATGCTTTACTTTATTTTTTGCATCGAGGTTATTGCCACAAATAAATAAGTGATGATCGCCGTGGTTTACTTCCCTGGCGTCTACCATTAGTTTATAATTTACAGTGTTCAATGTTTTTACCACGAACGACTCAGGTAAAGCTCTTTGTATTTCCTCGCCCAATGAGTTGGAGTTGCCTAATCCTCCCAGGATTTGCGGAGGCATCCCTTTTGAAAAATCAAGAGGGTTCGTAATGTCTATAATAATCTTTCCTCTTAGGTTTTCCCGATCAATCCTGTTGATAACATTTAAAGTATAAGCGCCGTTCAGACATAAAAACAAAATATCACCAAAGGTTGCAGAATCATTAAAATCCCCTTGTGTTGCATGGTTGTTCGATCGCTTTACCCACGCTGCTGCCTTTGCATTGTTTTCGGTGCGGCTACCCATTCTTACATTAAATCCTTTTTCGGTTAAAGTGGAGGCAATGGTTTCACCAACTGTTCCGGTTCCTAAAACGCCGATGTTCATGTTCTTTAATTTTCACCCAAATGTAGTTTAACCTTTAAGCATTTGTTAGGCCGGAAACTTTGCTAAAAGCCTTAGCTTTACAGCTATTCAAAGCTCAAGCGTGGACTAGTTCCTCTTTGAAGCTTTTAGTTTATTCAATATGGCAAATCCTAACTTAAATACAGAAGGCGGGAGTTTATCACCCATTGATAAAGAGTTCGAAAATGGCATACGTCCTACGGAAATCAAAGAGTTTTCAGGACAAAACCAGGTGATTGAAAACCTTGTCATTTTTATCAAGGCAGCAAAGATCCGTGGCGAAGCGTTGGATCATGTGCTGTTTCATGGTCCGCCAGGTTTGGGTAAAACCACTTTGTCAAGAATTGTTGCTAATGAATTAGGTGTGAACATCAAAGAAACTTCAGGACCGGTGATTGAAAAACCAGGTGATCTTGCCGGTTTACTAACCAACCTCGAGCCAAACGACGTTTTGTTTATTGATGAAATTCACCGTTTGAGCACTGTAGTGGAAGAATACCTGTATTCAGCCATGGAAGATTACAAGATCGATATCATGATCGATAGCGGTCCAAATGCACGGAGCATACAAATCAATCTAAACCCTTTTACCTTGATTGGCGCTACTACAAGAAGCGGTTTGTTAACGGCGCCCTTACTTTCCCGCTTTGCAATTAAATCAAGACTGGAATATTATACAGCAGAAGTTCTGAAGAAGATCATTCTCAGGGCTGCCAGTATTCTACAGGTAGAAATTTCCGGTGAAGCGGCGGCTGAAATTTCCAGGCGTAGCCGCGGGACGCCCCGTATTGCCAACGGATTGTTGCGCAGGGTAAGAGACTTTGCACAGGTTTTGAATGATGGGCAAATTGATATAGGCATTACACAACATGCCTTGAAAGCATTAAATGTGGACGAGCATGGTTTAGATGATATGGATAATCGAATTCTTTCTACCATTATCGAGAAGTTCAAAGGAGGTCCGGTTGGTCTCTCAACCATTGCTACTTCAGTAGGAGAAGAAGCCGGTACGCTGGAAGAAGTGTACGAGCCTTTTTTGATCCAGGAGGGATTTATAAAAAGAACACCGCGTGGAAGGGAGGCTACTCCCAAAGCTTATGAACATTTAGGAAAGAACCCGCCGTCTTCCTATGGACCTTCTCTTTTCAATATGTAATTCAGTATTTTGTTTTGTATGTGCAAACTGCTTTTGAAAAACAGCTATTGGTTAAACCTCTTTATCCTCGCATGTACTATTATTTCCTGCAAGGATAAAAATGATCTCCTTCAAAAAGTTTGGTTGTATAACGAAGACCAAACTAAAAAACAGGTAATTGAAAATCTTACAAAGTATGGTGGAATAAAAGATCAGCGTTTAACAGCCGCTAACTTTATTGACCTCCAAGCTGATGGTACCTATTCTAGCTACCTAAATTCTTTTGAGAATGGTAAATGGTATTTTAAAGAGCAGAACCTTATCCTTGTTAACCGGAAAAAGGAACTTGTCGAATTAGTTGTCAATAAAGTTGACGACAAAGAACTGGTTTGTACCGACAAAATGAAAAGAGCAGTTTATCGGTTTAATGGTTTGCCTAACGACTTCACTGCTACGGCTCAAAATCCTTTCTCTGTGGAAAATAATCAATGGCGTATAAAAGCGAAGCATAAAGAATCGGATTCAGAGCTACGTGCCAGGTTAAAAAATCACTTTAGTTTTTGGGAAAAATATTTTGCATGGGGATTAACAGGCAAGATAGATTACCTCGATATTCGAAGCACACCAAGCCTTTTGAAAATGTATGGTAATGGGTTTCAATTGGAATACTATGAGAATTTGTTTCCTGAATGGAAAAATAGTTTTTATGATACGGCTGATTGCAGAATAGCATATGAACATTTATACTATAAGATGTACGAGAAAAACATAAAGTGGCCTGATACCAAAAACAGGTTTGAACGCTTTGTTGCCGCCTTTCATCAATTACAGGGTTGGATGGACGAGACCCCTTCACCTTATGTAAAACATTAGAAACTACAGAGCTTATTCTTAAAACATCTTGTTGCTTTTTAGCCCATTATTTCCTGCGTTGAATACAACAACTGTATTCATTGACGCATTTTTACAAGAGGTTGACGCAGTTTTACAATCAATAAACAGATAGACATTTTAGTTTTGGATGCTGATGTTTAACATTAGTTATAATTCAACCAAAAATGAAAAAAATTGCTCTCCTCTTACTTGTTTGTTTTTTGTATGGTACATCTCAAAAAGCGCAGGCTCAGGGCTGGACAGATAGTGACCGTACCTATTTGTTGGAAAATCTTAACCGCACACGGGACTCGCTTATTATGGAGACTCGAAACCTTTCTGCCAAACAGTGGAATTTTAAAGAATCTCCTGACCGGTGGTCTATCAAACAAGTGGTAGAACATTTGGCTATTTACGAATTGCTTTTTGACAGGGAAATAAGCCAGGCAATGAATACAGGCCCACAGACAGAATTAAACAAAACGGTAAAGCCTGATAGTGTTTACCTGGGATTCATCATGGAAGAAAAACCTCATGTGACTGGTGAATATACCAAGCCTTTTACATTCACGGTGCCTATGGGTTTAAATGAAGGAAAGAATAACGTAGAATGGTTTTTAAAGATGAGAAACGAATCAATTGATTATTTAAAAACAACAGCAGCAGACCTGCGAAGCTATTATATGAAGCCAGGCAGGCCGAACGTTCACCAGGTTTATATTTATGTTTTCGGACATACCGACCGACATCTCCGGCAAATACGGAAAATCAAGCAACACCCTCAATTTCCAAAGTGAATAAATAAAAACAAACAATCATTTTAAATTTTATAACCATGGAATCAGCTTTACTTACTAAAACAGATGTTATGCATCAATTGGCAAAAGATTATGTAGTAAAAGGGCTGGGTGCCAAAAACTTTGATGCCATTCCTTATGCTGACGATGTAGTACTTCGTGCACCTCTTTGTCCCGGTGGTTCACAAAACCCGCTTTTCGGTAAAGAAAATATAAGGCAACAATGGTGGGCACCGCTTCCTTCCCTGGTAGGTGATGTAACGTTCATAGACAGTTATGTAAATGAAGAAGAGACTTCTGTAACTGCAGAATTTCACTGCCAGATACTTCAACCAGCCTGTGTCTTACGAATTATTGACCGGTTTAAGATAAATGAAGAGGGGAAAATTATAGAGCAGGAAAACTTTTTTGATCCGAGACCCGTTACCAATCCGTAAGAGCTTACATACCCGATGCTTTCAAGAGTGCTTTTTACTTATTAATGCATGTCCGGGTTCTCAGTAAACTGTATTTGAATAAGGGAGCCAAACGCTGAAGAGTGCGACGCAACAACAGCCTGATAGATATTCCATAGCTGGTTACCCAATAAAAAGCACTCAGGTAACCGATCTGCCTGAGTGCTAAAATATATCTCAACTTTAAGGGTGTGTGCCTGAGAGGGGCAAGGTTACTCTTGCACCACCAGGCGGAAACCATTTCCGTGAATGTTAACGATCTCAATTTTTGGGTCATCCTTCAGGTACTTGCGCAATTTGGCAATGTACACATCCATACTCCGGCCATTGAAGTAAGTGTCGCTTCCCCAAATACGTTTTAAGGCTTGTTCTCTTGGTAGAAGATCATTCAAATGCTCACACAGCATTTTTAATAACTCATTTTCTTTTGGAGAAAGGGTTTGCATTTTACCATCATGTGAAAGCTCACGCAATTTTGGATTAAAATGGTAAGAAGCCATGTCAAACTCCTTATTCTCTGCCTCGCGGTTCAGCTCCTCATTACGTTTGAGAATGGCTTTTATTTTATGCAGCAATACCTCGCTGTCAAAAGGTTTCGTAATATAATCATCGGCGCCCAGCTTGTACCCCTGGATAATGTCCTCCTTCATGGTTTTAGCACTCAAAAAGAAAAGAGGAACATCCGGATTGATATCGCGGATTTCCTCTGCCAAAGTAAATCCGTCCATGTTAGGCATCATTACGTCCAGCATACAAAGCTCAAATTGTTCGCGTTGAAAGGCCGCGAGTCCAAGGCGGCCATCACGTTCGAGCGTTACGTTATAATCATTTAGTTCCAGGTAATTCTTTAGAACACTTCCCAAATTTGGATCGTCTTCGCATAATAAAATCTTAGCTTTTTTTCCTTCCATGACTAATGGGTT
>DAIQPL010000400.1:0-3399 GCA_036787395.1 Flavisolibacter sp. | reverse complement strand
ACAATTGCAGGCTCAAAATAAAAACCTGCTGAGCGGTAAATATTCAAAGGAAAATCTTGCTGCGATTTTAATTCCACAAACTAAATGGACACCTTTTCCTAAAACAAGTGACAGAACCGGGTGGGCTAAAGCTGATGAAGCGATGATGAAGTCTTTTGTAAAACAGGCAGAAAGCTATCTCATCTATGATTGGCCCTCCATCCCGGCTACAAAATCTCTATTAATTGAACGCACAGGAGACAGAAATGAATATCAAAATATAAGTTTTAAAAAGCGGGATGTGTTAGGAACCTTATTATTGGCCGAGGTTTACGAGAACAAGGGCCGTTTTATTGACCCTATCATCAATGGCGTATGGTCTATTTGTGAAGAATCGTTTTGGGGTGCTTCCGCACATCTTCCACAGACAAAAGAATATGCCGGCTTAATGGATGTGTCACAACCATTCGTTGAGTTGTTCAGTGCGGAAACGGCTACCTACTTAGCTTGGGTTGACTATTTCCTGGGCGATAAGCTGGATGCGGTATCACCACAAATAAGGAAACGTATTTATTATGAAACAAACAACCGCATTTTTCAACCACTAATGACTAAACAACACGGCTGGATGACGAAGAATGCAAACGGTCGTCCACCAAATAACTGGAATCCCTGGATTTGTTCTAACTGGTTGAATTCTGTTTTACTATTGGAAAAAGATGAGACAAAACGTGTGGCAGCCGTTTCCAAAATTTTGTCTGTGCTGGATGAGTTTGTAAATCCCTATCCCCAGGATGGCGGTTGTGATGAAGGTCCGGGTTATTGGGGGGCAGCGGGTGCTTCTTTATACGATAACATCGCTATGCTGAATTTGGCAAGCAACAATGCCTTTAAGTATGTATACGAAGATGAAAAGTTTAAGAACATGGGCCGGTTTATTTATCGTGCACAAATTGGAAAAAATTATTTTTTAAATTTTGCTGATGCCGATCCGCAACCAACCATGGCTGCTAATATGATCTATCGATATGGAAAAGACATCAATGACGCCGAAATGATGAAATTTGGCGCTTTCTATCGCCAGCCAGAAGAAGGAAAGTTAGGCCGCTACCATTATTTCAGAAATTTGTTTGCACTCTTTATGCAGGATGAATATAGAAAAGCTGCCCAGGATCTTCCATTGCCATCTAACGTTTGGTTGCCCGATATACAAGTAATGGTGGCAAGGGATAAAGAGGGAACTACTAAAGGATTATTTCTGGCAGCAAAAGGTGGACATAACGATGAAAGCCATAACCATAATGATATTGGTAATTATGTAGTGTATTATGATGGCCAACCGGTTTTGATTGACGTAGGAAGAGGTACTTATACAAGAAAGACATTTAGCAGCCGTCGCTATGATATCTGGTACAACTGTTCAGACTTTCATAATGTACCATCTATTAATGGCACGACACAGCCGCCAGGCGCTAAGTTCAAAGCTTCTAATGTGTCATACAAACAAGACAAAAAATTTGCTGAACTCTCTTTAGATATTTCTAAGTCGTACCCGGACACAGCAGGTGTCAACAGCTGGCAGCGTTCTATACGTTTGAACAGGGAAAAGAATGTTGAAGTCAATGACGTGATCTCTTTAAAGAAAGCCGATAAAATTACGGAGCACCTGATGACCTGTTATCCCGCCGAAGTATCAAAGCCCGGAGAATTGGTTATACATTATAAACCAAAGGAGGGCGAAGCCAAAGACTTTGTTGTGAAATACAATGCGGCCCAGGTGCAGGCCTCAGTGGAAAAAATTCCGTTGACTGCTATGGAAGATAAAGGGATTATTGAAAAATGGGGCGATACTATTTACAGGATCAACTTCAATGTTATTGCACCTAAAACAAGTGACAAAATAAGTTTTGCAATTGCTCCAAAATAGTATTTGGTGCTTACTGTCTAACTCTGAAAAGTATGAATCGTTTGCTGCTATCTCTCACCTTTATCATTTCTTTTATCGATGCCAGTGCTCAAAACTACGACGAAGCAAAAGTGCCGGCATATACACTGCCGGATGTATTAAAGACAACAGCAGGCAAAGTTGTCACTAATAAAGCAGTATGGGAAAAAAACAGAAGACCTGAAGTACTTCGTCTTTTTGAAAACAATGTGTATGGCCAAATGCCCAAAACTTGCGATAGCATAAAGTTTGCCATTACCAACGAGATAGCAAACGCCATGGATGGAAGGGCACATTTAAAAGAAATAAAGATTACCGTTTGGAAAATAAACAAGTCATTACAGATTCATCTCATTTTGTTTATTCCGAACAACCGGAAAAGACTGGCGCCTGCATTTTTATTGATCAACAATCGTGATAAAAACAACACTGACCTGTCACGGGAAATCAAAAGCGAATTCTGGCCGGCTGAAATGATGATAGATAGCGGCTATGCAATTGCTGCTTTCCATGTCAGCGATGCTGCACCAGATAATAAGGACAGTTTTCAGAAAGGAGTGTTGCAGCTTTATCCTGAACAATTAACTGCTGATAATGGAATGAAAGCTATTGGAGCGTGGGCCTGGGCTGCCAGCAGGATAATGGATTACTTTGAAAGAGACAGGGACATTGATGCTAAAAGAGTTTGTATTGTAGGCCATTCGCGGGGAGGAAAAGCGGCCCTGTGGGCTGGTGCGCAGGATCAACGCTTTGCCATTGTTTTTTCAAATTGTTCAGGCAACTCCGGCGCTGCTTTGTCAAGAAGAAAATTTGGTGAGACGGTTAAAGTGATCAACACCAACTTCCCTCACTGGTTTGCTAATAATTATAAACAATACAACGATAATGAAGCCGCTTTGCCGGTAGATCAGCATATGCTTATTTCGCTGATGGCACCAAGACCGGTGTATGTTACCAGTGCCTCCAAAGATTTGTGGGCGGATCCTAAAGGTTCTTACCTGTCTTTAAAAAATGCCGAAAAAGTTTATGCATTGTACAGGAAACATTCAGCGCTAACTGATGAACCACCGGCCATCAACTCTCCTATCATTTATTCTTATTTAGGTTATCACAACAGGGAAGGCAGTCACAATTTGACTGAATATGATTGGAAGAATTTTATCCGGTTCGCTAATTATCATTACCACCTTAAACAGTAGGTGTTCTTAAATACTACAACATGAGAAAGAAAATATTTCTACAACTTATGGGATTACTAATTATAGGAGCAATTAGTTTTTTTCTCTCGGCCTATAGTTCTCATAAGAAAACAAACAGAGGCAAGAACTTATTACATGAAGCAAAAAATTTTGTGAGCCCCGATCTTGAAATTATAAGAAAGCGCATTATTGATGACCTGCTGGAACCTGCTGTAAATGCAGACGAAATACAAAAATTGGTAAAAACAATTCAACCTGATGGAAGCTGGCCTGACA
>DAIQPL010000399.1:0-3415 GCA_036787395.1 Flavisolibacter sp. | reverse complement strand
ACCATTCGCCCTTTTGCTAACGTTACCTACTCAAAATTCAGGTATGAAGATTACAAGCAGGAAAAATTAAAGTCCCCGCCAACGGCTGATACCACCATTGATTACAGTGGTAACCCGGTGGCTGGTGTGGCACCCTGGGTAGCCAATGCTGGCATTGATATATTGGCCGCTGCAGGCATTTATGCCAATGTGGTTTATTCTTACAAAGATGCTATGCCTTTCACTTCTGATAACGTAAACACGACAAAGAGCTATAGTTTGTGGAATGCTAAATTAGGAATGCAACAAAGCCTTTCTTCGCATTTTACTATTGATGCTTTTGTTGGTGTAAACAATATAGCCGGCACGCAATACCCGCTTATGGTTTTTGTAAATCAATTACCGGATGCGTATTTGCCCGGCCCTTATAAAGCAAACTATTTTGGAGGAGTGAATGTGAGATATATTTTCTAAGCCGCTTAAGCAATGCCACACCAAAACCCATTGATAAAGCAACGGGTTTTGGTGTTTTTCTTTACACCGGGCAACCACCGGCAAATAGCACACATGTAATTTCCCGCTAAGTCTGGCGTTCGCCGGGTTGGAATTTGCAAGCTTTGTGGCCTGGTTGTCTAATTCCTTTTCATCACGGGTTCGCTGAGAAATTTATTTATCATTGAAACGGTTGCTGAAATTAAAACAGTGTCCTGCGGTGTGGTGATCTCTCCTATATAGTCACCATGTCCACCCGGGATAATAGCAAGTCGGGAATGAGGAAGCAAGCGATGCATTTCAACTGCGTGTTCCGGCAATACAACATCTGCATCGCCAATAATTATAAAAGCAGGTGCCGTGATTGTCTTCATGAGTATCTCTGAAATGTCAGGAAAGGATTGCATCCTTGCCACATCTCTTTCATACATTTTATGAAGTGCGGTTATGTCTGGATTTATTTTAAGGAACGCATCTTTGAGTGGTTGCGGCATTCCTTCGAATGTTGGTTTAGCCATCATTTCCCAAAACCATGGTTGAGCACCATGCCTATTATAAAAGGTGGATGCCACTACAATTTTGTTAACTAGTTGGGGGTGCCGGATAGCAAGGTGCAGTGTAGTGCTTGCACCATTGCTAAATCCGAAAATGTCAGCTTTGTCAACATTGAGTTGTTTAAGGAGTTCAGCTACATCGTCTGCATCCTGCTCAAAACTTAGTGGCCTGTCTACATCTGCGGTATGTCCGTGAGCCTGCATCTCAACAGCAATTACTTTATGGGTTTTAGCAAAACTGTGCAGCACTCTCCCAAACGTTGTGTGAATGGTAGATCCTCCGCCATGAATTAATACAAGCGGGGTACCTGCTCCGTAAATTTCATAATACATTTTCAGACCGTTGACAGAGGCATAACTACCTGTACTGTCTTGTGCAATTTTGTGGTCAGTAGCAGTTTGAACTGTCATTGAATTGTTATCCGAATTATTGCAGCTTAAAATTATCAAAGCTGCAACGGTTATCAAAATAGTGGCTCTAATCATTCGTCAGGGTTGATTTCCTGCGCCATGAGTTGAAATTATAGACTGCCTCTAAAATATTTGTCACGAAGGCCTGGCTGTCTAAAGAATCCAGGTTCCAGGGTTTTTTACACCGATCCTAACTTAATGGAAGCTGAACGGGCATTCGCCAGTATGTTAAGCAGTTTCACTTACTTACTCCTGTTGATTAAACTTTTATGGTTGAAATATAAGTGTACAACAGCTATTTTAGACATACCATGTTGTACGACACTAACTAATGCCTTAGGCTACTTCCTGACGCGCTAAAACTTGTCCTAGCTGTTGATACAGGCCGAGAAAATCATAATGATTCCATGCTTCTGCAATTTTCCCATCCTCTACTCTGACCATGCAGAGACCAGAAAACTTTACGTTTTTACCTGTTTCCCTGTGCCTGGCTGTTACCTCCGTAAGGGCGCATTCCATATCATCCTGAGAAATGACATCTTTAACATCAAGGTGGATATTTTCGAATTGATCTTTGAACCCACGGTAAAAGATCTTGAATCCCGGTGCACCTTTTGGCTGTTCCGGAGCTACTATCCCATGTGTATTGGATTCTGTGGTCATTAATTTGTCGATAGAATCTTCTTGGTTTTGGTTCCACACTTCCTCAAACCAGCGATGCAGCAAAGTTGACTTTTTGTTCCGCATAAAAATTGATTTTGAGTAATTAATAGATTATGTGCTCAATAAGGTAGCGGTTTTCCTGCAAGTGCCGCGCAACAGTTTACAACTTAAGAAGTAGGAGCATTTGAAAAACCTCGGCTTCATTTACTTCCTGTTGCGCAATAAAGATAATTTGTTCAGCACATATTCAGCAGCCCTTATTGCTGTCTGTGCGGATATTTTTTGCACCGAGATTCTCTAATGTACACTGATGAGAGCACCCTGTACATTCAACTATTGAGTATTTTACACCAGCGGTCTTTTCTTTCCGACGAGGTGGTTTCTTCGATCCGGCTCGAAATTGTCCACACATGTCCTTCGGGATCCATGATTCTTGCAGTTCTGTCACCCCAAAACTGGTCTTTTGCCGAACGGAGCATTTTTGCTCCGGCAGCCACTGCTTTTTCGATTGCCAAATCAACATCTTCTACATAAACATAAATTATTACTGGAGAGCTTCCATCCGCTTCGGGTGGACGGCTTGAAAGGGTTGGCCATTCACATTCAATCATTATCATCGCATCATTGATCGTCAATGCGGCATGAGCAACTTTGCCGTCTGGTCCTGGTCTTCGCACCCCTTCTAAAGCGTTAAAAGACGTTTTACAAAAATCTATTTCGGCAGAAACATCGCGGCACACTAACATGGGCAGCACTGCCTGGACTCGGTCAGGTATACGTTTTACTTTGGTCATAATTTCAACAATTGAATGATAAATATTTGTAGCTAAAGTTTACTCCGTCAGCGTCGCGTTGATTTCTTTGTCTTTGTTAAATGTTGTCATTCTTAACCGTCGATTGCTTCATCCCATTTAATAATGTTAGCTTTAAACATACTTACTGCTGCTGCTTTTAAAATTTTTTATGCCTCACATTTATTTGTCAAAAAGCATAATTTTTGCAATAGTCAACACGATGTTTTTAACCGTATTTACAAATTGCAAAAAGCAAACCATTCCAGACCCGGTTTCAGCTGTGAGCATGGCAGATTTCGAAACAAGATTGGATAATCTAAGAACAGCCGCCAACATCCCCGGTTTGGTTGCCGGCATTATCAAAGACGGGCAGGTTGTTTGGACTAAAAATTATGGCTATGCTGATAGACAAAAGAATATACCGGTAACTAATAGTACCATATTTCATCTTGCTTCTCTTACCAAAACCTTTGCTTCAGCTGTTATTATACAACTGGTAAACGAAAATAAAATAAAACTCAA
>DAIQPL010000016.1:0-29599 GCA_036787395.1 Flavisolibacter sp. | reverse complement strand
CTGCAAGAAATTGTCACCAGGCATGAAAGAAATAAAACCGTTAGCCAGGCAAAGTACTTACTAGCTTCCTGGCTCAACCAGCAAGCCGCACAATACGATCCTTTAAAAGATTCAACACATCGGTATGATCGTGTAAAGGCCAAAAAAATTTTAGAGGAGGTTGTAAAAGACAGCGCTGTAAAAAACGAAGGCTGGACGAACAGCTATAACCTGCTGCAGGAAATTAACCGCTCTTCTTTTTCTTTCGAAATTGAAAAAGTGAACCTGCCTTCACAAGCCTTCCGTGCCTTAGTGAAATACAAAAACATTAGGGCTCTCAACTTTCGTCTTATTAAAAGAAATGATGCCTTGAAAAAGCAAATGGAGAACAGGGAGGAGAACGAAAAATTTTGGACCACACTGTCCAAAGCCCCTACTGTTCGGACATGGCAGCAAGCTTTGCCTGTTACTAACGATCTGCAGGAACATTCGGTTGAAGTGAAAATTGATGCATTGCCCGTAGGAGACTATTATCTTTTAGCTTCCTCTGATATACAATTTGATAAGAAAAATAATGTTTTAGGTGCGCAGTTATTTTACGTATCGAATATTAGCTATGTAAACCAGGATAACCAATATTTTGTTTTGCACCGTGAAAGCGGGCAGGCGCTTGCAAAGGCAGCCGTACAGGTGTATAAAAAAGAATACGATTACAAGACATCAAAATATGTCAAAACAAAATTGGCTGATTACCAAACAAACAGCAATGGATTGTTTACACTTCCCAATAACGAAAAAGATAGGCGTCGGTACAATTATTACTTTGATATAAGTTACCAGAATGACAGGTTATCTATGGATGAAGAGAGTTATGGATACTACTATAACCCTTATGATAATCCAGAAAGAGTGCAATCAAAGAAGATATTCTTTTTTACAGATCGTTCCATTTATCGTCCAGGCCAAACTGTTTTTTTTAAAGGTATAACAGTTAATAAGAGTGAAGAGGGCAACAGCATTGCAATCAATTATAAAACCACTATCTATTTAAAAGATGCGAATTATCAGGTCACCGATTCGGTGCAGGTAACTACTAACCAATTTGGTTCGTTTAATGGAAAATTCCAGTTACCACAAAACGTATTAAATGGCTATTTCCAGATTGTTGAAAAAGGAGACCGTAACACCACCGGGTTTTCTGTTGAGGAGTATAAGCGTCCTAAATTTTATGTGGATTTTGAGAAGGTGAAGAAAACTTATAAGGTGGAAGAAAAAATCGCTGTTACAGCTTTCGCAAAAGCGTATGCCGGCAACAATGTCGATGGAGCCAAGGTAGTTTTTAGAGTAGTACGACAGCCTCGCTTTGTTTATACCTGGCTTACCTGGAAGTGGTGGTTGCCACCTGTCGAACCAATGGAGATAGAGCATGGTGAAACGACAACTGATAAAGATGGAAAATTTATTATTCATTTCATCGCAATTCCTGATAGGAAAATTGATAAGAAATTTGAACCTGTGTTTGACTACCAGGTATACGCCGATGTGACAGATATTAATGGTGAAACAAGAAGTGGAGAAAATAAGATTACAGCAGGATATAAATCCTTGTTATTGCAGGTTGACATTCCCGAAAGACTACCTCTTGATTCTTTAAAACACCTTTCTATTCGCACGGAAAACATGAACGGAGAATATCAACCCTCTATTGTATCGGTTTCGTTTACAAAACTCATTCCTGAAAATCGTTTGGTCCGAAACCGCTTCTGGCAACAACCCGACCAGTTTGTCATAAGCAAAGAAGAATTTATTTCTAATTTCCCTCATGACGAATACAGGAATGAAACAGATTATAAAACATGGTCAAAGGGAGAAGTGGTATTTAGCAAAACAGATAGCACTACCATCAGTTCGAAGTTTTCAATCCAGAGTCCACAGTTAAATCCAGGGTATTATGAGGTATCAGTGATTACAAAAGACAAAGACGGCCAGGAAGTAAAGGACGTGAAATACATTGAGTTATTTGATCAAAAAGAAAATGGCTTTAATAAACCTGAATATTTATGGGTAAAAGGAACTGACAAGGCAATTGAACCTGGAGAAAGTACGACTGTGCAACTGGGATCTTCGGCTACTGTTTTTGTAATACATCAGGTAGATAAAAGAAAGGATAAAGCAGATGAAAAACCAGGGAAGTTTGAATTTGCTACACTTAACAACGGGAAGAAAACATGGACCTATACGGCTGCTGAAGTTGACAGGGGCGGTTATGGGGTTAATTTCTTTTTTGTAAAGGACAACCGGTTTTACCAGTTTGGTGACGTAATTAATGTGCCCTGGACAAACAAAGAACTGGATATTGAATATGCCACATTCCGTGATAAAACCTTACCCGGCAGCGACGAAAAATGGAAAGTGAAAATAACGGGGTATAAGAATGAAAAAGTTGCCGCGGAAATGCTGGCAAGTATGTATGATGCTTCGCTTGATCAATTTAAAGCACATTCATGGCATAAGCCTTATCTGTGGCCAAAATACGAGAATCGTTTAGAGTGGAATAGCAGTCGAAATTTCACAGGTATACGATCAGAAATTAAGTATGTCAGTGAAATATATGCCATGTCTTATCAAAAACAATACGATTATATAAACTTTGGGATGTTCGCCGGCCAAAATCAAAACGTAGGAATCGGGGGAACCATAAGAATCAGGGGAAATAACTCGAACTATATTATGATGAGAGAGTCACGTAACTTTTATGACGTACAGGCATCTTCTGCACCAATGGCCGGAATTGCTGGCGCTACTGATACTGTAGCTGTAAGAGATGTAAATGACCCCAATAAATTATTCAAGTATGTAGTCACATCAAAAGATAGCAATGGGGATGGAATTAGAGATCAATTCGATCAAAAAAAATTAGCTGATAATCCTACCGTCCAACCTCGCAAAAACTTCAACGAAACCGCCTTCTTCTTCCCTGAGTTAAGGACTGATGAAAACGGCTCTATTGAATTTTCCTTTACTGCACCGGAAGCCCTCACCAAATGGAAGCTGCAAACGTTCGCTCATACAAAAGAATTGGCCTTCGGGCTGTCTCAAAAAGAGCTGGTTACACAAAAAGAATTAATGGTGCAATCGAATGCCCCCCGTTTTTTACGCCAGGGAGACCGTATGGAGTTCACCGCCAAAATTGTAAACCTTTCCGATAAAGAGTTAACCGGCCAGGCACAACTACAATTAATCGATGCTACTACTAACCAATCGGTGGATGGCTGGTTTATGAATACCTTCCCCAACCAATACTTTACCATTGCGGCAGGTGCAAGTGAATTGGTGAAATTTCCTATTCAGGTTCCTTATCAATTCAATAATGCGCTCACCTGGCGGGTAGTAGCAAAAACAAATAATTTAAGTGATGGTGAAGAAAACGTTTTAGCAGTACTAACGAATAAAATATTGGTTACAGAAACAATGCCTCTCCCGATGAAGGACAGTGGCAGCAGGAGCTTCAGTTTTGAAAAACTTATCAAGTCGGGCGAAAGCGAAACACTGCAAAATCATTCGCTAACGGTTGAATATACATCCAACCCAGCCTGGTACGTGGTTCAGGCCCTCCCCTACTTAATGGACTTTCCTTACGAATGTGCGGAACAAACCTGGAACCGATATTATGCAAACGCCGTGGCAACAAAAATTGCTAACGCCTCGCCACGTGTTAAACAAATTTTTGAGCAATGGAAAGAAGCAGACACCGCAGCGCTGCTTTCTAACTCGCAAAAAAACCCGGAACTAAAATCTGCTCTGCTGGAAGAAACGCCATGGGTAGTACAAGCCCAGTCAGAAACGCAGCAGAAGAAAAACATTGCCTTGCTCTTTGATATGGTCCGAATGAGCAAAGAACTAAAGAGTAACCTGGAAAAGCTGAAGCAAATGCAAAGCTCCAACGGTGGATTTGTTTGGTTTAAAGGCGGACCCGATGACCGGTATATTACACAATATATTATTTCAGGCATAGGACATCTAAAGAAGCTGGGAATACCGACCGCAGATTTGAAATCAATGCTGGCAACCGCCCTACCTTACCTTGATAAAAAACTCAAAGAAGATTATGACAGGTTGGTGAAGAACAAAGTCGATTTAAACAAACAACAAATCGGCTATATAGACATTCAATATCTATACATGCGAAGCTTCTTCCCTGAGTATGCTATCCCGCAATCTACTCAAACTGCTTACAGCTATTACCGTAAACAGGCGCAACAATTCTGGATGAAACAAAATAAATACATGCAGGGAATGATCGCCTTATTATTAAACAGGACAACTGATAAACTAACACCTGCTGCGATTTTAAAATCTTTGAAAGAAACAGCCCTTAACAATGAGGAGATGGGAATGTATTGGAAAGACAACAGCTTTGGCAATAGCTGGTTCTGGTGGTATGCACCTATTGAAACACAGTCGCTCATGGTTGAAGCTTTTTCTGAAATAGGCAGTGACACAAAAACAGTAGACGATTTAAAAACCTGGTTGGTAAAAAATAAGCAAACCAATAATTGGAGGACAACCAAAGCTACCGCGGATGCCTGTTATGCCATGCTACTTCAGGGAACAGACTGGTTAAATTACGAACCAATCGTCCAGATAAAATTAGGGAGCGCTACAATTTCCAATGATTCTGAAAAGACGGAAGCAGGAACAGGCTACTTCAAAAAAACAGTTGATGTGAAGAGCATTAAGCCGGCAATGGGCAATATCGTTGTAAATGTTCAACAACCCCAAAGAACAAATTCCAAACAAACAAACGCTCCTTCCTGGGGTGCTGTGTACTGGCAATATTTTGAAGACATGGATAAAGTGACAAGGGCTTCTACTCCATTACAGTTGAATAAAAAACTATTCATTGAAAAAAATACAGATCGCGGGCCGATGTTACAACCTGTGCAGGAAGGAACTGAATTGCACGTAGGTGATAAAATCAAAGTGCGGGTTGAGCTTCGTGTTGATCGTGACATGGAATATGTTCACATGAAAGACATGCGTGCCTCCGCCTTAGAGCCAGTGAATGTTTTGAGTGGCTATAAATGGCAGGGAGGACTGGGGTATTACGAAAGCACCAAAGATGCCAGCACCAATTTCTTTTTCAATTATTTGAGCAAAGGAACGTATGTGTTTGAATACCCTTTGTTTGTAACACATACAGGAAGTTTCAGCAATGGAATTACTACTATTCAATGTATGTACGCTCCGGAGTTTAATGCCCACAGTGAAGGAACGACAATTACCGTTGAATAGACAAGGGCTTACTCTTTAGATTTTGCCACATCAATAGATGTGGCACCTTTATTTTTACATCTTTATTTATGACGGCAGATTACCTCATCATTGGCCAGGGAATTTGTGGCACCCTGCTTTCCTGGTTTCTTCACAAAGAAGGAAAAAGTTTTATGATCATTGACGATAGTAATGAACATAGTGCCTCTAAAATAGCAGCAGGCATTATAAATCCTGTTACCGGCCGGCGATATGTTACCACCTGGATGATTGAAGAGGTAATGCCTTTTGCTATCCAGACTTACAATGAGATAGGCACGTATTTAAACACCAACTTCGTTGCTGAAAAAAGCATCATTGATTTTTTTCCTTCGCCTCAAATGCGCAATGCTTTTGTAGAGCGAATAACAGAAGATGATACCTACCTCCACTCCTATCCGGATCAAAATCATTTTAACCAATACTTCAATTATGAGTTTGGATGTGGTGAAATACGTCCTGCTTATTCTATGCATATTCACTTACTGCTATCATCGTGGAGAAAACAATTGTTTGATTTAAATGCGGTAATAGAACAGCCATTCAATGTAAATGAAATGACATTGTCAGATAATTCTATACACTATCACGACATCACTGCACAAAAAATAATTTTTTGCGATGGCATTGCTGCAACAGATAACCCATGGTTTAACCTCCTGCCTTTTGCGCCGAACAAAGGAGAAGCACTCATTATTGAGAGCGAAGGATTAAACAACCAGCACATTTTTAAAAAAGGAATGATGCTAATGCCAACGCTGGCACAGAATGTTTATTGGATAGGATCTAACTATCAATGGGAATTTGCAAATGAGCACCCTTCAGAACAATTTTATAAGCAAACCACTGAACTTTTAAAACACTGGCTAAAAACACCTTTCAAGGTCATGTCGCATAAGGCCGCTGTACGTCCTGCCACCATTGAGCGCCGGCCATTTGTAGGTTTCCATCCTGTCTTTACCAATATTGGAATACTGAATGGTATGGGTACAAAAGGCACTTCCCTGGGGCCTTTTTTCGCACATCAATTGACCCAACACCTGGTTTACAATTTTCCAATAGCAGAGGAAGCCAGTGTTCACCGCTTTACCCGAATTCTTTCTAAATAACTCTTTCAAATAGTACATTTGACCACTTCATCATTATCACATGAATGGATTAAAAGAGCCCATGTACGAGATACCAGCCCGGTATCGTAAAATGGAGAATATGCATATCGTTTTCTGGTTACTCAAAGATGTCAGCTGGTGCATGATATGGAAACCACTCGGTATAGCTATGATCGTTCCTACGCTGTCCATTGCTATTATTATTGCGTGGCGTACCCGCGATATTAAAGCAGAACTGGCGCATAATCTTGCTATTACTTTCTGGATCTCGGCCAACGCCTACTGGATGATTTCAGAATTCTTCTTTTTTGATTCAATACATATCTGGCAACAGTTTGAAGGAAAGCACCTTGCAATAATTCCTTTCACTATCGGCATGTTGATCTTATTTAATTATTACCTGTTTCAGAAACCAAGGGAAGCTCAAGTGGCTACCATGTAATTATGAAGCAGGCATTATCTCTGGCATCTGCCTTCGTTGTTGCCTGTGGCGCAGCAGGCGCCATCACTCACTTGTACACCTTGTTTACTATTCAGCACTTAGCAACATTCCTCCTATCTTAACATCCTTATTTATGCAAAATCAGTCTCCACACGCCACATATAGCAAGGAAGTACAAAAACACCAGGCATATTTACAAGAGCTGCTTGAAAAAAGATCACAACTTGGCTGGACAAGACTCATTGTTTTCCTGGCGACTGCATTTTTTTCTTACCAGGTATTTGTTACAGCTGGTATTGTGGGGCTGGTGGTAGTAGCTTTAGGTATAGGTGTTCTCTTGTATCTTATCTCCAAAGACGTAACCAACAATCAACGAATCACTAATACTAAAACGCTGATTCAAATTAATGACGAGGAATTAGAAGTACTCATTAACAATTATCATGAAAAGTTCGACGGCAAGATTTATTCACCTGCCGTACACGATTATGCCAATGACCTTGATCTTTTTGGAAAAGCTTCCCTGTTTCAATGGGCCAACCGGTGCTACACGGAACAGGGAAGACATCTATTGGCACACAACCTACTGGAACCTTTGCCTATAGAAGAAATAAATAAGCGACACCAGGCAGTAAAAGAAGTAGTAACAAAAATAGAGTGGAGACAGCAACTCCAAGCCTTTGCCATGCAAACTCCTATAAGCAATAACACAGAAAAAAAAGCAGTAGCATGGCTCCAGCAAAAAGATCTACATTTTATAAACCCGGCATGGAAAATACTTGTGCAACTTTACTCCATTATCACCATAGGTTCAGCCGCTGCAACCATAGCGGGTTATATCCCCGCAAGTCTCTTCTCTTCTTTGTTTGTTATATACTTAATTGTATCTGTTATATTAAGCAGAAATACGGTAAAACCTTATGTACAACTTTCTGGCATTGTAAAAGAAGTGGCCGTCTTACATCAAATGGTGCAATGGATAGAAGAAAAGCCTTTTGCTTCATCTTTATTAAAAGAGATACAGGGCGAAGTGAGACCAGGCAATGAAAAGGCTGCTACCGAAATCAAAAGATTGAAGATCATTTTAGACCGCTTTGACCTGCGCTTAAGCATTGTAGGCCTTCTATTCTTTAATAGCTTCCTGCTATGGGATATACGCCAGATGATAGCGTTGAATAAATGGAGAAAAAAGAACAAAGAGCTATTACCGAAATGGTTTGGTATGGTAGCTAAAGCAGAAGTCTTACATACATTAGCAACGATTCATTTCAACAACCCAGGTTGGTGCTTTCCGGTATTTACCAATACGCATTTTACATTTAACGGGAAGGAAATAGGACATCCATTAATTCCAGAAAATACAAGAATAAATAATGATTTTGATTTGGAAGGAATAGCAAAGATTGGACTGATAACAGGTTCTAATATGGCAGGCAAAAGTACTTTTCTTCGGAGTCTTGGAGTTAATGTTGTATTAGCTCAAATGGGTGCGACTACATGTGCAAACAAACTAATTCTTTCGCCTGTACACTTAATGAGCAGTATGCGCATTGAAGATAATCTTGCAGAGAATACATCAACATTTTATGCTGAATTAAAAAAGCTGAAAACAATTATAGAAGCAGTAAATCGTCACGAACCTGTTTTCATTTTATTAGATGAAATATTAAGAGGCACCAACTCACTCGATCGTCATACTGGCTCTGAAGCATTGATAGCCCAATTGATCCGGCAAAAAGCGGTAGCTGTAATTGCTACACATGATGTTGAATTAGCAAAGTTGCAATTACAATATAAGAGCTCACTTGAAAATTACCATTTTGATGTCCAGGTAGAAGGTGAGGAACTATACTTTGATTATAAATTAAAAGAAGGAGTTTGTACTAGTTTAAACGCTTCCATACTTATGAAAAAAATTGGGATTGAACTACAATAAACACTCATTTAAAATTTGCATCATTAGTGCGACGGGTGACCACTCAACCCTCCTATCCCAACGTTCAACCACTTATTTTACCTTCTATCATACATACTTTACCGATCGCGAAAGGAAAAATACCGCTGCTACCGTATTTAGTATGAAGATGGCATTGTACACATATATCTTTGATAGATCAAATCAAAAAGGAGTTAATCTCCAACGCAAGATGAACACAATTCTGGAGTTTTTATTTGCCCGCTATCGTCAAAGGGTGAAACCGCCGGATATCTCCACTCTGTAAACTTTCACAGTAAAAGATTCAACCGAAAAAGCAGGCCCTTTCAAAGCGGCTGACTATTCCGTCATACACGGAAAAAAATTTTCAACAATCATCAACATGAAAAAAAGAAAAATGATGATGGTAGTGCTAGCTATTGCTATTGCTGTAGCTAACCTGAATCATCTTGAAAAAAAAGAACCGGCTACCGCCCTTGTTGCACAAAAGCAAAAAGTGCCTCCTGTAAAATTCCATGAAATAGAAACAGATATAAACTTGTTGCCGGGTGCAGCACTATTGTTTTTTATTTCTAATTATCAATAACTAAAACAACAACAACATGAACATTGGAAAAAAAATTTTATCCGCATTTGTGGAGGTGGCTGAAGAGGCTAAACCGGCCTTAAAGGCTGAAGAAGTTTCCGCCATCACTGCTGCAATCACTTATCAGCCACCTGTTGATACAACCAGGTTCAAACAGTATTTCGATAAGCTGTTTGCCGAAGCCAATATTCAGGGCCCTGATTATTTCGAGTTTTCGAAAATGATCGAAGCTATGAGAAGCATCCCGGATGAGAAAGCCAGGTATGCTGCAGCTTTTGCAGGACTGAGCGTGCAGGGATTAGACAAACAAAAGTTATTGTCAACGGCGGCAGAATATGTGCAGGTGCTTGATAAGGATGCAGCCAACTTCAGCAATACAATTGATACTGCGCTACAGGAAAAAGTAGTCAGCAAACAAAAATCGATTGAAGAAAACAGTCGAAGGATACAACAGCTTTCTGATGAAATAACTGATTTGAAAAACAAAATAGCAGTGCTGCAAGATGAGATCAGGGGAAACGAAGAAAAAATAAAAAACAGTACCGGGGGATATAAAATTGAATTAGAAAATATAAAAAGCAGGATAGTGCAGGACATAGAAAAAATTAAACAGTTCATCAACTAAAACAAAAAAAAATGATCAACACAATTCAAAAAACAAAAACGCCTGGCTGGTTTTCAGAACCTAAAAACGTAGCCACAACTATTATAGGACTTTCGCTGGCCGCAGGCCTTACGTATGGCTTCCTGACATTTGTATTACCATGGCTGGTTACGGTAACCTGGAACCTGGTAAACCTGGTGATTGGCGGAGTGATCCTTGGTTTTCTACTGATGATTATCAGCAGCCGGAAGTTCTGGAGAGCAATAAAATATTTCTCAGAATTTATTGCCAACTACACTATTGGTATTGCCATTGAACTTAATCCGTTTGCAATCTTACAAACAAAGATTGACCAGGGATATGATGACAGGAATACTTTGTATAAGCAATCAGCAAAGCTGAAAGGAAAGCAAAGCGAATTGATGGATAAACTGAGTGCAAAAGAAAAAGAGTTGCAACTGAATGCACAGAAGGTAAAAATTATACAGTCAGAAAAAGGAAACGTGAGGCAAATTGACCTCTACGCCAATAATGTTTTACGATGTCGTGAATACATCGACAATGTAACGCCTATTGTTGGTGACCTGAACAAACTAATCAGGTTTGCTGATATGGCTTATGAAGAAAGCGGTATTATGCTGGAAGACGCCAAACTGGACCTGGAGGCAAAAAAAGATTTGTACTATTCAGTAACCACCGGATTATCTGCCGTATCAAGTGCCATGAAAGCCTTTAAAGGCGATGATGACCTGAATCGTGATGCTGAAAGAGCTTTAGCCGTTTTGAAAACACAGATCGGCGAAAAGATCGGCCACATTAAATCCGCCATTGATGTTACATCAAGGTTTATGGACGACAGAGTTTTGGAAGACAAAGCAAAATCTGCCCAAGCCATTGAATTGATTAATCAATTTGATCTCCATAAAGATTTTAACTATAGTGAGTCTTCTTTAGATAGTAATAAAGACAATGGAAAGTTGAAAGGAGTAAACATCACGGACCGCTACAGGGGTTTATTGGAATAGCCACTCACCAGGCAGGCGTGGAGAAACAAAAATGCTTCGCTCTTTTTCTACTGTAGTCTTTGCCTGAAGAACCAGCCCAATAGAATTATTAACCGCATAAGTGTGCGACGCAACGGATGCAAAATTTAGACTCTGCCGCCGGGTGCCCAATCCATGTCCAAACAAAACCAAAAATCGAATTTTCAAACCAACAAAACATAAATAAAATGACAATCAAATTAAAACCCGCAGGTAAATTATTCATCATTGCTGCAATAGTAGCAGTAGCTATCATAGGTGTGCGATGGTATCAAAACCGTCCCAAAGAAGTAGGAGAATCCATTGTTCTGGGTAAAGTGTCTTTACCGGATGCCAAAGATGCATCCTTTACAACAGCTTCAATGCAATTGCCTTTGCCATTAGCGCAAGCTGCAGTAAATGGCGGCACACAGATCACCTGGGAACGTATGACCTGGAACAGCCAGTTCTCCGGAATGTATGCGAATGGTGGCGTTCGTACTAGCAAAGGCTCTTTGTTTGATAATGCACATTTGGATGTTACCTATGTACGCCAGGATGATTGCAACAAGCAAATGGCCGACCTGGTAAAATTTGCAAGTGATTACAAAAACAACCCCAATGCCACCGGTATCTTAATCACATTCATGGGCGATGGTATGCCTGCCTTCATGACCTCTTTATCAAAAGAACTGGAGCCCTTAGGACCCGAATATCAGCCCATCATTCTGCCGCTGGCTCATGGTAAATCGTATGGCGAAGACCAGGTTATGGGACCACAATCTTGGAAACAAGACCCACATAATGCAATTGGTAAAACAGTAGCAGGTGTATTGCGTGATGGCGACATTAACATTCTTCTGAAATGGGCCGGCGACAACGGTTTGAAAGTAAACCCCGATGAAACCACTTATGACAAGGATGCTATCAACATCATAGCTGCCAATGATTTCCTGGATGCCCCGAATAAGTACATCACTGGTTACTCAGAAAGGAGGAAAATAGTAGTTAATGGCCGCACAACCGGCAGGGACACAGTGGTTGGTGTGGATGCTGTTGCCACGTGGACGCCAGGCGATGTAAACGTAGCGACCAAAAAGGGTGGACTGGTAACCATTGCCAATACAAGACAATACGCATCACAAATGCCTAACCAAACCATTGCTATTAAGAAGTGGGCCTATGATCATAGAACGGATGTGGAAAATATGATCGTTGCTTTGGGGCAAGCCGGCGATCAGGTACGTTCATTTAACGAGGCAAAAGCATTTGCCGCCAAGGTAAGTGCTGAAGTATACGGTGAACAGGATGCTACATATTGGTTGAAATATTATAATGGAGTAGAAGAAAAAGATATACAGGGCTTGAAAGTGACCTTGGGTGGATCAACAGTGTTTAACCTGGCAGATATGGCGAACACGTACGGTTTAGGTGATGATAAGGTAGACAGGTATAAAGCAGTGTACAACACCTTCGGAAACCTGATGGTTCAATTATATCCTTCTATTATGCCAACGTTTATGCCATATGAAAAAGCAGTTGACAAATCCTTCCTTTTCTCTGTGCTTTCCAACCACCCGGAATTATTACAGGGGAAAGCTATAGAAGCACAATACGCTGCACAGATCACCAGTGAAGTTTCTTCCAGATCGTACAGCATTGCTTTTGAAACCGGTTCTGCCAACATTTATCCTTTTTCCTATAAACTGCTGGATGAAATTTTTGAATCGGCAGTGGTGGCGGAAGGTTTAAAGCTGGGTATCTATGGTCACACAGATAACAAGGGCACTGACGCCGTTAATATTCCTCTTTCAGAAAAAAGAGCGAACGCAGTAAAAGCCTACCTGTTAAAAAAAGGTTTGAAAGAAACCCGTGTGGAAGCAAAAGGTTTTGGTGCTACCCAACCTGTTGCTGATAATAACACTGAGGCAGGCAAAAGTAAAAACCGTCGTGTAGAAATCGTATTAGGTGAGTAACAATATGGAATGGGGCGAGTCATTCGCCTCATTCTTTTCAAAATTTTTATTTAACAAACAATAGAACGCTCATTTGACACCTGTTGTGTCACTCACTTGTGCTGGTAGCAATTCTATTCAACAAAACAGCCGCCACCAATCTAAAAGAGAGGTAATGCTCTCAGCGGCTAATAAAAAACAATGAAAAAAATATTTCAACCATTTGGAAAAATCAGCAGGCAAACATTCATGATCATGATTGTTGCGCAGGTGATCCTGGCATTGCTTTTATGGCATACAACATCCAATGGATTGATACCACAGCCATTAAAAGTAGCCAAAGCTTTTGCACACCTGCTTTCAACAAGATTACTAATGGACAACATCTTGGTAAGCTTAGGCCTGACAATGCAGGCAATGTTTTATTCGATCATTATAACTTTAGGTTTTACTTATTTATCGGTGTTACCTTTTTTTAAAGGAATGACCCGGTTCATTGTAAAGTGCAGGTATCTCACCTTAACCGGTTTGATATTCATTTTTACGCTGCTTACAAAAGACGGGAGCCAACTGAAGTTATCCTTACTTGTATTTGGCATTGTACCGTTTTTTGTCACCTCCTTTCTTTCTGTAATTATCAATATTGACAAGCAGGAATATGAACTGTGCAGGACCTTAGGTTATAACAATTGGCAAACTCTATATGAAGTCATTGTTATTGGCAAGGCCGACCAGGTATTTGAGATATTGCGCCAAAACTTCGCTATCGCCTGGCTAATGATCACTTTAGTGGAAGGTCTCAATATGAGTGAAGGAGGTATTGGAACCCTGCTAATCAAATACAATAAATACAATGACCTGACCAATGTCCTGGCCTTACAGTTAGTAATCTTTTTAATTGGAATTTGTTTTGACTATCTGTTGGGGACCATCCGTTACTGGTTATTCCCACATACAAAATTAATTACAGCATCATGACAACACATACAAAAGCGGAAGTGATTTTACAGGCAGAGAATGTGGATCTTTTTTACGAAGGAAAGCCGATCCTTCGCGATATCAACTTCTGCATAAAAAATATTATTCGTCCCGGTTTGTTACAAGGACAAGTAGTCTCTTTGATAGGAAGAAGCGGTATTGGCAAAACACAATTGTTTAAAATCCTTTCAGGCCTTCAACAGCCCACTTGCGGCAACATATTTATACATAGCAATCAAAAAGTAAAAGCGGGTGATATGGGAGTGGTTTTCCAGAACTATTACTTGTTTCAATGGAGAACCGTTTATCACTCTTTATTAATGGCTGCCAAACAAAACGAAAAATTAAAAGGAAAAGAAAAAGAAGCCATAGAGCAATATGCGACAGATTTCAACTTGACAGAGCACCTGCAAAAATATCCGCAGCAATTATCCGGTGGACAAAGACAAAGAGCAAGTATTATTCAGCAGTTGTTGAAAGGTTCGGACTTCCTTTTGCTGGATGAGCCTTTTTCAGGTCTGGACGTTTGTGTCCTGGATAAAGTGGTTGATTTATTACTGCAGGTATCACTTTCGGATGAATTGAAAACCCTGGTTATTGTATCACACGACATAACCACTGCAGTCGCTATCTCTGATACGGTTTTTATTTTAGGTAACGAACAAGGCAAGCCCGGTGCTACTATTAAAAAAGAAATAGACCTTATTGAAAGAGATCTTGCCTGGAAAAAGGACATTAAAAAAGAGAATGCTTTTTTAGATACGGTTGACGAAATAAAAGCCTGTATCTAGTGCGTTGGTTTTTGATTTGATCACGGCCTCCCGTTCCCGGGAGGCTTCGTTTTGTAAGCAATCTTGTTAAATGGCTTTACAGGCTATCTTTGCCGCTCAATTTTGAACTTTTAATTATCGACTGAATATGTTTCGTTCTCATACCTGTGGTGAATTAAGACTACATCATGCAAATTCACAAGTTGTTTTAGCCGGCTGGGTGCAAACCGTTCGTAAGTTTGGCTCTATAACCTTTGTTGACCTGCGTGACCGTTATGGCATTACACAATTATTGTTTGGCGAAGAATTAAATGAGCAACTGAATGAAACACCATTAGGCCGTGAATTTGTGCTCCAGGCAACCGGCGCCGTAACTGAACGTTCTAATAAAAACCTTCATCTGCCAACAGGCGATATTGAAGTGACTGTTCACTCATTTAAAATTTTGAATAAATCGTCAGTTCCACCCTTTACTATCCAGGATGATACAGATGGCGGCGATGACCTGCGCATGAAGTATCGTTATCTTGATCTCCGGAGAAATGCCATAAAGAAGAATATTGAATTACGTTATGCAGTAAATCGTGCTACCAGGGATTATTTGCACCAGCAAAATTTCATGGATATTGAAACACCATTCTTAATCAAGTCAACACCAGAAGGTGCCAGGGATTTTGTAGTGCCTTCAAGAATGAATGCCGGTCAGTTCTATGCGTTGCCGCAATCACCTCAAACTTTTAAACAATTGTTGATGGTGAGTGGCTATGACCGCTATTATCAAATTGTAAAATGCTTCCGTGATGAAGACCTGCGTGCCGACCGTCAACCAGAGTTTACACAAATAGACTGTGAGATGGCGTTTGTGGAGCAGGAGGATATACTCAATATGTTTGAAGGTCTGATCAAATATATTTTTAAGCAGGTAAAGGATATTGACTACACAGAAAAGGTGGAACGAATGACCTGGGAAGATGCCATGTGGAATTATGGCAATGATAAACCAGACATCCGCTTCGAAATGAAGGTGGCTAATCTGAAATCTGCTTTTAATAAAGGCGGTGAAATTATTGCTACAGGTGAATTGATCAATGGTGCTGGCTTTGGTGTTTTTGACAATGCAGAAACGGTAGTAGCAATTGCTGTTCCAGGGGCTTTAGAATATACGCGTAAACAAATTGATGAATTGACTGACTGGGTAAAACGTCCGCAGATTGGCATGCAGGGAATGGTTAATATCAAATACAACAAGGACGGTTCTCTTAAGAGCAGTGTAGACAAATTCTACAGTGAAGAAAAATTAAAAGCAATCGCTCAATTTGCAAATGCGCGGCCTGGTGATTTAATAGTGATTTTGGCAGGTCCTGAGGAGAGAACCAGGAAAGCGATTAGCGATTTGAGGCTAGAATTGGGAGAACGTTTAGGCTTTCGTAAAAAAAACGAATTTAAATTATTGTGGGTTTTAGACTTTCCATTGTTTGAATACGCAGAAGAAGACAATCGTTGGGTGGCACGTCACCATCCATTCACTTCTCCAAAGCCGTCTCACATTGAAGTGATGATTAACAATAACCCTGCTATAGAAAATGCTGCTGAGTACCTGAAGCACACTTACTCCAACATTAAGGCTAATGCTTATGATATGGTGCTGAATGGCAATGAAATTGGCGGGGGATCTATAAGAATTTACCAAAGAGAGTTACAGGAAAAAATGTTTACCGCTCTTGGGATGAGCATGGAAGAAGCATTACATAAGTTCGGATTTTTATTAGGTGCGTTTGAATATGGTGCACCGCCGCATGGAGGGATCGCTTTCGGGTTCGATAGATTGTGCGCCATTTTGGGAGGTAGTGAAAGCATCCGTGATTTTATTGCATTCCCAAAAAACAATAGTGGTAGAGATGTTATGTTAGATGCTCCTTCAACTATAGATGAAAAGCAATTGGACGAGTTAAGTATTAGTCTAAACATGAAATAACAAATCTACCGCTTGTTGAAGTTGTTAATCAAATAATGATCTTGTCTCAGCTTTTTTGCAAACAAATTTGTCAAACTGAAATACTTCCATTTATAACCAGCCTTCGGGAATAAAAGAATATATCCTTCGTCGAGAAAGGACTTTGCTATTAGGTGGGTTGAGCCAAAATATTGGTAAACAAAATCAATATTCCGTCCCGTTTTAGGAAGTGCGTCTTCAGGAACATTCCCATTCTGGTAAGGTCCATCTTCATAAATCCTCAGATCATCAAGGATCAACACATCTTTGCGCTTTAAGCGCAACCGGCTTATTGTTTCAAGTTCTTTTGCCAAAGGCAATCTTACAATTTCATCGGTCTTCTCATCGTAAGCTGTTAGCCCTGCATCAGCTCCGGGGAAATGAGCATCCAGCCAAAAAATACAATTTCCTTCAAGTTCCGGCAATACGTTTTCTAATGCAGCCACACTCTCAGCTTCTATAATTTGAATCCTTTCAACATCAACAAATCGTTCTTTTGCTTCATTGGCAATTTGCGGAACCACTTCTACTGAAATCAATTTTTCAAAAGGCGATTGCAAAGCATAAGCAAGGCCATCTCCCCTGAACGTTCCCGTTTCAAAAAAATATTTGATTTTATAATCCTGGATCATCCTGCCTAAGTCAAACCTCATTAGCAATCCCATAAAATCTTATTGCTTTTTTTCAAGGAAAAGATCAATATGATCATGAAGGTTCAATAAGTGTCCCGTATCCTGCAATGTAAATTTATTGACAGTGGAATCACTTGTTATCTCACCTACTTCAAAATGGTTAAAAAGAAGTTCAGTAAAAGCTGCTGGGTTTTTATACATAAAAGGACTGTATTCCATTACCATTTTTAGCTGTGGGCTTTGTTGCATTATTTTTTGCATACCCCCTACAATCTGGGGCTCCACACCTTCACAATCCATTTTAATAAAATCAACTTTCACAAGCCCTGCTTCTTCCATCACATGATCCAGTGTGTCCATTTGCACAGTTTGTGTTATTACATGATCATCTACTTTTTCCGGGCGAATAGTACCTCCGCCCCAATAGTCAGCCGGAATAGATAAGGTAGCCTCGCCTGCACTATCGGACAAGGCCTTATTGACAATACTGAAATGAAACTCATTCACGTAGTTAGTATGAGAAAGCAGTTTACACAAATAGTTGTTCGGCTCAATAGCAATTGTTTTACCATCTTTTCCTGCCAATTCAGCTATCACTAAAGAATAATAGCCAAAATTGGCCCCCGCATCGATACAAATATTGCCAGGTTTTACTGTCCCTGCAATGAATTTTGTAATCCACGACTCCCAATAGCCATCCATTAATATGTTGGGCGCTATACCAATGTCTCTTGTATCGAGATAAATTTTATACCTGGATAAGATTTTGCAAAGCTGTAAATGATCTCCCAGGTAAAACGCCTTTACATTTTGTGTAGATATCTTTTCTACTTCCTGTCTGCTTAGAAGCGCAATATCATTTATCCTGTCAAAAGTTTTTCCTGTCATGTTATTGTTCTATTGTAGTAAAGTTTGATAAACCGCCATATATTCTTCTGCTTTTCTTTCCCAGTTAAAGGTGGTGCTTCTTTCCCTGATCTTTTGTTCTAACCCATTTTGTTGAAATTGATGTAATCCATTAAACAGTATTTGCCTCATATGATCAGGCTCAAAGTTTTTAAAATAAAACGCAACATCACCACCAATTTCGGGCAGAGAAGTTAAATTCGAAAGAAATAAGGGCTTACCAAATGCCATCGCTTCTACAACAGTAGCTCCAAAACCTTCCGCCAGCGATGGATGCACAAAAGCAACACAATTCTGTAAATACCAGGATTTTTCACCTTCAGTTACGGGACCCAGTATATGAACACGATCACCAATCCCTTTTTCTTCTGCTTCTTTTTTTATTGCGGCAACATAATTACTTTCTGCCAGTCTTCCGGCAACAACAACCTCTATATTGGGGCTCTGGGCTAAGGAAGTTAATGTATGAAAATTCTTTTTTCTATTCACGTCACCCATAGCGAACAGGAAAGGGAGCCGGGGCTTGTATGAGGTAGCACTTAGGCTTGCCTCCTGTACAGCATGTGTACCGTTATGTATTACATAGATGGGCTTTACTCCAACGTCGCAATTTGCAAGTACATCAGCTTTGCAAAATTCAGATATACAAACAATCCCATTTGCCCGATTAATTAATTTTTGTGTATGAAGAAGACTTTTTTTCTTTTCCTCAGCCGGCACGTCTTCATGTAAGGCGTTAAGATCATGAATTGTCAACAGAACTTTGATTGCTTTGTTATGATAAGGAACTATACGGCCTGACTGAAAAGGTGAGTGCCACACTTTGCAATCCCATAAAAACGGCCTGAAATATTTGTGGAAGCGTTTTTCGACAATGCAATTCCGGCTATCACTAAAACTGTTCACTTCTTTTGGCGGTATATAGAATTGCATTGGACTGTCACCTTGCTTCGAAAAAAGTTTGTTAATATAATGACCGAGGTTAAGACAATAATGGTATAAGCCGGTATTCCGAAACCTCATCAAATCGCAATCAAGAATTAGCTTACCCATACCTCTTCAGTATTTAGTTAACTGATGTAACGTCCACTAATAACGTGTTAATGCTATGCATAGTATAACGGTTGTGTGACATGGTATAACTGTTATGCTGAGTCATTGCAATTATATAGCAGTTATGTGCGCTATTGCAATTACAGGACCCCTTCCGTAATACTAAGGGTATGAATTTTGCTTGCTGTTTGAACACCTTCCTTCTTCATTATGCTAACCTCATCCTTATGAATAAAATAGTTTTTGACTGCGAAAGAATGAAATATGCCAATACAGGACTTTTCACTTATTGTTTACAGTTAGGAATCCATCTACAAGATGCTTGCGATTCGGGCATTGAACAAATAACTTTTTTTACACCTCAACAGCTAACCGGAATATTTGGAAATGAAGCGGCGTACATAAAACAAAATTCTCTTCAAAAATTTTGTATGCCCTCTTTAAGTAACTATAACATCTGGCATAGCACTTACCAGGGAAGTCATTATATTCCTGTGTATAATAAAAAGATAAAAGTTATTCTAACCATTCACGACCTGAACTTTCTTTACGACTCGTATAAATCACAAACAAAAAAGAAAAAATATTTGCACTCACTACAAAATAATATTGATCGCAGCGATGCTATCACCTGCATTTCAGAGTTCTGCAAAAATGACGTAGTACAGCACTGTGAAACGAACAATAAGCCTATCTATGTTATCCATAACGGCACTAATAGCCTGGTAACTCCTAGTTTATTTGGAAATTCGTACCAGCCAAGAACCAGGTTTTTATTTTCTATCGGTACGGTTAACAGGAAAAAGAATTTCCATGTTCTTCTTCCCTTACTTCAACATAATAAAGACATGGAATTGCTCATTGCCGGCATACCAGATGACCCGGATTATGTTCACTACATTCACGATGAAGCGAAAGAACGGGGCGTTGAAGAAAAGGTGCGTGTATTAGGACCCATATCAGAAGGCGAAAAATCATGGTATTATCAAAATTGCTATGCCTTCACCTTTCCTTCGCTGGCAGAAGGCTTTGGACTTCCGGTAACGGAAGCCATGTCGGTTGGCAAACCGGTATTTCTTTCAAACAAAACAGCCCTGCCAGAGATAGGAAAAGATGTAGCCTTCTATTTTAGAGACTTCAACGAATATCAGATGCAGCAGGTTTTTACAGACGGTATGAGACGGTATAAAAAATTTCGCATGGAGGATGCAATAAAAAAGCGCAGCTCTGAGTTCTGTTGGTATAAAGCAGCCAAAGAATACCTAAACGTCTACAGGTCTGTTTAATTGAAAATTTTGTCCATGAAAATCTATCGCCGCCTTCTTGCTTATGCCCGGCCTTACAGAAGGTTTATTTTGCCATTTTTTATTTTTACTCTCATTGGTGTATTCTTCAGCATTTTTCAATTTGCACTTATTATTCCTCTTTTGAACTTTCTTTTTGATAACAATATAGCAGCCAGTGCCCAAAAATATGCGCATGCTCCATCCTTTTCATTTACCTCCAGCTTCTTTCAAAACTTTTTTTACTACCAGGTATACAGGTTTAAAATGATGAACCCAAAATATGCTTTGTATATGATTGCGGGGCTTATAGTGGCAGCTGTTATTCTTACAAACCTGTTCCGTTATCTGGCCCAAAGGTGCCTGGTAAACACAAGGACGTTACTAGTAAAAAGAATTCGCGAAGCTCTCTTTAATAAGATCAATCATTTGCATCTCGGTTATTTTACTAAAGAACACAAGGGTGATCTTTTGTCCCGTATGAATTCTGATGTTTTCGAAATAGAAGCAGTGGCATGTAACTCTATAGAAGTGCTTTTTAAAGAGCCTTACGTAATGATAGGGTATTTTATCGCTTTGTTTACAATCTCGGTCAAGCTTACTCTCTTTACACTTATAATTATACCTATTTCGGCCATTGCCATCGCTTCCGTAACTAAACGTTTAAAAAAAGAAGCGAACGAAGCACAAGCTTCTATTGGCCGTTTACTTACCATTATTGACGAGACGCTGATGGGAATGAGGATAATTCGTTCTTTTAATGCTACTAAGTTTATTGTAGACCGCTTTAGTCATGAAAATGACTGTTATCGCCGGGCCAGTTTGCAGGGATTTAATAAAAGAGAATTAGCTCCGGCTTTTTCTGAGGCTTCAGGTGTGATTGTAGTAGCCTGTATCCTGGTTTTTGGGGGAAGCCTGGTATTGCAAAACCAAACTACCGGAACAGGTTTGCAGGCCAGTGCTTTTATAGCTTTCATTGCTATTTTTTCGCAGGTCATCAGGCCAGCCAAAGCCATGGTGGTAGCTATGGCAAATATCCAACGAGGGGAAGCAGCAGGACAACGCATTATCCAGTTGTTAGATACGCCGGTGGAAGTAGATAACTATCCTAATGCGGTTCCTTTGCGTTCTTTTGAAGAAGCTGTTGAGTTCGACGACGTTTGCTTTTCCTATAACGATACACCCGTTCTTCAAAATGTGAGTTTTAGTATTCAAAAAGGGAAAACAATAGCATTGGTAGGACCATCGGGAGTAGGCAAATCAACTATTGCTGACCTTATACCAAGATTCTATGATGTAAAAAGCGGGCAGGTATTAATCGACGGAAAAGATGTAAGGCAATACACTATGGAGTCTTTGCGTAGTCATATGAGTTTTGTTACTCAGGAAATTATTTTATTTAACGACACAATATTTAACAACATAGCATTGGGTAAGCCTGATGCAAAAGAAGAAGATGTGATAAGGGCAGCTAAAATTGCTAATGCACATGAGTTCATAATACATACTGAAAATGGCTACCAGACCACTGTCGGAGATAGAGGCATGAGATTATCAGGAGGCCAAAGACAGAGATTGAGCATAGCAAGAGCCGTCTTTAAAGATCCTTCTATTCTAATACTGGATGAAGCCACGTCAGCTCTTGATACGGAATCTGAAAAGCTCGTGCAGGATGCCCTGAACAAATTAATGATAGGAAGAACTACCCTTGTAATTGCTCACCGCTTAAGTACGATTAAAGAAGCAGACGAAATAATAATCCTGCAAGACGGTAAAATTGTAGAAAGGGGTAACCACTACGAGCTTATTCAAATGGAAGAAAGCATCTACCGCCGGCTTACAACCCTCCAAAAGATTGCGTAATCTGTCTGACATAAAAAGCGGGAACTTTTCAATCAGTATACTATCTATGAACCTTCGCGTTATATAACACTTAAGCCGAAGAGTTTCTTAACGATTTTTTGCCTTTAAAAGGCACAAAAATTGACTCTTTGAAAGGTCTTATGAAATTGCTATTATTTCTACTCTTTTCTATGTCAATTGTATCATCTTGCCAGAGAAGCGAAGCTCGCATCTCTAAAGAAAATTTTTCACAGCCTAAAACCTTGCTTAATGTTCCTTATGGAAACGACTCGCTGCAAACAATGGATGTTTATTTGCCCGCTGGTCGTACGACAGACTCTACTAAATCTATTATCTTGATTCACGGCGGTGGATGGAACGGTGGCAACAAATCTGAGTTCATTACTTACATTGATTCGTTTAAAAAACGCATGCCTGATTATGCCATCCTTAATCTTAACTATCGTTTAGTAAATGGCGGCAACCTTTTTCCTACCCAGGAGCATGATATCCGGACTGCCGTTAACTTTATTTCCAGGAACTCAGGTGAGTACGGTGTCAATAAAGAAAGCTTCGTGTTACTAGGGGCCTCCGCAGGCGGTCATCTTGCCTTATTGCAAGCTTATAAGTACAACGAACCTAAGATAAAAGCTGTTATTGATTTCTTTGGACCAACTGATCTGGTGGCCATGTACCGGAACCCCTGGCATCCTCTGGTTCCTTATGCGTTACAAATGATCACAGGAACGACGCCTGATAACAATGCACAACTTTATAAACAATCGAGCCCTATAAATTTTGTCACAGCAACCAGTGCCCCTACTTTGATCTTCCACGGAGGTAACGATAATATTGTAGATCTATCGCAGTCAAAGGCTCTTAAGAAGAGCCTGGAAGCCGGTGGTGTTGCAAATGAATTGATTGTTTATCCGCAAGAACGTCATGGATGGCATGGTGCCACTTTATCAAACTCCTTTAACCATATAGAAGCCTTTTTGAAAGCACATGTTCGCTAAAGTAGCTGTCCATGTTAAAGCCCTCGGGAGGTAGTTTTGATTTTTACGCTATATTGTACAAACATGAAAAGCTTCCTTCTCGTTTTTTCGATTGTTCTTTTTGTATCATGCAAAAAACAAGTAAACTCCATTAACAATGAGCCCATTGCTGGGGAAGATTTGATCAATGTGTCCTATGGTACTGAACCGGAACAAAAAATGGATTTGTACTTACCAAAAGGTCGTAGTGCAGATAGCACGAAATTAATTTTACTGGTTCATGGCGGAGGTTGGGTAACAGGAGATAAAGCAGAGTTCACCTCGTTTATTCCAGTGATTCAACAAAAACTTCCAAACTATGCAATAGCCAATATAAATTACCATTTAGCAAGTACTACTGCAAATCACTTTCCTGTTCAGGAAAATGATATGAAAGCTGCTGTAGATTTCCTAATAAAAAAGGGGGAAGAATTCAAGGTCTCGCAAAAAATTGTGCTATTAGGCGCAAGCGCCGGTGGCCACTTAGTTACCTTGCAGGCATACAAATATGATACTCCAAAAATAAAGGCTGTCGTAGACTTCTATGGCCCCGTTGATATGGCTAGTCTTTATAACAACACCGTTATACCTTTTAATAAGTCGGTGATTGAAACATTAATGGGTGGAACTCCGTCTACTAATGCTGCGTTGTATCAACAATCAAGTCCTATTAATTTTGTCACCGCACAATCTCCGCCAACACTCATTTTTCATGGAGATAAAGATGAGTTGGTAAATCTTTCACAATCCGTTGCCTTGAAAAATAAATTACAAAGTTTAGGCATAGCTTCTGAACTAGCAGTGTATCCCAATCTTGGCCATGCTATTTGGCCTCAAGCAATAATGAATGATGCTTTTAGCAAAATCGAATTATTTGTAAAGGCAAACGTACATTAATACAAACGAGTACTATTATTAGGCCTTTTCATTCATTTCTTCTGTAATTTGAATCATGAATGCTGCAACACCCTTAGCAGAACGGATGCGTCCGCAAATACTGGAAGATTTAGTAGGACAAGAACACCTAACAGGCAAAGGAAGCATTTTACGAACGGCGATTGAACTTGGTAAACTGCCCTCCATGATTCTTTGGGGACCGCCGGGTACTGGCAAAACGACTATTGCTAATATTATTGCTCATACCTTAAATGTTCCATTTATTACGTTGAGTGCCATTAGTTCGGGCGTAAAAGATGTAAGAGATGCAATTGCACAAGCTCAAACAACCACCGGAACTATTTTATTTATAGATGAAATACATCGCTTTAACAAAGGGCAACAGGATGCTTTATTAGGTGCTGTTGAAAAAGGAACGATCACACTTATAGGAGCGACTACAGAAAACCCGTCATTCGAGGTAAACAGCGCCTTGCTTAGCCGGTGCCAGGTATATGTTTTAAAACCTTTAGAAGAAAAAGATCTCGTTAAGTTATTGCAACAAGCATTAGAAAGAGATGAACAACTGAAGAAAAAAAGGGTGGAGTTAAAAGAAACAGAAGCTTTGTTAACGATATCCGGGGGTGATGCAAGAAAGCTTTTCAACCTTTTGGAATTGGTAGTTGATGCCTTGTCATCTAAAAAGGAAATTTTGGTGACTGATGAAAAAGTAATGCAAATAGCACAGCAACGGATTGCCTTATACGATAAGAGCGGCGAACAGCATTATGATATTATTTCTGCCTTTATAAAGTCAATGCGGGGTTCTGATCCTAATGGTGCTATTTATTGGATGGCACGTATGATAGAAGGTGGAGAGGATGTAAAATTTATTGCCAGGCGCATGGTGATATTTGCGAGTGAAGACATTGGGAATGCTAATCCAACTGCCATTGTATTAGCTAACTCCTGTTTCGATGCCGTTAATAAAATTGGTTACCCCGAAGCAAGAATTATATTGGCCCAATGTGCCACTTACCTGGCTTCTTCACATAAAAGCAATGCCTCTTACATGGCAATAGAAGAAGCCCTGGATATGGTTCGCAAAGAAGGTGATCTTCCAGTGCCCTTGCATGTTCGAAATGCACCAACAGGCCTCATGAAAAAAATGGGTTATGGTAAAAATTACAAGTATGCCCATAGTTATGAAGGCAATTTCACTGAGCAGGAATTCCTCCCCGATGAAATAAAGGGAACCACATTTTACGATCCCGGGAAAAACCCAAGGGAAGAAGAACTCAGGAAGTTTTTGAAAGGCCTATGGAAGGATAAATACAATTATTAATCGCAGATTAAAGAGATTATAATAGATTAGCAGGTTCAATATCATCAATATCAATTGCTCATGGAAAAACGCTGCTTGGTTATACTTTGTTTGCTGTTTGTTATTCGAAATTCGTTCGCTCAAACTATCATCAATCGGGATTCCGAAATTGAACAAATGGTAAAAGAGGTGTCGTCAGATAGTTTGAAATCTTACATACTTAAAATGGTAAGCTTCGGTACCAGAAATACGTTAAGCACAACAACCGACAAAAAAAGAGGAATTGGTTCTGCAAGAGAATGGGTAGTTCAAAAATTCAATGAATTTGCAAAGAACAGTAGCGGCAGAATGACAGCCTATGTAGATACCATTACCCTGCAACCTGATGGTAGAAGAGTAGACGTTGCTATAAGTCTTGGCAATGCAATGGCCACTTTGAAAGGCACAGATCCAAATGATGATCGTATTTACATCATCAGCGGACATTTAGATAGCCGGGTTACAGATGTGATGAATAGAACAGCAGATGCACCCGGTGCTAATGACGACGGAAGCGGTGTAGCCGCTGTTATTGAATGTGCAAGAATTATGAGTAGGCATTCTTTTCCGGCAACTATTATTTTCGTAGCTGTTAGCGGGGAAGAACAAAGCTTGTTGGGTTCAGGTTATTTGGCGGATAAAGCTAAAAAGCAAAACTGGAATATTGATGCTATGTTAAACAACGACATCATGGGCAGCAACAATAGTAATGAAACGAATATTATTGATAATACAAGACTTAGAGTTTTTAGTGAAGCTTATTCAACAACCGATACCGGCCGAATTGCACAAAACATCCGTAACCTTGGATTAGAGAACGATGGTAAGGCAAGGCAACTGGCCCGTTACGTAAAAGAGATTGGAGAACGTTATGTCGACAACCTCCAGGTAGTCATGATCTACCGCAATGACCGCTTTCTACGTGGTGGTGATCACACACCTTTTGTACAAAAAGGATATGCTGCCATACGATTCACAGAAATGAATGAAAATTTTAATCATCAACACCAGGACCTGCGAACAGAAAAAGGAATTGTTTATGGTGACCTTCCGGAATTTATGGATTTTGAATACTTAAGAAAAAATACAGGTATCAACCTTGCCTGCTTAGCTAATCTTGCTAAGGCACCCTCTATGCCACAGGATGTAAAGGTAGATGTCCGCAACCTTTCAAATTCCACTACCCTAACCTGGAAAGATTCAAAGAATGGAAAAGCAAAAGGTTATTATATTTTAATGAGAGAAACAACTTCCCCTATATGGCAAAATAAACGTTATACAAGCCAAACTTCTATAACACTTCCTTATTCGAAAGACAACTATTTTTTTGCAGTTCAATCAGTAAATGATAACGGTAACGAAAGTCTGCCCGTAGTTCCCGGTGTAGGACGTTAAATTCACGCCATGCAAATTCAATGGATGACTAAAAAGTTCGGAGAGCTTAGTCCGTATCAATTATATGCTATACTTCAATTGCGCAATGAAGTATTTGTGGTGGAACAAAATTGCATCTTTCAGGATGCTGATAATAAAGACCAGGAATCCTTTCATTTGATGGGTTATCAAGACGAAAAACTTGCTGCTTATACCCGACTTGTTCCTGCGGGTATAAGTTATGAAGAGGCATCTATAGGGAGAGTTGTGACATCAGCTTGTATTCGTGGCAGTGGCGCTGGAAGAGAGTTGATGCATCAATCCATCAAAGTACTATATGACTTGCTTGGTGAACAGCCAATAAAAATCGGAGCACAGTTTTATTTAAAAAAATTCTACGAGTCATTTGGCTTTGAACAGGTTAGTGACATTTATTTGGAGGATGGCATTGATCATATATACATGCTAAAAAAAGAGCGCTAGTAATTTTACGTGTAAACATTTCGTGTTTCCTCTTGTTTATCAAAAGATCTTTACGATACGCTTGTTCAATAAGCTTCTGCGGCCTACTTTAGCCACGATATCCAATTCCTAGTAAAACCAAAAAAATCCTATTTTATGAGAACAAATGTACCTGGCGTACGTACACTAGTACTCATCTTCGCATTAGCCCTTTCGTGTTTGCGAAGTTCTTCCCAATCTATTACTACTGGCAATGGCAAAATTGAATTAGGGTTAGGTATAGGCCCATTATTCTTTCTTGGAGATCTTGGCGGTAATTATGGTACAGGGACAAGATTTGTGAAAGACTTAAACTTCTCTACAACAAACCTTGTAAAAGGTCTTTATGTCAACGTATATCCTGTGGAGTGGCTGGGCTTCCGCTTTGCCATTAATCAAGGGAAGCTGGAAGGATACGATAGCGTCATTAATAATAAAGGAGGTGCGGAATTGTATAGAGAAAAACGCAATCTGCAGTTTCAATCGCCCCTCCTGGAAGCATACGGTGCCATCGAACTTTATCCTACGGTGTTCCTGGAACAATACGATGGCATGCAAGGTAAGCTCCGTCCTTATGGCGTCATAGGTTTTGGAGCTTTTAAATTCAATCCCAAAGGAAAGTACTATGCATCTAATGGCACTTCAACATGGGTCGATTTAAAACCGTTGCGCCTGGAAGGACAAGGTATGGGTGAGTACCCGGACAGAAAAGAATACAAATTAATGTCATGGGAAATTCCGCTCGGAGTGGGCTTTAAGTATTATGTAAAAGAAAACTTTTACATAGGGCTGGAGGTGATGCATCGTAAATCGTTTACAGACTACATAGATGACGTTAGTACCACGTACATTGACAATACGTTGTTCGCCAGCTATCTTACACCAGAACAAGCGGCTATGGCCAACCAACTTTATTTCAGAGAAGGAATGACGCCAACAGGCGGTGTGTCACGTACACCACCCGATGGAGAACAACGCGGCAACCCAAAACAGAACGACTCCTTTTTTTCAACCATAATCAGGTTGGGGTGGAGAGTAGGTGGGGGGAGTTCAAATGAACTAAAGCAAATGCGTTGCCCCGCATTTTATTAAACAACAATCATATGAAAGCAAAACTATCACTAACTGTTTTTCTTACCATGTGTTGCTTCTTAGCAAGGTCGCAAGCAACTAACGATGCATTTAGTTTTAGTTCGACAACAGAAAGCAAAAAGGTTTGGACTTCAAAAAACAATGTGATAAACATTTATCCTAACCCAAGTACGACCGGCGAAGTAAGTATTAATTCAAAAACAGACCAGCTGCTTCACTTTTACATTTTTGACCTGGAAGGGACATTGATTTACCAGGTGGTTCTCAAAACAAAGGATAAAAAAGCCGTAACCAATTTGAATAAAGGCACCTACATGTACAATGTATTTGCGAACGACGAAAGCATTGAAGAAGGAAAATTAATTATTAAATAAAAATACTTCCAATAAGCGGCAGAGAGCTTAATAAAATGCAATACCCTGGTTGATGAAACCTAATCCGTTCCCTATATTCGTACGCTAAATTTTATTAACTACTTTCTGCCTACCTTATTGGAGTTTTTCACTCCAATGAATCTAGAGATGTTTAATGCAGAACGTGAAAGCATCAAGCAAATTCGAGAATTTTAATCACACGTTACTATTTGTTCAATTCTCATCCTACTTCTCCTTTTCCTGTCAAATAATGGTGCAGTACTATACACTACTAACCTACACCATCTTTTTATGAAGCAATTCATCTTTCAGGAATTGCGCTGTAAAACTTCCTTTCACTTTAATAAGATCTTCCGGCGTTCCGTCAAACAAAATATTGCCACCACCTCCTCCGCCCTCAGGTCCGATATCAATTATATGGTCTGCCACTTTTATAACATCCATATTGTGTTCAATAACTAATACAGTATTGCCTCTATCTACAAGTTTATTCACTACTTCCAGCAAATGATGAATATCTTCAAAATGCAAGCCAGTGGTAGGTTCATCGAGAATATAAAACGTTTTACCCGTATCTCTTTT
>DAIQPL010000129.1:0-10460 GCA_036787395.1 Flavisolibacter sp. | reverse complement strand
TAGAAAAAATTTTAAAATCCAAACTTACCATTCCCACTCTTTTCCATTGTTCCTGAGTATGGGGCTTCATAAGGTCATCGTCAAAAAAAATGTAACCAGGATAATTTTTGTACTCAGTGGGCAGAGGGCGACTGCCACTGATAAGGATAGTCAAAGCTTTAGGCTCGCCAGGTATAGAAAAAAACTTTTTTAAAGGTTGAAGTTGAGCAGTTAATAAAGCAAGTGACAGCTGGTAGTTTTCTTTCACGTCAACAAGAAGAATTTGCTTGCGGTTACTGCTTTTATTCAGCAAAGCCTGCAAGGGTTCAAGATACAATTTAGTAAGGGTCGCATTCTTATGGATACTGTCACGCTTATGTGCCACGTATAGTTCACCGTTCAATGGAAAAACGTCTGCTTCTATGGAACCAAAGCCTTCGCCCCATGCCCTGTAAAATGGCTGATCATTGCTGTAATCATTATGCGAATGCGCATTTCGCGCCGAATAAGTTTTCACCTGGGCTACAGATACATACTGGTAAAAACTGAAACAACTTAATAGAATTATCTTGATAAGAAATTTCATTTTTAAGTTTAAAAAATGGGTGAATGATTTTTTTTAAAGCGGATAATTAAAAAGAACCCTAAATGTACATTGTCCAGCTAAATGAATTTCACGAACACGGCGATCAGTAATGATATAAAAAAAATTCATTTGAATCACATTGGAAATTCCTGCTACACGATTGACTCTTTTTACCACTTCTGAAATTTTGGCTAATTTTCGCCTCTTTCCTCTGTTGGAATAAATCTTTTTACCACATACATGAAACATCATCCACAAATTCGAACCGTTGATGTAACCCGGTATGTTACTCCTTTGCGCGAAGGCGGTTCCCTGCCGGCTATTGTGGAAGCGGATGATGGATTTTTATACGTACTTAAATTTCGTGGGGCCGGCCAGGGAGTGAAGGCGTTGATAGCTGAATTGCTTGGTGGTGAAATTGCCCGTGCTCTAGGCTTTCGTGTGCCCGAGATTGTTTTTGCAAATGTAGACCCGGCTTTCGGGAGAACAGAACCTGATGAAGAAATCCAGGACCTGCTTAAATTCAGCGAGGGGCTAAACCTGGCGTTACATTATCTTTCCGGTGCTATAAGTTTTGATCCGGCTGTAACAAAAGTGGATGCGCTGTTATCCTCACAAATCGTATGGCTTGACTTACTGATCACTAACGTGGACCGTACGGCACGCAATACCAATATGCTGATGTGGCATAAGGAATTATGGCTCATTGATCATGGTGCGTCTTTTTATTTTCATCATTCCTGGCATAATTGGGAAGAACATTCACGCAAGCCCTTTGTGCAGGTAAAAGAGCATGTGTTGCTACCATGGGCCACTGAACTTGAAAGAGTCGATGAAGCTTTTCGCGCCGTTCTTACACCACAACGGATAAGTTCTATAGTTGACCTGGTACCCAATGAATGGCTGATCACAGAAACGTGGCCTGATGCTGTTGAAAACCGTGCCGTTTACCAGCAATTTTTATTGAACCGGGTTGCCCATTCTATTATTTTAGTAAAAGAAGCACAGCATGGAAGGAAAACATTTATTTGAGTACGCTGTTATTCGCGTTGTGCCCAGAGTAGAGCGGGAAGAATTTCTCAACGTAGGGATCATCATTTATTGCAAGCAGCAAAAATTTCTGAAATGCCTGTACCAGGTAGATGAGGATAGACTTAAAGTTTTTTGTCCGCAAGTAGACCTTATTGAAATGGAAAGTCACCTTAAATCTTTCGAGCAAATTTGTGCCGGTAGTATAGAAGCAGGACCAATTGGGCAGTTGGATACTGCCTCACGTTTTCGTTGGCTTGCGGCTACCCGCAGTACAATAGTACAAACTTCAAAAGTTCACCCTGGCTTTACTGCCGACCTTGACAAAGCACTGAAGAACTTACACGCACAATTGGTGCTTATGCCAGCAGGACCTCTTTAGAAATAGCTTCGTGCGATCTTAACAAAGAGATACATCAAAAAAAAGGAGTTAGCCTTATCTTTGTGTATCAGGTACACACTTATTGCCTGTTGAACTTAAGATGGCGTACAGGTCTGTTACTGCCGGCTAACATCTTGCTATAGGATGGAATAGTGCTTAAGATCGAAGATGCATCTTAAGCGATTTATTAAAATTTGAGAAATGTCGGAATTAATCTTGTCTCTTGCCCGGGCAAAGAGGGCATACAGGTTAGCAGTAGGATGTTTATTTTTTTTGCAAGGCTTATGCTTTGCCAGTTGGGCATCCCGCATTCCAACTATTCAGCAAAATCTGAATTTGTCGGATACTGCTTTAGGTATTGTTTTATTTGCACTACCTGTGGGTTCTATGATAGCCTTGCCTTTTGCCGGATGGCTGGTAACGAGGTTTGGAAGTAAAAGGATAGCAACAAATGCGTTATTAGCTTATAGTATATTTCTTTTAGGGATTGGCTTGTCTCAAAATATTTTCATTCTTGTAACAAGCCTTGTTTTTTTTGGAATGGCAGGTAATATTTCCAATATCGCCATCAACACGCAGGCGGTTGGTGTGGAAGCAAGGTATGGCAGAAACATAATGGCTTCCTTCCACGGGCTTTGGAGCCTTGCAGGATTTACAGCAGCCGGCATCGGTACATATATGATTGGGCAAGCAGTTGTGCCTTTCAATCACTTCTTAATGATCACGGCCCTTATCCTTGCAGGTGTTGCGGCCAGTTTTCATTACCTGCTGCCCAATGAAGAAAAAACAGGAAGCTCAAACAGCCTTTTTGTAAAACCTGACAGATCGCTTATTAAACTCGGCGTCATTGCTTTTTGCTGCATGATCTGTGAAGGAGCCATGTTTGACTGGAGTGGTATTTATTTTCAAAAAGTTGTGGTGGCAGAAAAAGATCTCATCGGAGCGGGTTACACAGCGTTTATGTTAACCATGGCTACGGGTCGTTTTATTGCGGATTGGATTGTAAGCCGTTTTGGTTTTAAAAGAACGATTCAAATCAGTGGATTATTGGTTGCTACAGGGTTAGGAATTGCTGTGCTATTTCCCTATGTGGCCACAGCTATTATCGGCTTTTTCATTGTTGGTTTTGGTGTATCATCTGTGGTACCATTGGTATATAGTGAAGCTGGAAGATCAAAAAAAGTTGCTCCTGGTATTGCATTGGCAGCTGTTACAAGTATTGGCTTTCTTGGTTTTCTAATTGGTCCGCCGCTTATTGGCATAGTTGCAGGGCTTTTTAATTTGAGAATATCCTTTCTTATAATTGCAATCATAGGAATTATTGTTGTACTTGTTGTACGCACTACCAAAGAAAATAAGTGAGTGACATCAGGCATTTAATATCTTATTGCTGAAGAGTTATCTTAGACGCAAAAAACAAATCCTGTGACAACAGAAGATCAACGTATAAAAGACAACCAGGAAAAACCCATTCCGCTTGAACAATGGGGCCCTTACCTCAGTGAGCGCCAGTGGGGAACCGTAAGGGAAGATTACAGCGAGGATGGTTATGCCTGGGGCTACTTCCCATTTGACCATGCACATTGCCGTACTTATCAATGGGGCGAAGACGGACTTGCCGGCATTTCTGACCGTTTTCAAAACCTTTGCTTTGCACTCGCACTATGGAACGGTAAGGATCCGATCCTGAAAGAAAGATTATTTGGATTAAGAAACGGGGAAGGAAACCATGGCGAAGATGTTAAGGAACTTTATTATTACCTCGATAATGTTCCCACTCATTACTACATGAAGTACTTATACAAATACCCGCAACAAAAATTTCCTTATGACGAATTGAGAGAAGAAAATCGTAAACGTAGCAGGTTAGAACCGGAATATGAAATACTAGACACCTCCGCTTTTTCTAATAACCGGTATTTTGACATAGTAGTCACTTATGCCAAGTATTCATCAACGGATATTGCAGTTAAAATTGATATTACCAATCGCTATAACAAAGCCTCGGAAATTACAGTACTTCCCACTTTGTGGTTTTCAAAACAGGCATCCGATGGTGTAAAAGAACTTCCTTTTATAAGGTATGATAGTCCGGGCACGGTAAAAGCGATGCATGAACAATTGGGCAGTTATAACTTTTACTTCAGATCGGCAACTGAAACCTTGTTTACGAACAATGAAACCAATACACTGAAGATAAACGGGCAAGCTAATAAAAGCATTTTTGTAAAAGATGCTTTTCATGATGCTATTATTAAAGGCGAAAACAGGCAAGCGCTTCAGGATAAAAAAACAGGGACAAAATTTGCGGCGGTTTATAAATATAAAATACCGGCAGGCGGCACCAAAACTATTTATTGCCGTCTTTCTGAACAAGAAATAAAAAATCCGTTTGAAAGTGGCTTTGAGCAGATCTTTTCGGCCCGCAAAAAAGAAGCAGATGATTTTTATGCTGCCATTTTACCAGGTGGTTTAAGCAAAGACACTGCTCAAATACAACGGCAGGCCCTGGCAGGTTTGCTATGGAGCAAACAGTTTTATTTTTTTGATGTTGAAAAATGGCTTCATAACAGCGATGGTATTTCAACTATAACTCAAAACAGGTTAAAAGGACGAAATCATGACTGGCAGCATTTAAAAAACCAGGATATTATTTCTATGCCCGACAAATGGGAGTATCCGTGGTATGCGGCGTGGGACCTGGCCTTCCAGTGCATCTCTATGGCTGTAGTGGATCCAGGCTTTGCCAAACACCAGCTGCTTTTAATTATGCGGGAGTGGTACATGAAACCTGATGGACAATTGCCTGCTTATGAGTGGAATTTCAGCGACGTCAATCCTCCTGTTCATGCATGGTCAGCCCTGGAAGTTTATAAGATCGAGAAAAAAAGAAAAGGGCAGGGTGATGTTGTCTTTCTCAAAAAAATCTTTCAAAAATTACTGATCAATTTTACGTGGTGGATTAATCGTAAGGATCGTAATGGTAATAACATTTTTGAAGGTGGGTTTTTAGGCCTTGATAATATTGGCGTATTCAACAGAAGCTTTCACGGCGGGAATATTCAATTGGAACAGGCCGATGGAACAAGCTGGATGGGAACATATGCTCTTAATATGATGGATATAGCGCTTGAAATTGCTATTCATGACGAATCGTTTGAAGATACCGCTACAAAATTTTTCGAGCATTTTGTGTTAATTGCTGAATCATTGAACGAACATCACCTTTGGAACAAAGAGGATAAATTCTTTTATGATGTTCTATGTATTCCGGGAGCTGAACCGCTGCCTTTGCGTATTAAGTCAATTGTTGGATTAACGTCTTTATTTGCTGTTTCCACTATCAGTAAAAACAAGCTGGATAAACTGAAGGATTTTAAAAGAAGATCAAGCTGGTTTGAAAATTACCGCAAAACAAATAATAAGTTCTGGCCTAACGAGGAAAGAGGTGATGGAGAAGAAATACTGTTATCACTGGTGCGCAAGGACCGCCTTGTTTATCTTTTGGAGCGTTTGCTCGATGAAGATGAATTTCTTTCACCGGGTGGTGTAAGAGCTTTGTCGAAATACCACGAGCAACATCCATATTCTGTAATTGTAGAAGGAGTTGAACATACAATTACTTACGATCCCGGTGACTCTACCTCTGACATTTTTGGGGGTAATTCTAATTGGCGTGGTCCCGTGTGGACACCTATTAATTTCCTGATTATCCAATCCATCAGAAGGTATGGCACATTCTACGGAGACAGTTTATTGGTAGAATACCCAACAGGCTCTGGAATTAAAATAAACTTATGCCGGGTTGCAGATGAACTTACCAAAAGAGTGATCAGTCTTTTTAGTAAAGATGCAGAAGGAAAACGCCGGATTTATGAAAAGTATAATTGGTTCTATCAACTGCCGGAAAACGAACACCTGGTTTTGTTTTATGAATATTTTCACGGTGATACTGGCAAGGGTTTAGGTGCCAGTCACCAAACAGGTTGGACTGCTCTGGTAGCAGAACTGATTAGTGAGTACGAATCTAACAAAGCAAGGTTAAAACAAGAGCTTGCACCAAGCACGTAGTTTCTGCATGGTGTTACAATTTCTCGCCCGGATGATAAGTTTGTTTTGAGTTTTTTACAACGTCTTCTTTATAAAACAGTACATCCCTGAACTTACCTTCTGCATACATAGATGCCTGGTCGGTAAAGTGGTTTGAATGTGGATCAAAGGATTGTCCGCCTGGGGTTATTGCTTTTGCTTTTACCCGCTTTCCAAATTCAACGGCTGCAATAAAACTATTTCCTGCCACTCCATATCCTTTTCTTGTTCCATTCCATACTGTTTCAAAAGCAGGTAGTGAACCAAATAAAGCAGACGCCATACCTACAGGAAGGCTTTCCTTATCATCATCAAACTTTTGAGAATGTCCTCCGTTTCTTTGATACCGGTTTATTTCTCCCCAGGCAACTTTCCATGTGCCATAAGCATTTTGCAATCCCTGGACAACTGACACCAGTGTATTTACCCTGTTTTTTGGTGAGGTGTTTTTTGAAAAGGAAGTAAAAAGTTTTACCTGGTCTGTTGTCAATTCACTATTTACATTTTTGTAGCCGTTATAAATAATATTGTAGCCCCATTCAATAGCCAGCGTAGTTGCAACGGAATTTACATCTGATTTTTTATCCCATGACTTTAACTGGTTAATTGGCTCCTGCAAAAAACTGTAAGCAGGATCAGACGGAGAAAGCGCACTGTATGCTTCAAACAAAGGCGGTAACAAGCTATCAAAAATGGCGAGGTAATGATTGTATCCCAGCGCTATCAATTTGTCAAGATTAAAGCTCCCCTCTTTTTCAAGTTCTTTAATGGCGAAAAGCGAACGAAAATTTTCCCCGTCAGGCGCCATGTAGGCCGGGTATTTGTTTTTATCAAGCGTATTGAAGCCGGATGCATTGAAAGGCGTAGAGTTACAGTTTTGTATCCATCCTTGTTTTGGATTATGGAGATGTACGATTTCATTTAAATCATGAATCCCCTCCCATTCGGTGTCGGGGATGCTACCATCCACTGGTAACTTCCAATCAAATTTGGGATTTCGTTTAGGAATAAAATTGCCATGCCAATAAGCAATATTGCCTTTATCATCCGCATACATAGTGTTGGTAGAAGAATTGGACTCTAATTGCATTGTCTTTCTAAACTCTTCATAATTATTTGCTTTCGTTCGTTGCCAGGATTGGATTAAACCATTAAGAGAACGGTTTTGTTCTTTTAAACTTAACCATTTATTATTCCTCATACCCATTACAGGACCATGATGGGTATAATACGTAGCAGTGGCACGTGAACCTAGAATACCGTTTTTTTTATAATGAAAAAGATGTGATTTCAAACTAACCTTTTTTAACTGGCCATCGTATTCATAAAAAAAATCACTGTTTTTCTGGCTTACTTTTTCTTCGTATAGATCTGCAGCGTCTGCCATGGATGAAGTATGCATCCATCCGCAGTGTTGATTGAATCCCTGGAAAACAAAAAACTGTCCCCATGTAACAGCACCGTACGCATTCAGTCCTTCTTCGCTTACTATATGGGCTTCTGTTCTGAAATAAAAAGATACATGCGGGTTGATATACAACAGGGCATCTTTAGAATCGCTTTTAGAAGGTGCAATGGCAAAGCCGTTTGAACCAGTTGGTTCGTTTGTCGGAAGTACATTGTGAAAGGAAGAAGACCCGGACCCTATTGTTGAGGCATACAATCTTTTCATGTCACTAATTTCCAGGCCGCCTGTTTGCATGGCGGTGTATCCCCCATCCGTAAATAGAAGTGGGAACCACGGCTCGAAATGGTTGAGTAAAACAGGCTTTACATCAGGGTTTTTATAGAGGTAATAATTGATACCGTCAGCAAAAGCATGTAACAGCTTTTTCAACCATCCTGGACTTTTACGATAATCTGCAATAGCAGCACTCGTATCATAGATAAGCCGTGCTGTAAGATCTTCATACAACCGCGTTTCTCCTTCTACTTCTGCCAACCGTCCAAATTTTTCGATATAAGCCCTCTCCACTCTTTCAAAACTCTCTTCACATTGTAAGTACATTAAACCAAACACAGCATCTGCATCAGTCTTACCATAAATATGGGGAATACCCCATTGATCACGAATAATAGTTACACCCGCAGCTTGTTTTTCATAATCCTTAACCCTGGGATCGTTTGATGCCAGCGAGCAGGCCACAGGCAAAAAAAGAAACAGAAGAACCAGTTGTTTCATCATTGCATTTTGTTAGTGACGACTACGAACAATCGTTTTTTCTAAATTAGGTAGTTTTTTCATAGCTGAACAATAATGCCTGTACCATTCAACATCGTCGTTTCCCTCAAATAACATCACTATTTTATTTCTGTTCGATTGAAATACTGTACTTTAATGGGGAAATTTTTCTCAGCCAAAACTTTCTCAATGATACCAACTACTTCTGATCAATCTTTTGAGCAAAGTCCTCCCGATGTTTTGTCGAGCAAACCGCTCCAATTTTCTCCCCGGATACAATCCCTTGATGTATTACGTGGCATCGCTGTTTTAGGTGCTTTGTTTGTCAGCATTTGGATATTCGGGGGCTTTAGCAACAATCAACAAAATGGATTACTGCTAAAATCTAAAGGATTTGACTATCGGCTTTTTGGTACCGTTGATTTGCTATTCAATGGTAAGATGCGGGCCCTGATAGCTATTGTTTTTGGCGCAGGCATGATCCTGTTTCTGAGTAAAGACAGTGAGAAAGCCGAATTGCCAAGAGCCGACCTGTTTATCAGGAGACAAATGTGGTTGATCCTCTTTGGAATTATCAATGCTGTATTGCTTTTTTGGACCAATGATCTTTTGTTTCATTTAGGAATTATGGGCATCCTGCTTTTTCCATTTGTGCGTTTGCAAACAAAAGGGTTGTTGATTGCCGCCGTTTTAACCACACTTATTTATAGTGGTAAAAATTACTGGAAGTACGCCGATAATAAAAAGGCTTACAATAAATATGTAGCGGTTACAGCTGTTGAAAAAAAGATCACTAAAGACTCTGTTGATAGGGCCAAAAGCAAACCCCTCGTTAAAGACCTGAAAAAAGATACTTTAACCAAAGAACAAAAAAAGGATAAAGCAGCCTGGGAAGGAATTGTAGCCGGAATGAAATACGATTCCAAGAAAGATGACGGAGAAAATAAGGAAATGCGCAAAAGCTCTTATGGAAAAACTTATAATCATTTATTAAGGAGAACCCAAGGTAGAGAAGGGCAATGGACCTATACAACTGGTGTATGGGACTTAGCCAGTATGATTTTCCTGGGTATGGCTCTTTTTCGGATTGGTTTTTTCTCGCATAAATTCTCACAGAACAAGTATTGGCTGTTGGCTCTTGGAGGAATTACAGCAGGTTTATTATTAGGTTGGCTCAGGTTACATAATAACCAGATATCGCTTCAGGATTATGCCAAATACATAAGCGGTCATTGGATGCCCTACGACCTGTTTTTCCCTTTTGAAAGAGCTTTCTTAGCGCTAGGTTATACAAGTTTAGTGGTTGCGATAATTAGAAGCGGTACATTCAAATCTATTTGTAAAGCTTTTTCTCTAACAGGTAGAATGGCGCTCACCAATTACATTATGCAAACTGCTTTCTGCACGCTATTTTTTACGGGAGTTGGTATGGGTTATTTTGGAAGACTGGAGCAGTACCAGCTTTATTTTATTGTTTTAGAGATATGCCTTGTACAGGTGATATTCAGTGTTTTGTGGTTGCGATATTACAATTATGGTCCCATCGAGTGGTTATGGAGATGCCTGGTGCACTGGAAAAAGCTACCTAACAGGTTACACAAGCCTCAGGTTACTGAATCACCCATCGCACTTTTTTCCTGATTATCTATCCACCAATTAAACTGGTTTATGGAAATAAATACTCCTCAAACATATTCCGCTGATGTTGCTTTAGCATCTCAGGCAGTAGGTTCAACAGAAAGCAAAACGCTAAAAGACATGCCCCGGCCTGTAGACACAGCCGATCGAATACAGACGGTAGACATTGTTCGTGGTGTAGCGTTGCTAGGCATTCTTATGATGAATATACCAGGCTTTGGTATAGACAATAGTGTTTTTCACGATGTTATGAAAGGGCCGCGCAATACGGCAGATTTTCGCACAATGGCTGTAATTGAAACCTTATTTAGCGGGACTATGAGAGGACTGTTTTCCATGTTGTTTGGAGCGGGAATGATCTTATTTACGATGAACAAAAAAGAAATTCCTGGCGGCATTACTGTTGCAGAATATTATTATCGCCGTTTACTTTGGCTGGTTTTGTTTGGAGTGTTTAATGCTTACGTTTTGTTATGGTGGGGCGACATTTTATTTTACTATGGACTGTGTGGCATGTTGCTCTATCCCTTTCGCAAAACACCAGCAAAATGGCTCCTCCTGCTTGGATTTGTTTG
>DAIQPL010000398.1:0-3433 GCA_036787395.1 Flavisolibacter sp. | reverse complement strand
TCTTTTTCTTTTTGTACTTTAATTTCTCTAATTTCTTTTAGTTTTTGCATTTTTCATTTATGGTATTGGCTTTTCGCAGGTGGGGAAGATCGTCGTAGCTCTCGATGGATCAGGCGCGTACAGTTCGGTTCAGCTGGCCTTTAATGCTGTTCCAAAAAACAATCAAAAGCCTGTCACCATATTTATAAAAAAAGGCGTTTATAAAGAAAAGCTTTACCTCGATTCAACCAAACGTTTCATCACTCTTGTAGGGGAAGACAGGTTTAATACCATTCTTACTTTTAACGATCATACGGGAACGGTCTCGCCCAAAGGCGATACCATCAATACGTATACATCTTACAGCTTCCTGGAAGAAGGGAGTGATTTCACCGCAAAGAATATCACATTTCAAAATGACGCCGGGTATACAGCAGGGCAAGCGGTAGCTATCCGGATATCCGGAGATAGATCAAAATTTTTTAACTGCAGGTTTGTTGGCAACCAGGATGTTTTATTTGCTGATAAACCCAATACCCGCCAATATTTTCAACATTGCTATATAGAAGGAACGACAGATTTTATTTTTGGACCGTCTACTGCATGGTTTGAGCAATGCCATATTCACAGTAAAAAGAATTCACACGTCACAGCCGCATCTACGCCAAAAGAAACACGTTTCGGCTATGTGTTTTATGATTGTATTCTTACAGGTGATACTTCTTTGCATAATGTTTCTTTAGGAAGGCCCTGGCGTCCTTATTCCAGTGTTACCTATATTAATTGCTATATGGATCGGCATATTTTGCCGGAAGGATGGAACAACTGGAAAAACCCAGCTAATGAATCCACAGCCAGGTATGCAGAATATAATAGTTACGGCCCGGGTGCTAATATTGCCCCAAGAGTAAAATGGTCGAAGCAACTTTCCTCAGAGGAAGCAAAGAAGTATACGGTAAAAAATATTTTCAGGAATTGGAATCCTGAGAACTGACGAACGCTGCTGTTTTCTCTATTTTTACACAAACAGCTTGTCTACTATGCAACCAATCAAAACTGCCATTCTTTCTTTTGGAATGAGCGGGAAATTGTTCCATGCTCCATTCATTGATGTACATCCGGGTTTTGATTTTTATGCGGTATGGGAGCGAAGTAAAAATCTTGCGCAGGAAAAGTATCCGAATGTAAAAACATTCAGAACGCTTGAAGAATTATTAGCAGATGGCGCAATTGAACTGGTGATTGTAAACACACCCAATTACACACACTACGAGTACACCAAAAGCGCACTGGAAGCCGGCAAACATGTGATCGTAGAAAAACCATTTACAGTATCGGTTGCGCAGGGCGAAGAATTAATTGCTTTAGCCAAAAAACGAAACGCAAAGTTGTCGGTTTATCACAACCGCCGTTATGATAGCGACTTTAAGGTTGTAAAAAAAATGGTGACGGAGGGTTGGCTGGGAGAAATTGTGGAAGCTGAATTTCATTTCGACCGGTATAAGGAGGAACTCAGTCCAAAGGTGCATAAAGAAACTCCAGGTCCGGGCACCGGTGCTTTGTATGATCTTGGCTCTCATCTTATAGACCAGGCTTTGCAACTATTTGGAATGCCTCAGGCCATTTTCGCCGATGTGCAGGTTATGCGGCCAATTTCTAAAGTGGATGATTATTTTGAATTGCTTTTTTATTATCCCGGTAAAAGAGTGCGGCTAAAATCCAGTTACCTTGTTAGGGAGCCTTTGCCCGGTTATGTGCTTCACGGTACCAAAGGAAGTTTTATCAAACCAAAGACAGACGTTCAGGAAATGGCTTTAATGGAAGGCAAAATACCCGGAACGAACGACTGGGGAAAAGAACCGGAAGGTGAAAAAGGATTACTTCATACTGAAAAAGAGGGCAAGGTGATTAAAGAATATACGCCTTGCTTTCAAGGCAATTACCTGGAATATTTTGATGGTGTCTACGAAGCCATTCGAAATAATAAGACCGTCCCGGTTGAGGCACAGGATGCGGTAAATGTAATCCGTATAATCGAGGTAGCCTTTCAAAGTACAAAAGAAAAAAGAGTGATAGAATTTTAATCAATCAATGTACAAAGCAGATGAAAACTCGTATCGTCTTTATTATGTGCCTATGTATGTTGCAAACAAATGCGCAGAAAAATTATGTTTCAAAAGTTTGGGTGGCAGACCAGGGAAATGGTACGTATAAAAATCCTGTACTTAATGCCGATTATTCCGATCCCGATGCCATAAGAGTTGGTGATGATTATTACCTGACTTCTTCTTCATTTGAAGATATTCCAGGTTTGCCTGTCCTTCATTCTAAGGATTTAGTGAACTGGACAATTATTGGTCACGCACTAAAACGCCAGCCACCTTTTGAGCATTTCTCTGTACCGCGACATGGTGAAGGAGTATGGGCTCCTGCGTTACGTTATCATAATGGTGAATTCTATCTCTATTATCCCGATCCTGATTTTGGTATTTATCTTACTAAAGCAAAAAATGCAGCAGGCCCCTGGACTGATCCAATTTTAGTGGTAACAGGAAAAGGTATTATTGATCCCTGCCCACTTTGGGATGATGACGGACAGGTTTATTTAGTGCATGCTTTTGCAGGAAGCCGTGCGGGTATCAAAAGTATCATTGTAGTAAAAAAACTAAATAAAGAAGGAACAAAATCAATTGATGAGGGGGTGATAGTTTATGATGGTCATGAAACCGATCCTACGATAGAAGGACCAAAATTTTATAAACGTAATGGTTGGTACTACATATTTGCTCCTGCTGGCGGTGTTGCTACAGGTTGGCAGTTAGTATTGCGTTCCAAAACAATTTATGGCCCTTATGAAAGAAAAATAGTAATGGATCAGGGAACAACAAAAGTGAATGGGCCGCATCAGGGAGCATGGGTTACTACTCAAACTGGCGAAGACTGGTTCTTGCATTTTCAGGATAAAAATGCCTATGGCCGTGTAGTCCATTTGCAACCTATGAAATGGATAAACGACTGGCCGGTTATTGGAATCGATAAGGACGGTGATGGTAAAGGTGAACCAGTGATGATATTCAAAAAACCTAATGTTGGAAAAACATTTTCGGTACACACACCTGCAGAAAGCGATGAATTCAATGGCACTACTTTAGGACTACAATGGCAGTGGATGGCCAATCCAAAGCCGTATTGGTATTTTCTGTCTCCACATAATGGTTCACTACATTTATTTTCACATAAGCTGCCCGACAGTGCAAAAAATTTGTGGGGTGCGGGTAACGTGCTTCTTCAAAAAACTCCGGCTGATCAATTCATTGTGACGACAAAACTCAGGTTTAAACCAAACATAAAACTGGAAGGAGAAAGAACAGGCCTGGCTATAATGGGATTAAGTTATGCAGGACTTGCCCTCAAAAGCACAAAGGATGGATTACGGTTGGTATATCTGTTATGT
>DAIQPL010000397.1:0-3439 GCA_036787395.1 Flavisolibacter sp. | reverse complement strand
TAGAGGAAACATTGCTTATCGCTTTTGTACTTGTGTTCCTTGTCGTCTTTCTTTTTTTACAGGACTTCCGTTCTACGCTCATTCCGGCAATTGCGGTTCCGGTGGCGATTATCGGTACGTTTTTCTTTATGCAGTTGTTTGGATTTACCATTAACCTGCTTACCTTATTTGCATTGGTGTTGGCTATTGGTATTGTAGTGGATGATGCTATTGTGGTTGTAGAAGCGGTGCACACTAAAATGGAACGAACCGGACTTCCCGCACGCAAGGCTACCATTCAATCAATGAATGAAATATCCGGCGCCATTATCTCCATCACTCTTGTGATGGCTGCGGTATTTATCCCGGTTGGATTTATGCAGGGACCTGCTGGTGTATTCTATAAACAATTTGCTTTTACCCTGGCCATTGCTATTTTAATATCGGCTGTAAACGCTTTAACCCTAAGTCCGGCTTTGTGTGCTTTGTTTTTAAAAAATACACACCGTGATGAAGAAGGAAGGGTCATCAGAAAGAGTTTTTCTGCAAGGTTCTTTTCAGGGTTTAACGCCGGCTTCGCCGCAACTACCAACAAGTACAAAAGAGCCATACAATTTTTAATTAACCGAAAATGGATTGCTATTAGCGGTCTGGCACTGGTAGGAATTCTTACATTCTGGATGGTTCAAAAGGCACCGACTGGATTTATTCCTACAGAAGACCAGGGCTTTATTGTGTATTCTGTAAATCTACCTCCGGGTGCATCGCTTGACAGAACGCAAAAAGTAATGAATAGAATTGATCATTTGCTAAATGAAGTGGAAGCGGTTGAAAGAAGGGCAGCAATAACCGGATTAAATATAGTTGCCAGTGCTAACAGCTCTAATTATGCTGTGGGCTTTATTCGGATGAAACCACCTGGTAAAAGAGGAGCAGTTAATAGCGTGGAAGCGGTGATGGGTGTCATTAATCAAAAACTAAGCGAGATAAAAGACGCCAGTATTTTTCTTTTCCAATTTCCTACAGTACAAGGTTTTGGAAATACCAGTGGTTTCGAATTTATACTGCAAGATCGCACGGGCGGGCCCCTGGATAAGTTGGGTGGAACGGCTTATGGTTTTATAGGTCAATTGATGCAGCGCAAAGAAATTGCCTATGCCTTCACCACATTCAATACAGGTAATCCGCAGTATATGCTGAATATAAATGAAGCAAAGGCAAAACAACTGGGCGTTTCTATTAGCGAGTTGTTGCAAACCATGCAGGTATACTACGGAAGCAGCTTTGCATCTGATTTTAACCGCTTTGGGAAGTACTATAGAGTGATTGTGCAGGCGGACGTTCCTTATCGTACCGAAGCATCGTCCCTAAACAATGTGTTTGTAAAAAACAACCTTGACGAAATGGTACCTGTTAATGCGTTGATTTCTTTAGACCGTGTATATGGACCCGAAACAGTAACAAGAAATAACCTGTTTAATGCCGTAACTATAAATGGAATGGCAAAACCAGGCTATAGTTCAGGCGATGCGATTAAAGCCATACAGGAAGTTGCGCAAAGTTATTTGCCTCGCGGGTTTGCTTATGAATGGTCCGGAATGACAAGGGAAGAGATCAGTTCGGGTTCGCAGACAAGCCTCATTTTTATTTTGAGTATCATCTTTGTGTATTTCCTTTTGGCAGCACAATATGAAAGCTACGTACTTCCGCTGGCTGTGATCCTGACAGTTCCAACAGGAATTTTGGGAAGCTTTATTTTTATTAACCTCTTTGGAATCGATAATAATATTTATGTACAGGTAGGTTTGATTATGCTTGTTGGCTTGCTGGCCAAAAACGCCATCCTGATTGTAGAATATGCAGTGCAACGGCGAAGGTCAGGTATGTCGCTGATGGCGTCGGCTCTTGAAGCTTCGCAGTTGCGGTTACGTCCAATTTTAATGACCTCATTTGCCTTTATTGTGGGTCTTCTTCCACTTACCTGGGCCAAGGGTGGTTCTGCATTGGGAAACCGTTCGATAGGTACGGGTGCATTAGGTGGAATGCTTGTCGGTGTATTACTTGGTGTTTTTATTATCCCCGTATTGTTTGTGATTTTTCAATACCTGCAGGAAAAAATAGGTCGTAAAAAAGAAGAGAAAGACCTGGCTTTGGCAGAATAGTACAAAAACTAAAAAATTAAAAGACTGAATTGTATGAAACAAAAGATAATCAGGAATAGTTATTTCATTTTAATTCTGCTGACTTTTATATGTTCTTCCTGCAGGGTAGGGAAGGAATATCAAAGGCCCCAGTTGGAATTACCTCAACAATTTAATGCTGTCAGTTTTTCTGATACCAGCAGCATCGCAGATATTGAATGGAAACAATTTTTTACCAATGCTACATTACAGAGTTTAATTGAGCAAGGGTTACGTTACAATCATGACTTTTTGCTGGCATTGAAAAGAATGGATGTTGCCAGCCAGCAACTGAAGCAATCCAAACTTCTTTTGCTTCCCGATCTCAATCTTCAATTGACGGCTCAATATAATTATCCGTCAAAAAATAGCCTCAATGGTTTAAGTGCCAATAGTTTTTTGGGTAAGAGCCACATTGAAAACTATATGACCCTTGTGAATCTATCCTGGGAAGCGGATATATGGGGAAAGATAAGAGGACAAAAAGAAGTTGTCCTTGCACAGTACCTTCAAAGCTATGAAGGTGTAAAGGCTGTTCAGACACAACTGGTGGCAAGTATTGCACAAGGATTTTTTAATCTCCTGATGTTGGACAAGCAATTGGAGATTGCTGTTACAAACCTGGCATTAAGCGATAGTTTTTTAATAGCAACGCGACTGTTAAAAAATGCTGGTTTATCAAATGCTCTTGCTGTACAGCAGGCAGAAGCTCAAAAGCAAGCTACCGCCTTATTGATTCCTCAACTTGAGCAGGCCATTGCTTTGCAGGAAAATGCTTTACAGGTTTTAACAGGCCATTTACCTGGCACAATTACACGCAATGGATCCTTAAATGATGTGTTTGTTGCAAACGACCTGCCTACCGGTTTACCTGTTGCTATTGTGAGTCGCCGCCCTGACGTTCGAGCTATTGAAATGGAACTGGTAGCGGCTAACGCAGAAGTAGGAATTGCGCAGGCTAACTTATACCCTGCATTGAACATTACTATAGGTGGAGGTCTTGAAACATTTAAGGCTAGTAATTGGTTTAACATGCCATCGTCTCTGTTTGGCTTTGCGGCCGGCACCATTGCGCAGCCTATTTTTCAAAGAGGTCAGTTAAAGACACAGGTGGAAATATCCAAATTACAAAGAGAACAAGCAGTTATACAGTTCAGGCAATCAGTACTTCAAGCCACAACCGAAGTCGAGGATGCTTTGGTGCAGGTAGACAAATTGAAAGAACAACAACAAATACTAACTGTACAAGTCGACACGCTAAGACAGGCAGTTACCAATGC
>DAIQPL010000128.1:0-10559 GCA_036787395.1 Flavisolibacter sp. | reverse complement strand
ACCGGGAAGGAAGTACCTGGTACCACACAATGCTTAGAAACCGCATCAGCCCTGCTTATTGTCTAGGACAGATCTTCGGTTCCTCCGTTCCATAAAGATGGCTACGGCAAATAACAGGAACAGAATAATGAGCGAAATGGTAGCCACCGTTTTACCCGTATGATAACCTGAGGGCTCAAAGCGAAATTCAATTTTGTGTGTGCCGGCGGGAACTGATAAACCTCTCAAGACGTAATCGGTTTTTACAACAGGCGTTTCTTTGCCATCGATAAAAGCTTTCCAACCCCCGGGGTAATATATTTCGCTAAATACAGCAAATCCATTACCTGAGGATTGAGATGTATAACTGACTACGTCATTATCATTCTTTATCAATTGTATGCTTGCCGTACTATCAGTAGCAGCGAGCGGCTGAACCGAAGCTCTAAACTTATCCTGTACAAAGGCTGTGTCTTTTGGATTGAAGTTATTGAGTGCTGCCATTTCTTCGTCCGGATTTTTCACAAACTGCACATGTTTTACGAACCATGCGGCACCTAATGCTGTAGGTCTTTGCTGGAAGGCCTGGGTTTGTCCATTACGGTCTTTCTGAAGAAGATATTTGGTATTCAGCATGTCCAGCACTTTTTCATTACCATTGCTCAATTGTCTTTCAATCAGGTCCTGGTAGATCAAAAGTTTGGCAGGATGATAACCACCTACTGAATTGTAGTAATAAGAAGTTATGTTTTCCTGGAACCTGTCCGGGGCCACGTTGTATACACGATAAAATGATTTATCTGCCTGGAGCTGTTCATCGAAAGCTGTTTTTACAAAACTGGCTTCATTTTCTGTCTGCTCTGAATAATTATCCGAGTTCAGGTATTTCGAATCAACAGTTACCAGGTCGATAAAAGTGAAAGCCGCTAATATAAGCGCAGCAACCACCGGCTTTATAAGATTTTTGAGCAGGAGGTACATCACAGCTACTCCCACTGCAACAAATCCAAGGGAGCGGAAAATATCGCCCATCATCAGGCTTTTACGGTCATCTTTTAATCCTTCAAAAAACACCCTGATGTATTCGTATAACTGCGGCTGATTCATTCCCCTGACCTGGTTTAAAATGTTTTTATCTCCGGGTCCCAGGAAATCAAAGGAAATATAAAGTATAAAAAGTAGGACAAACACTGCAGCCGTTGTAATCAGCCCCTTTTTAAACTGCGGCAGCAAAGATTTCCGGTCTGTTGTATTAGCAACTGAATTCACGCCAATTACAGCCAACATGGGGAGAAGCAATTGAGGAATCACCAATATCATAGAAGGCGCCCTGAACTTATTATAAAAAGGGAGCAGGTTATACAACACGGAGTTAAAGGCATCGAAATAACTACCCCATGACATCATAATAGTAACAAGTATAGCTGTCCAGGCCCACCACTTATGCTTTGAATCGGAAAGAAAGAGGCTTAAGATGGCAAGGAAACAAATAAGTGCTCCTACATAAGGAGGGCCGGAGGTTCCAAAACTATTATTGTTACCAATGCCTCCCCAATAGTAGGTCATGGGCAGTTGGTTCTGCAATTCCTGTGGCAATGTTCTTAACGCTTCAATAGCTTTAGATTCGTCCTGGCTTACTTCTTCTTTGTCACTGCTTCCACCATACATCCGCGGAACCATCATAACCAATGGTTCGCTGATGTTCATACTATAGTTGAAAGCATAACCTTTGTCAAGCCCGGTTTTTGATTTTACTGTTTGCGTAGTATCGGTTAATTCCGAACCTCCTCCCCGGATAGTGTATTTCTGGTACTCATAAGTAGAGAATAAAATAACCGCATTAGTAAGTACACCTACTATAGCTGCCACTATCAAAGATGATAAGGCAAATGCCATGTGCTTCCATTCTTTATTTTGTATCCAGCGAATGGCATAAAAAATAGTCATGATACCCAATGTAAGGAAAAGGTAATAGGCTATCTGCAGATGGTTCATGGCAATTAACGTAGAAGCGAACAAGGCTGTTAATGCCGCCCCAAGCCAGTATCTTCTTTCATAAATTAACAGCACTGAAGCCAATACTGCCGGCATATAAGCCATGGTAAACATTTTGGTTTCATGCCCTACAGAAATGATGATAGGATTGTAAGTGGCATAAGCAAAGGCCAAAGCGCCCATAATTCCAACCCATGGATTTGACCGAAGCACAACGCACAGGAAATAAAAACAAATGCACGCAAGGAAAAAAAATGAAATGGGTTTAGGAAGTCCAAGGGTAAGTATGGTATGCCATATCCCGCCTACATAATTTTCGCCCACTCCTCCAATCTGGAAAGTGGGCATACCGCTAAACAAACCGTTCGTCCATAAAGGGTAATGTCCATGCGCTTCCTTATAAACTTCTGATTGGTGAATAGAGCCTTTCCAATGCGTAATGTCATTCTGGTTAACCACCTTTCCTTCCAGAACGGGCCTGCAGTAAATAACCGAAACAATCAAAAAAATAATTACAGCAATCAAATGGGGAAGGAGTCGTTGAAACATCCCTTTATTCATACACCGGTTTTTAGATGGCGACAAAATAATGGTATTTTAGACGAATTATAAACTAAATGAAGTTAATACGCCCTATAAATAAACATCGGGTTTATCCCGGATTATAAATCTCAACTTTTAATGCGCTGGCTTTCATTTTTATCAAGACTGGCTTTGCTATGCAATATTTTTTTTCTGCTGGCTGTTTCTCTGCAGTTTAGCAATTGGTTACACAACCAGGACATCACTTCTACCATTGCCATTATAGGTGTTTTTATGGTGATATTGTTTAATCCGCTGGTAAATATTTGCTATGCCGTATTGTTTCTTTTCCGTAAGAAATTCTGGACCATTGTACCGTCATGGATTATTACAGCAAACATCCTTTTCCTGATTATGCAAATCTTTTACATCTTATACCTCAATGATACAAAACATACTTAAGGATAAACCAACAAGACTTTTTATCATACTCGGCGGCTTTTTTGTTGCCAATGCCATGATTGCCGAATTTATGGGTGTCAAAATTTTTTCACTGGAAGACACTCTTGGACTCGCAAGGGCAAACCTGAATTTATTTGGCTCCAAATTCAGTTTTCATCTTACTGCCGGTGTATTGCTTTGGCCTGTGGTATTTATTATGACAGATATTATCAACGAATATTACGGTTCAAAAGGAGTCCGTTTTCTTTCTTACCTCACCATTGGTTTGATTTCGTACGCTTTTATCATGTTCAATGGCGCAATTCATTTAAAGCCTTCTGAATATTTTACCGTGGGTAATGGTGTTGCCAATGCCGACAATGCTTACCGTGGCATTTTTGGCCAGGGATTGTGGATCATTATTGGCTCCATGGTAGCCTTCCTGATCGGACAGATTTTAGATGTGCTTGTTTTTCACCGTATCAAAAGAATGACGGGTGAAAAAAATATTTGGTTGAGGGCTACCGGCTCTACACTCGTTTCTCAACTGGTGGATAGCTTCGTGGTGTTATTTATTGCTTTTTACGTGGGGAGGCGCCTTCAAACAGGTCAAGGTGATCCGTGGACCTTACACCAGGTAACTGTGACAGGAACAGGAAACTACATTTATAAATTTGCTATGGCCATTGTGTTGACCCCTGTAATCTATTTATTACACGGATGGATTGAAAATTACCTGGGTCATGATGTTGCAGCCAAAATGAAGAAAGCAGCCATGCAGCAACAAGGCACACCCGAAGTAAATGTTCCTGCTGCAGGCTAAAATTTTTCTTTAACCATCTTCACTACAATCTTATCAATCGGCAGCGTGACACTGGCTTCAGATAATGCCGGCCAGTCTATAAAGCGAAAGCTTTCTGTTTCATTGTTTATCTCATAAGTTTTCATCTGGCTCTCGTCAAAATCGAAAGGAATGGAGCTTAAGCGGACTGAGATTTCCTGCAGCGGTTTTACCAAATAATAGATGGAAATGATCTGGTGGTCGGGATTAAAAGCGGAGAGTTGAAAAAAATCAGTGGTGTACAGGTGATCGCCTACTTCTACCTTCAGATTCATTTCTTCCATGAATTCGCGACGCAGGCAGTCTCTTGTGCCTTCGCCATATTCCAGGCCACCGCCCGGGAATTTAGTATAGTACTTACCTCTTATAAACTCATCACTGACCAATACCTGTTTTTGATCGTTTATCAAAATTCCGTACACACGAATATTAAAACGCAACATTACTGGAATAGTTTTTTACGCAGAAAGAACCATCCAACCAGTACGGAAATAGTAAGGGATAAGACAGCAACGATATAAAAGGCATAAGGAGAGTGTTCAAAACCACTGGGTACGTTCATCCCAAATAAACTGGCAATTAAAACAGGGAAGGTGAGTACGATAGTAATAACAGCTAGTCTTTTTAAAACCAAATTTTGATTGTTAGCAATAATACTGGCGTATGCGTCTAATGTGCTGCTAAGAATATTCGTATAAATATTTGCCATTTCAAGCGCCTGGGAAGTATCAATGATGAGATCTTCCAGAATTTCTTTTTCCTGGTCGGTCAGTGCAAGGAAATTGGTTCTTACCAATTTCATAAACAACAGTTCATTAGAACGCAGTGCTGTTACAAAATAAACCAGGCTTTTTTGTATGCGAAGGAGTTGCAAAAGTTGCTCGTTACGGTTGGCATCATACAATTGCTGCTCTAACAAGTTTCTTTTTTGGTTGATCTCTTTCAAATGGTCCATAAAATCCTGGACTATCTTTTCAAAGATCTTCAGCGCCATCATATTTCTTTTGTCAGGATGACGGTTTTGAAGTGTATTGAGGAAACGCTTAATAGCAGGGTTCTCAAAAGAGTTTACGGTTACAATTTGGTTATGTGTAAGTATGATGCAAATTGGTATAGTAATATAATAGGCATCACTTTCACTAAACGAATTGTTTTGAGTAGGCGTTTTTAAAACAATCAGCCTCACATTATCTTCTTCTTCAAAGCGGCTTCGTTCATCAATATCCAGGGAATCTGTGAGAAAGTCTAAAGGGATATCCAACTGGGCAGATAATTCCAAAAATTCTTCCTGCTTTAACGGCGGCGAAATATTGATCCACGATCCAATGTCAGGCTTGCCGATCTCTACCGTTTTTTGATTTTTATTGATGAAATATTTGACCACGAGATGTTTTTTAATTTTGATGGGTTACTGATTCGTAATCGTCCACCTGTCAATCCTAAATGGTCCAGGTTATAACTCTTCTTATCCTAATAATATAATAAAGAAAATGAACGGGCAACTAATCTATTATTCAATTTCAATTTTGCCTTCAAAAACTTTTAGAGCAGGACCATTAAGCCATATGTCCGTGTAGCTATTACCCGTTTTATCAAATTCTACACTCAGCAGGCCGCCTTTAGTTCTTACTTCCACGCGGTTGAAACCACTGTCGTTATGAAAACAGACAAGCGCTGCAGCTGTAACACCTGTACCGCAGGAAAAGGTTTCATCCTCAACGCCCCGTTCATACGTACGTACAATAATTTTATCGGCTTCGTCCATTTGTTCTACAAAGTTTACATTGATACCGTCTTTCTCAAATTCTTTACTATAACGAATTTCCCTTCCTTTTTTGTACACGTCCAGGTGCATTACATCAGTTGTTAAATTGACAAAATGGGGAGATCCTGTATCCAGTATATAATTGCCATGATCATATCTTACATCATCCACATCATTCATCTTCAATGCTACTGTTCCATCCGTGTCAATGCTTCCTTCATGATCTCCGTCAATAGCTAAAAATTTATAGGTTGATTTATGTATGCCTTTGTCATAAGCAAATTTTATTAAACACCGGCCGCCGTTCCCGCACATAGAGCTTTCCCTTCCATCCGAATTGTAGTACTTCATTTCAAAATCATAATTGGGATGAAGATTCAAAAGCATCAGGCCGTCGCCTCCAATACCAAAGCGGCGATCACACAGGAATCTTACCTGGTCTTTAGTCAAAGAATCATAAGCCTTGTCGCGGTTATCCATGATTACAAAATCATTTCCTGTTCCCTGGTATTTCTGAAATTCAATATTCATACTTATAAAGATGTACTAACGATTTCTAATGTTTGCCTTATCAACTTATCAATCAAACTATCACTATCCTTTGTAAACTGTTTTTGAATGCGGTTAGCTACAATAGCACTGAGAGATAAACAATGATGTCCTAATAGTTTTCCCAGGCCGTAAATAGCTGCCGTTTCCATTTCAAAATTAGTAATCCGGTGCTGGCCAAAGGCAAATTGTGTAAGCCTGTCTATCAGTTGCGGATTTTGAACACCCAAACGGAGCACCCTGCCTTGCGGTCCATAAAACCCCGGACAGGTTACTGTAATTCCCTGGTGATAACCATTTACAAAATGTTTCAGCAAGGAAGCACTTGCAATAGAAATATAGGGATTAGAAACATTCGCCTGCAACTGCGTATGCGTAACAAAGGAGTGTAATAATTGTTTCTCCTGGTCATTTTGTTCCTGCCTGTAATAATTTAAAAGGTTATCTAAACCAAGTCCATGTGTAGAAGCAACATAGCTGTCTATTGGAATGTCGGCCTGTAATGATCCCGAAGTTCCAATACGGATAATATTCAGTGAAGTAGGTTCTTGTTTTATTTGCCTTGTTTCAAAATCAATATTAACTAATGCATCCAACTCATTCAAAGCAATATCTATGTTATCAGGGCCAATGCCTGTTGCTACGACGGTTACTCTTTTTTTGCCAACAAATCCAGTATGCGAAACAAATTCACGGTGACGGAATTTACTCTCAATACGGTCGAAATACCGGCTGACCAACTCCACCCTGTCGGGGTCGCCAACCGTAATAACCGTGTTTGCCAATTCTTCCGGCCGAAGATTAAGATGATAAATGGCACCACGCGAATTAATGATCAATTCAGATTCTGCAATTCTTTGCATGCGGTGGATTTTCGGAATTGTTAAGCTACAAATGTACCTCCATTACTTAGTAAAAAAACCCTATTTTCGCACCCGCTTCTGAAATAAAAGATTGAAGTTTTGGATTTAATTTTTATCTTGATTTCAGACTTTCCTTATACTGTGGCCGCTTTTTGTGGATAGGCTTTAAAGTCAACACAGTTTTGAAATGGTACCGTGGCCGAGGGGCTAGGCTGAGCTCTGCAAAAGCTCCCACAGCAGTTCGAATCTGCTCGGTACCTCAATCCCGTTCCGCTCAGCGGGACGGGTATTTTTTTATATGCTGACAACAGATGAAGAGAGATTCCTGGATTATTGGGGAAAGCAAAGGCTTAAAAAGAAACAGTTCCTGAGGAACCTTTCTATAGGCCTTCCTTTAGGAGTAGTCATTGCTGTTGCCCTCCTGGTTAATCTTTTATCAGGTTGGTACCAAAGAGCAACGATGGAACTAAACAGCGATTCTTCTTTAATCATTGTGATTCTTATAGCTTTGATCGCAATCGTAGTATTCATTACCATTTTTGCGGCGCATCACAGGTGGGATCGAAACGAAACGATGTACCAGGAATTGGTAAAAAAGAAAGAGGACCTTTCTTCTATGCAGCAGGTTCTATAAAATTAAAGTCTAACAACTCTAAATTGTATTCATGAAAAACATTTTATTTGGTTTAATGATCATTGGCTTTACCGGATGCTTAAAGAGCGGGGAAGATACCAGTACAGCAACATGTACCTATGATGCGTGTGCATATAAAGCTCCTGCTTCCGAAATCCAGGCTGTACAGGATTATCTCACTGCTAATACCATCACCGCTACGCAGCATTGCAGCGGCGTTTTTTATATTATTGATAACCCAGGCACGGGAAGGTCAGTTACAGCATGTGGAGCTATAAAAGCTACCTATATAGGAAAGCTGACTAATGGAAATATATTTGACCAGGGCACATTTGACCGGTTTATTGCTTTAAGCGACCTGGTTGGCGGATGGATCAACACTATTCCATTGATTAAAGAAGGCGGTAAGATTCGTTTATATATTCCTCCTTCTTTGGGTTATGGCAGTGCTGACAGAAAAGATGCTAACGGAGCTGTTGTTATACCCGGCAATTCTATTTTAATTTTCGATGTAACACTCGATACTGTTTATTAAGATTTTCTTACCCTGTGTTAAGGTAACTTTACCAAAACAATCTATTGTCACACGAAGCCATTTCCGTATTCGACATGTTCAAGATCGGAGTTGGTCCTTCCAGCTCTCATACGTTAGGCCCCTGGCGGGCTGCACAGCGCTTTGTACAAACGCTTGCTGACAAGCAGCAATTACAGGCAGTAACCGGTTTGAAAGTTTTGCTTTACGGTTCTTTAGCTAAAACAGGCAAAGGACATGGTACTGATATAGCCGTTTTATTAGGACTAAGTGGAGACGATCCGGTGACTTTCGAAGTTGACAGGATCACTCCAAAGATGAATGATATTGCTGCCATGAAAAGAGTGGTGCTGGGCGGCAAACATGAAGTGATTTTTGACCCCGCCGAAGACATTGATTTTCTCATCACCGAAACATTACCATTTCATCCCAATGCTTTAAGCTTCCTCGCAACCTATAAAAATGGTGATTCCGTTTCTGAAACTTATTATTCTATTGGTGGTGGCTTTGTGATAAAGGAAGGAGAGAAGGAAAACAAAGATCAGGTTACACTTCCTTTTCCTATTAATACTTCTGAAGAATTATTGCATTGGTGCCGTAAAACCGGCCTGGCCATACATGAAGTAGTAATGGAAAATGAACAAACATGGCGTCCGGAAGCTGAAACTAAAAAGGGCGTAATGAAAATTTGGGAAGTGATGAAGGATTGTACCTATCGTGGTTGTCATACCTCTGGTACTTTGCCCGGCGGTTTGAATGTAAAACGACGAGCCGCTGAATTAAATAAAAAATTGCTCAAAGAAAAAATCTACCACTCGCAAGAGGAGTGGTTCAATGCCATTCGGCAGGGTGGAAATTCTTTTCAATACATTCTTGACTGGGTCAGTTGTTTTGCTTTAGCTGTGAACGAAGAAAATGCTTCTTTTGGCAGAGTAGTGACAGCGCCTACTAATGGAGCTGCAGGCGTTATTCCGGCTGTATTACTTTATTATCTTGTTTTTCACGAAAACATTAACGACGATAAGGTCATACAATTTCTTTTAACGGCTTCAGAGATCGGAAGCATCTTTAAAAAAGGTGCTACTATTTCCGCAGCAATGGGTGGCTGCCAGGCTGAGATCGGGGTTTCTTCCAGCATGGCCGCAGCAGCGTTAACCGAAGCAATGGGAGGCACTCAAAGACAGGTACTGATGGCTGCTGAAATTGCCATGGAACATCATTTGGGTATGACCTGCGACCCAATTGCAGGACTGGTGCAGGTGCCTTGTATTGAAAGAAATACCATGGGTGCAATCAAGGCTATCACTGCTTCACAACTCGCTTTACAAAGCTCTCCCGATTTTGCAAAAGTTTCTTTAGACGCCGTTGTTGAAACCATGTGGGAGACGGCCCTGGATATGAACAGTAAATATAAAGAGACAGCAGAGGGCGGGCTGGCGGTTAATATACCTTTGAGTTTGAGCGAGTGTTAGAGTGAAAATAGTGAGCGAATAAATCACTCCTTCAAAGCATCTTTAAACAACACATCTACGGTTCTCTTTGCAAGTATATACGCTCTGCATTTTGAAAATCGTTATAAACAAGGCAACACAATTCATTATCTCCAACATTGAATACAGTAAAAAAATTAAGTACGTCGATAAAGTTGACCATCTTGCAGAAGTCATTCGGGAAGTGAATTGACCAGTCTAAAAATGGGACGCTTTGTAAGTATGCGGCTACAACCTGGTATTACACCCGTCAAAAAAGAGTTCAATCAATCACAATGAAAAACAAGACAAAAATTTATTTTTAAGGAATTTAAAATGTGAGTTTGAAATGGCTTACAGGAACAAAACAATCTTTAACCCAAAGACACTTGTCGAAATTAAATTTTTGCAAACAGCGAATGATACAAACGGCCAACTGTTAGAAATGGAAGCTGGTTATAATGCTCATTCAAATGAACCTGCTGCACACTATCATCCGTACCAGGCCGAGGATTTCACCCTTTTATCAGGCAAATTAACGGTACGCATTGACGGGCAAATTAAAGTGTTGAAACAAGGCGACGCTTTACACCTACCGAAAACCAAAGTGCACTCCATGTGGAACAACTCCCAAAATAAGACGGTAGTAAACTGGAAAGTGCAACCCGCAATGAATACGGCTGATTTACTCCAAACAGCAAGCGGACTGGCTAACGATGGTAAAACAAATAAAAAAGGAATGCCCAACCTCCTGCAGGTTGCTTTAATGGCTAACAAATACGCCAAAGAATTCCGGCTATCCAAACCGCCCTTCGCTATACAAAAAATCTTATTTATTATGTTGACACCTTTTGCTTACTTACTTGGTTACCGTCCTACCTATAAAAAATATTTGGACTGAATAAAAGATCATCGCCTGCGTAAATAAGATTTGTGCAGGCATTATTAATAGTCACGCTTATAAATCTT
>DAIQPL010000127.1:0-10561 GCA_036787395.1 Flavisolibacter sp. | reverse complement strand
CAAATATTTTAATAGAAATTTCAATAATGCCGTTAGCTGCTGCATAGCCCCCTGTGGTCTCAATATCTACAATTGCATACATCGCCCGTAAAATTTGATTGCAAGGTGTTAGGTCTTGATTAAACAAGCTGTCCAACTAAATCTAAGAAACTTTAGACTTTAAACCTTAAACTTTGTAAGGGCATCGAAGTTCTAAAATCTTTAGCAATGCACCAACCCTTTGACAAATATTTAATGTTTCGAAATCGCCTGGAAAAAGTTTATAAGCATATTGCGAAGCAGGCAAACCGACAAGGGGTTAGTTGTTACCGTGTTTATGACCATGACCTACCTGAGTTTCCCCTTATTATTGAGTTTTATGAAGACAAGGTTTATCTTTCTGAATACAAAAGAAGACATTCATTAACGGATAAAGAGCATGAAGGGTGGCTAAACGAATGCAAAAAGGTTATTGCTGAAGTGCTGGGCGTTTCCTTAGACGATATATTTTTAAAACTAAGGCAAAGAAAACAAAACAGGCTTAGCCAATATCAGAAACTAAATCAGGAAAAGAAAGAATTTGTGGTTCATGAAAACGGGTTAAAGTTCGTTGTTAACCTAAGTGATTATTTAGACACCGGTCTTTTTCTGGATCATCGTATTACCCGGCAAATGATAAGGGAGTTATCGCACCAAAAAAGGGTGTTGAATTTATTTTGTTATACCGGTTCGTTCTCTGTTTATGCCGCAGCAGGAGGTGCTTCCAGGATTGTCTCGGTTGATTTATCTAAAACTTATCTTGAATGGGCAGAACGAAACATGGAGCTTAATTTTCCTGAATTCCAAACTCAGGAATTTGTTCCAGCTGATGTGAAGCAATATTTGAAAACGATTCCGGCAAATAGTTTTGACCTTGTTATAATGGATCCTCCCACCTTCAGCAACAGCAAACGAATGGAGGACTTCCTTGATATTCAGCGCGACCATGTGGAATTAATCAATGATTGCATAAACGTTCTCTATCCGAACGGCCTTTTATTTTTCAGCACCAACTTTACACGGTTTCAAATAGATGTAGGAAATATAAAGGCAACCAGCGTCAAAGACATTACAAATGCAACAACTCCGTTTGATTTTCAAAGCAAACTCAAACGATTCTGTTTTAGGATCACTAAATAAAAGCCCCCGCTCTAGCGAGGGCTTTCTTCTCATGTGGTCAATGGTTTACACTATTGCTATGGAAATAAGTAGTTCATAGCGATAATATCGTTAGGATTGAAAGTACGGTTGCCCCCATTTGAGCAAGCCAACATAAATGATTCAGCATTAGCAGTTGAGGGTGTGCCTGGAATTAAAATAGCACCATAACCGCTTGGTGGCCTTTCTTCGTTTGCTTTGCGGCCGCCACAGCTATAGCTACGATCGTAATAATCAGTATGACGGAAACCAATACAATGCCCGATTTCATGTTGAATAACGGAAGCCACATATGACAGATTGGGATTGCTGCCGTAAGCGTACTGGTTTGTATTCATTTTAACCTCGTTGTACGGATCTCCACCAAATGTTGGAAAACCAGAACTTCCAAGAACAATGTAACCGCCAGAAGGACCTTGATTGAACCCGACTATATCTATATTACCTTTTGCTCCAGCGGTTGCTCTTTGAAAAGTTATACTCCTTCCTAAAGCATTATATCGACTAATGGCTTCATCAGTTGCCGTTGAATACACTGTAGGTAAGTTGGTAACCGATACAGTAATCACCCTTGGCAAGCCTTTCACAGTGTTAGTAGTTCGGTACTGTTCTTCCTGGGCAATAAGCAAAGTAGGCGAAGAAGAAGGACTGCTCAGGTTTTCCTCCGAAAGAATGATGTCACCTTCAACCAGGTAACCACCGTCTACTTTACGAGCATTCTCTGTGCTAAACCCGAGAGCTTTGATTTGAGATAAAGTTGCGGCTGATACCTGGTCTTCAGCTACCGATGTTGTAGCGTCTTTCTTACAGCCAACAAATGTTAATGCAGTAAAACAAAGTACTGCAAAAGGCATCACAAGTTTTTTCATGTGTGTTTTCTTTAGTTTGATTGTGAAAAAAGTTAACGATTAATATAAGTAGTTCAATGCGGATTTGTCATTGGAATTAAAGGTTCTGTCTCTTCCATTGGAACAAGCCAGCATCCATGAATTAGCATCCGGGCCTGTAGGAGTGCCGGGTATATGAATAGCCCCCACATTGCTGGCGCCTTCATTTGATTTAGCCCCGCCACAACTGTAGCTTCTATCCATATAATCTGTATGGCGGAAGCCAATGCAATGACCAATTTCATGTTGAATAACTGACCCAACAAATGTAGGATCCGGGTTTGTGCCATACGCGTATTGATTGGTGTTCATCTTTATCTCCCGGTAAGGATTACCATTGGTAGTAGGAAATCCTGCTGAACCTAAAGTAATATAACCACCGGAAGGCGGCTGGTTGAAGCCCCTGATAATGATATCGGGTTTGCCGGAACTTATGTATTGAAATTTGATCTGTAAGTTTAGCGCATTGTAACGGCTGACAGTTTGTAAAGCACCATCAATAAATGGCTGGGTTAAGCCTGAAGTACCGACAGTGATAACTCTTGGCAAGCCATCTACAAGGTTGGTAGTTCGGTACTGTTCATCAGAACCAACTCTTAGTATTCCCTGGCTAGGCGATGAGTTTAAGTTCTCGTCAGTTAAAATAATATCTCCTTCTACCAAATAGCCCTCGTCTACTTTACGAACTTCGCTGGTTCCAAATCCAAGAGCCTGGATTTTTAATAACGTTTCCTGTGAAATCTCTTCCTGGGCTGGTTGATTGGTTTCTTTCTTACAGGCAGAAATTAATATAGCAGCGAAACCTGCTGCCATAAAGGTTTTAAACCATTTTCTCATAAGTGTGTGTTTTGGGTAAATAAAAGTGTTAGCTCTTCAATTTACAATTTGTTAAAATGTGTTAAAGCAATATTAAGGCAACTGTGTTGCAAATATGCTTGGGCTTGTAGAAACAATAAGTGATAAACCTTACCCGCAATTATATTTCTTCTGGTATTAAAGAAGAACCTATATTGTAAAATACTATGAAGAAGCCTCTACTGCTGGTTTTTACGCTGTTTCTTTATCTGCTCCTGTCAGCTCAACAAAAAGAGAAACAAGATCAAGATATTTCTTCTGAGTTGAAAAAAATCATTAATCAAAACTTAACTGACAGTACTGACATTGTTTTTAGTTTTAACGACCTCTACTTCCTGCAAGACCAAAAAATCCTTCGCATAACAAGTATTCATTCTTCCTCTAAAACTGCCACGGCCCGGATTGCCATAAAACAACTTCCCCACTTAATAGAAAATAAGGCGGTTGAGTTCGTTGATGTTCTACGACAACCAAAGGAAGAATTAACCACCGGTGCTTTTGATCTTACATTAAACAAATTAAATCTCGCTCATAATATTTATCGAAATATAAACGGCAGTGGTATACAAGCTTCGGTAAAAGAGCAATTACTGGATTCAACCGATATTGATTGGAAAGGCAGGTATTTTAATAGTGGTGTTGCTGCAAATACGCAAACATCTCACGCATCTATAATGTCAACTATATTGGCTGGTGGTGGTAATACTTCCCTTTATGCTTTAGGTGCGGCCCCAGGAGCACGGCTTACCTCTTCCAGTTTCACTTCTTTATTACCTGATACTGATTCAGTTTATACAACCTATAAGATATCTGTTCAGAACCATTCTTATGGCACAGGCATAGAAAACTTTTACGGACCAGACACAAAGGCTTATGATATCAGCGTAAACAAAAATCCGGTTTTACTACATGTTTTTTCTGCGGGTAATTCAGGTATGGTCTCTTCAACAACCGGTGCTTACGCGAATGTGCCCGGTTTTGCAAATATTACCGGCAGTTTCAAAATGGCAAAGAATATTATCACTGTTGGCTCGGTTGATTCATTCAATAATGTAATGACTCTAAGCTCAAAAGGTCCGGCATACGATGGCAGGGTAAAACCAGAGTTGGTGGCCTATGGTGAAGATGGCAGTTCGGGTGCCGCGGCTATTACGTCGGGTACCGGAGTTTTATTACAACAGGCTTTTCAACTTACTCACAATAATGTTTTGCCATCTGCTGCTTTGATAAAGTCCATCTTATTAAATAGCGCTGATGATGTTGGAGTAAAAGGTATTGACTTTGCATCGGGCTATGGAAGTTTAAATGCTTATAGCGCCATAAAAACAATAACGGAAAACCGTTTTTTTGAAAGCTCTATTTCAAATGGTGGAATAAAAACTTTTTCTATCAATATTCCGGTTAATGTACAGCAGGTCAGGCTCACAGTTGTTTGGAATGATACGGCTGCTACAGTCAATGCTGCAAAGGCACTTGTCAATAATATCGATGCTCTTTTAAAATTACCTGTTACAGGAGAAAGCTGGCAACCGTGGGTACTCAATAGTTATCCTCACAAAGATTCCTTAGTTCTGCCTGCCGTGCGTACCAGGGATACCCTTAATACTGTTGAGCAAATTACAATTGATAACCCGCAGTCAGGGACCTATGTTTTAGAAGTTGCAGGCAACAAAATTAGTACTGCTTCTCAGGACTTTGCAGTCGCTTATCAAATAGACACTTCCGACAGTTTTTTATGGATTTATCCAACCAGTTCTGATGTGTTAGAGGCAGCTTCCGGAAATACAATTCGCTGGGAAACAAATACTACAGCTACAGGACAAATTGAATTCTCCTTAGACGGAACTACCTGGCAAGCAGCCGGCACAATAAATACAGGCCAGCGTTATTTTAAATGGTCTGCGCCTGATACCTTGTCTAAAGCGCTTTTGCGATTCGTCATTCCGTCACTTAGCAAAACAATTGTTTCAGATACGTTTGTTATTTCAAAAAAACTCAACTTAAAAGTAGGCTTTAACTGCCCCGATTCTTTTTTATTATCATGGAATAAATTGCCAGCGAACCAGTATCAAATTTACCAGCTAGGCCAACAATATCTCGAACCAATCACCCTAACCACTGACACCATCAAAGTATTTCAAAAGAATGACTATTCGTCGCTGTATTATGCAGTAGCTCCAAAAATTGGAAATAAATCCGGCTTACGCAGTTATACTTTAAATTATACTACGCAAGGTGTAGAATGTTATTTGCGTACGTTTTTTGCATTCTTACAAAATGGCACTCAAGCGCATCTTTCTGCTGAATTAGGTTCTTTATATAATGTTAATGACATCAGTTTTCAAAAGCAAACTTCCAATGGCTTTCAAACGATTTACACAATCAATCAGCCTTCTTCGTTAGCTCTTAATTTTAACGATAGCTCGCTTGTACAGGGAGGAAATTTTTACCGGCTTCAAATTAGACTCGCAAGCGGACAAATTATTTACAGCTCTATAGATAATGTTTATTACCTGCCCGGCAACCCGGTTTTGGTTTTTCCCAACCCCGCAAGTCAAAACGAGCCTATAAAAATTCTGACCCTGGAACCAGGAAAATATTCCATCCAGGTCTTTGATGTCAATGGACGATTTATAAGAAATGTTTTGGTTAATGATATTCGTCAGAAATTACCCGCTTTACAATTTTCAACCGGAATGTATTTTGTAAAGATTTTGTCTGACGATGGAAAATTATACAATCAAAAATTGATTGTCTACTGATAAAAAAAGCGGTCCATGTTATTTGGATCGCTTAAATAAATTTACCCTTTACAATTATAAAGTCTTCAACACATCATTCATGTTACGCACAGCGTCGGCGCTTTTGTTAAACGTAGCCTGCTCTTCTGCATTTAAGTTATAGTCTACAATCTTCTCCCATCCATTTTTACCAAGAACAACAGGTACTCCCAAACAAATATCTTTTTGGCTGTACTCTCCATCTAACGGTACACAGCAGGAAAACAAGCGCTTTTCGTCACGCACAATGCTTTCGACCAAAGCCATACCGGCGGCACCGGGAGCGTACCAGGCAGAAGTGCCAATTAATTTGGTTAAAGTAGCTCCACCTACCATTGTATCTGCTACAACTTTTTGTTGTTGCTCTGCACTTAAAAACCGGCTTACGGGAACACTGTTCCAGGTAGCATAGCGTATTAAGGGTATCATTGTTGTATCGCCATGTCCACCAATGACAATAGCGTTGAGATCATTTGGTGAACAATTTAATGCCATGCTTAAATAACATTTAAAACGTGCACTATCCAGGATGCCGCCCATACCAATGATCTTGTTTTTAGCCACACCACTTGATTGCAAGGTCAGGTAGGTCATGGTATCCATTGGATTGCTGATTACAACAATAATGGCATCAGGAGAATGCTGTAAAATATTTTGCGTTACACCTTTTACAATGTTGGCATTGGTGCCGATCAACTCTTCTCGGGTCATACCGGGTTTGCGTGGAAGACCCGAGGTGATTATTACTACATCCGAACCTTTTGTTTTTGCATAGTCATTTGTACTGCCTGTAATTTTTGTGTCAAAGCCAAGCAAAGCGGAAGTTTGCATCATGTCCAAAGCCTTGCCTTCAGCCAATCCTTCTTTAATATCCAACAGTACCAGTTCTTCACACAACTCCTTACGGGTAATATTATCGGCCGTGGTAGCGCCTACTGCACCTGCGCCTACAACTGTAATTTTCATTGCTGATCTTAATTTATGTGTGGGAAAATAATTTGCGCTGCGAAGATAAGTTGATTGGGGTATTTGGCTAAAAGTTCATGTATATTGAATTGTATTTTTTGGTGTTTAGCTTCTTATCTACTATTGCGCTTTGTTGCGTCGCACTCTTGTACGTTCGGTAGCTTTGTTGAGCACACGATACTAGTACATTTTTATGCCTGGTATCAGAATAAGTCCTTATTTACAGAAGAAAGTAGAAGTGTAATTGCTACTTGTCGAATGACTTGTTACAGCAGAAGAGTGCGACGCAACAAAAGTCTCACAGAAATTTTAAGCCGGTTACAAAAAAATCTTTAGGCTGTAATCTTAAACTCTTTCGGTTGCGGCACTTTGGCACGTATCTGCCTGCGGAACAACCAAAGTTGTTTTATGTCCTCCACCTTCAATAAAACCTGCGGGTACATGTCTTCATTATCAGAGATAAGGACCCATTCGGTATCTGATTTTTTGTAAATGCGCTTGATTAATAACTGGTCGGCCGTATGAATGATGTATACACAGAAGTTTTTAATATCCTTCCAGTCTTCTATCGGAACTATGGTGGCAAGCACCACATCGCCGGCGGCTAAAGTAGGCTCCATACTATCGCCATCAATTTCAAAATAGCGCCAAACAGCACCAACAGGATTTACTCCCGGAGGCAGGGAATATTTTTCCAGCGCTTCCATATAATCAACCTGCTCATAACCCTTTACGTAACCAGCTTGCGCCTTTATGCCCACTAACGGAGCCAGAAATTGAGAGGACTCATTTTTTTGATGAAGACGCGAATTCAGATAAGCAGCAGGCGCTCTTTTATTCACATTATTAGAAGCTTTCCCCAAAATATTCACATCTTGTGAAAAATCGGCTATTTGGTGTTCCGAAACATATTTTTGAACGGCCTCAACAAACCATTTAGAAGGCCTCATTCTACCCTTCTCCACTTTATTTACAACCTCCCTGGAATAGCCGATGTAACGGGCGAAATCGTCTTGACTTAACCCAGATAATTCCCTGATTTCCAGTATTTTGTATGTGTCAATCATGATCGTTAAGTAAATGTGAATTAATTTGTGAATTAAATGTTGATAATGTGAATTTTTGTATCTTTAATGTCACAAATTTAGTTCAAAATTTCACAACGACAAACTATGAGAAAGACAAGAAAAGAATTCACCTTTCATTACCCTCTTAAGCACAAGGTGGTTCGCGATCTTAAGATCGTTACAGAACATGTAGGTGATCTGGAAATTGAAGGTGTAGGATATTTTAATCCATCTGCCTCTATGCTCGACATATTTGACCGTTATAGCGTAGACATTGATTTGGTGAAATGGAATGGTACCGACATCAAACCTGTATTAGAAGTAACCGGCGCAATGGATGATATCACCGAAGCAGCCATCCGCTACTTTGCTCATGAATTTGAGAACAGGGTTGGAAAGGCAGCGTAATCATAAATGAGAGGCCTAAGCCTGCAACACTGAGTACGATTAAACACGACATAAAATGCAATTAAGAAAAGCAACAAGAAAAAAAGCAAAGATCCGCCTGGGGCTGTCTGCAGTCTCCGGTGGTGGTAAAACATACAGCGCTATTTTGATCGCCAAAGGTTTGTGTGGCGACCTTTCAAAAGTAGCGGTGATTGACACTGAAAATGGTAGTGCTGATTTGTATGCACACTTAGGTGAATACAATGTTCTGCCCTTAACAGCGCCTTTCTCGCCCGAGCGATATATTGAAGCCATCCGCTCCTGTGAAAAAGCAGGTATGGAAGTAATTATTATCGATTCCATCTCTCACGAGTGGGACGGTAAAGGCGGATGCCTTGAGATTGTAGAAAGTTTGGGTGGCCGGTACCAGGACTGGGCAAAAGTTACTCCTCGTCACCAGGCATTCCTGGAAGCCATTCTCCATAGTCCCTGTCATGTGATTACAACGGTTCGCCGCAAGCAGGATTATGAAATGATCAAAGACGGAAACAAGGTTAAAATTGAAAAAGCTGGTTTGCGTGAAATTACACGTGAAGGTTTTGAATATGAACTAACCATTAACCTGGAAATGGATACGCTGCACAATGCTTCAGCCTCTAAGGACCGTACGAACCTGTTCATGGGAAAACCGTCCTTTGTTCCTTCCGAAAAAACAGGTGAGCTCATTGCCCAGTGGTGTGAACAGGGTGAAGAAGATTTCAACATCATCAGACCCGGAAGTGAGTGGTATAGCAAAGTTGACGTATGTAATACCCAAAAAGAATTGGTAGAACTGTATCAAAAAAATAAAGCAGACGTGGATGCCAATCCGCTGCTGCAACAATTAATTGCTAACCGTAGAAACCAGATCAATGGCAAAACACTTAGTGCAGCATAACGAGTCGTCGCTCCCTTCCATAAAAGAAGGATTGACAAAAAAGCAGATCGCCGGATTAGCAGGTCAATCTGTTGAAAATGTTTTGGAAGATGGCAATGTGTTCCAGGTAGCCGAGGCATTGGCAGCAATGGAAGAATTTACGAAAGCGGTTCGGAAAGATGAACGTTATGTGGAATTTTTAAGAGAGGAATTAGTAAAACACAATGGAAGATTAGCCACTACTTCAGGGGCAAAGATCGAGATCTGTGAAGCGGGTGTAACCTATGATTATTCGCACAGCGCTGAGTGGAGAGAGATGGAGGAACAGTTAAGGTTTTTACTGGAAAAGAAAAAGGCAATAGAAGAAAAATTAAGAAAGGTAGCGCCGGGAAGAATGGTTGTTGATCCCGAGACAGGAGAAGTAATTGAAGGCGCTTTCAAAACATCAAAATCAACCTATAGAATAACCCTGGCAAAGTGAGGCCGTGGCTTCATCAGCCTTAAAAATTGTATGAAATGACAAAGACAATATTCCAGGAGTGTATTGATATTATAAAGGACCTGGTGGGTAACGAGTACCTGTACTTTGATAATGCGGTAGAAGTAAAAATTACTCCTCACAGTTTTCCTTTCAATGCATGGGCTGTATCTGTAAGTCCAACCAATGAATTATACGTAATGGATAGTGATGAGCAATGGCATAAAGCAGAATTGAACGATAGCAACGCAGCGCTTGTTATTGGCAGTTTGTACCAGCGCTTAAAGCTGATGCGCATTAATTATGCAAAAGCAAGTTAAGTTGGTGGCGAATGGTTAATAGTGAACAATAGTTGTTAGCGATTGTTACAAAAATTTGCTGATGCTGTTTATTCGTGTTCAAAATTTAATGAAGAAAAAATGAATGATACCAACAACATACTATCATTGGACGAGGCAAAGAAAAGCAGGAAGCGGTTTGTGCGTTCTTTAGAATACGAAGTAATTGCCAACCTGGCTTTACAGCAGTATGTAAAAGACAATAATCCGGAGTTTGTCCTGCTGCTTTCTATTCCTTTACCTGAAAGAATTCCCGGCCTTCTTGGTGAGTATGGCTTGAAGCGTATGCACAAGCTCATTAAACTGTTACTGCAGGAATTCTGTTATTCGATTGCTTTGCCAAAAAGCAAAAAACTAACGGAAACAAAAATTTCTGTTTGTGCCTGCGAGCTTATTCTTGTAGCAGAAGAAGACCAACTAAGCCTGGAAGACCTAATCGTTTTTTTTGAATTGGCAAAGGGCGGTAACTACGGAAAGTTCAAAGGAATGCTGACTCATTACAACATCATGCAAAAGTTGGAAGTGTTCAGGCAGGAGCGCTATGAAACTTACGTTCGGTTAAAAGAGCAAAAAGAAACAGAACAAAAAAACCTTGGCCCGGCAGAACGAACCAGTCCGGAGCCTACCGCTATCAAGCATTTGTTTGATCAATCAGATGGTAGCATTATACCGTTAAAAAAGATAAGTTAGTTCATCCCGCTCAGCGGGATT
>DAIQPL010000396.1:0-3475 GCA_036787395.1 Flavisolibacter sp. | reverse complement strand
AGATACTTTACCTTAAATATCTAAACCAATATCCAACTGCAATGAAAAGACTCCTTAATGGCCTTCACAAAGAAGGTCTCGCTCAACAAACAGCGTTACATGCAATACACCAAATTCATTATCTCATAAAGAAAAAATACCCGGCATTAACTTCTTCCTCCACCATTCTGATCAGGGAATGCCTGGATGAAATAGCCAGGGAAAATAAATTTAGAGCCTAGTTAATGTGTATGGTCCTTTAATTAGGAGAACATAAGTTGTGTAAACTTATGGTCTCCTAATCTTTATTATAATATCCGTTACGAATGTTTTTTCTTTTCCAGGTCAGAGAGTGCTCTTGCTACATGTATCGGGCGGGTAGCTATTGCTTCTTATTTGTTTAATAATCCATCTACGGTTACAGTAGCATAGTACAAGGCGCCAATAGTTGGACCTGCAGCAAACTGGTAATACCTTTTATTTAAGATATTTGTTCCCCCGACTTTTATAGTGGATTTTAACTTCGGAAATCTCCTGTTTACCTGCGCATCTATTGTTGAATATGAAGGAACTTGTCCATTTGCCAATGTGCTTTCCCAATAAACTTTATCCTGCCAGCGCCATACAATATTAAACCCGGTGTTCTTTATAATTTCCCGGTTACCGAGAGAAATATTGGTTACCCATTCAGGAGTGTTGAAACTGGTTAAGAAAATATCCGGGTTAGGATTTTTAGACAACTTATTTAAGTTACCGTTTCCTGATAGAGTGAACCTCTTGTAAAAATTATAGGTAATTCCTAATGATGAACCATAACTATTATATTGATTTTTTGCATTAGTAAATACACGATAACGGTTTTGCTTGGAGCGTGTTAACATATCAAGAACAGCAGCATCAGACCCTACATTTCCAGATGAAGGCACAGACACTTCCACCTGTCCTAAAAATCCATGGTAAGAGTTATGATAGGCATCAAAGTCAATTACTAGTTTGTTATCGAGCAATACACTCTTATAACCGATTTCAAATGAGTTGATTTTTTCTGGCTGCATTACCGGCAGGTTAGCTATCTGCAACACATTCCTGTTTTTCAAAGCGGCATCATTTCGATTCATACCGGTTGCTACGTCAACATTCACAGCCGCTGTAAAAAGATCCAATGAAGTAAGGGTATATGAATTTTCGAGAAAGCCAATTCCTTCGTTTACCCTGGCAAGCCCGCCTACGCGGCGAACACTGGCATTATTCAGGAAAGATAAAGCTTCAAACAAGGCGGGGAAACGGTAGCCATTTTGAAAAGACGCCCTGAAATTGTGCTTTTGAGATGCTGTATATACAACGGCTAAACGGGGATTGAATTTTGTGCTGAACTCAGGATTTCTATCTACCCGGGCGGAAGCTGCCACTTTCAGTTTATCGTGAAAGAAAAGCTTCGTGACCTGCGCAAAGACACCATACTTTCTATACAGCTGATTATCTCCAAAAGAACCATCCTTATCTGCTACTGTTCTTTCCGCAAGAGGTTTTGAAAAATCAACGAATGTGTTACCATCAGGTATTACCTCATACAAACGGTAATCGGCACCAACCAATATATTTGCCCATTTTATTTTACTTAGGCTATATTGAAAATCGAAATGGTAAGTATTACTAAATTGCCAAAGTGCGCCACCTCCGCTCGGTGCGCCACCAGGTGTTACTGATGCAATATCCCAATTGTTAGAGTTGACTATGATATTCTTTAGGGAATCGAATCTCGTAGTTCCGGGTTCATAACGGCCCTGGTCGGCAACAACCCTTGCTGACTTCATAGCTGATGCTAAATCAATTCCATTGTCCAGCTGTTTTTGCAATTCGTTTTTAAAACGGGTTCCCCAAACGGCGTTTGTTGCATTTACCAGGTCAAGGTTGTAGGCTACCGGATTCAGGTTATAAGAATGACCGGTATTTTCTTTTAGCATATAAGCCCTGAATAAAAGGTCTTCATTACGAAGTTCAATTTTGTGGTTTTGGACAGTTACGTCTTTTAACTGAACACGGTTACCACGTTGAAAAATACCATCCATTATACCATACCTATAACCATATGACAATTCAAGTTTTTCATTTAGCCTGTAGAATACACCGCCATCAAACTTTAAATTTCTTACATCGGGATAGGTTAGGTCTTTTTCCAGGAAACCGGTTCTGGCAACATTAAAAGTTTCTGTACGGCCTTTATATTGAACAGCTATGGACTGGCGGGCCTGGCGGTCGTCTCCATAACGGCTCCATTGGTCTATTGCAGGATTGTTTTCGCCTGAAAGCTCGGGGAAACGGGGATTGGCGGATGACAGGTTTTGAGGATTTTGGTCAACTAATCCGTTGGCAACCCAATCCGTACCCTTTAGGGTGCTGAAATTTAATTTGAAAGCAAAACGGTTATTAAACACTTTTGCATATCGAATAGCTGTTTCTGTAAGTACACTCGGATCTCTGTCGATACCATCAACATGATTTACACCCACTTTTTGATACACACTTAGTCCCTGGTATTTGAATGGACTTTTAGTTTGAAGGTTGGCGATGCCATTGATAGCGTTCATGCCGTAAAGTGCTGAAGCGGCGCCTGGCGTGATTTCCACGGATTCTATATCTAATTCCGTAGCACCGATGGCATTTCCAAGAGGCACACCTAGAGTAGCTGCCTGCATATCAACTCCATCAACCAACTGTAAAAACCTGAAATTGTTGGGAACATTAAAACCACGTGTGTTAGGAACTTTAAACGTGAGGCTTGAAGTGAGCATCTGTACGCCCTTTACATTTTCAAGGGCATCATAAAAACTTGGCGTTGCAGCTTCCTTAATTGCCCTGACATCCAACTTTTCAATTGCAACAGGTGATTTTAGAATATTCTCGGGTAACCTGGAAGCGGTAACAACTACTTCGCTACCCATAACAGTTTGAGTAGCTAATTCAACCTGCAGTTTCGACCCAAGGCTGCTTACTTCTATTTCCTGTGCTGCAAAACCTATGGATGTAAAAAGAAGAACAAAAGGCAGTTTTTGTCTTGTTCTTAATTTAAATACTCCCTCGTTGCTGGTGATTGTACCGGTTACAGTTCCTTTGATGCTTACCGCAACGCCTACAAGCGGTTCTCTTTTTTCCTGGTCAGTAACCTGCCCGGAAATTTCAATCGCATCCTGTGCGAATAAGACTGTCGATATAAAAATGGTAAATAAGAGCGTTATTGCTTTTATAAAAGAATGTTTCGATTTATTTATATAGTACATGAATAGTAGCGTTGGCAGATGAATAACTCATCCTGGTTTAAGAATAATTAATAAGACGTGGAAAATTATAGCGTCAACAACAACATCGCTTAATCCTGCAAAGTTGAAACTCGAAATACGAAACAGCATTACTGCTTAGTGACTGAAATGAAGAAATACCCATTTTGAATTGATCCTTTTTCATATTGATTCTTATAAAACTTTATAAAGTATTCTCA
>DAIQPL010000395.1:0-3478 GCA_036787395.1 Flavisolibacter sp. | reverse complement strand
TACTGAACTGTAGTAATTTGTCCGTACCTAAAAAAAGTTACGGCCAAGCCAGCGGCGGGAATTCTATGCATAAATGCCGGAGCGTTAGCGGCAATTTTAGTGATAGTGCGACAGTGCAAACGTCAATCCTTGGCATTTAACCAATAGACATAGAACAACATGAAATGCGGATTGAAAAGCCGCTTCATTAATCTTAGCTTCGCCTTTAGAAATTCAAACATTCTAATCGAATGGTTAATTTATACGAAATCTTAAAAAATTATCCGACGCTTTCAAAGCAACTCAAATGTAGAGACCTGCTGTTTACAAACTATGACTGTCCGCAAGCCGAAAGAAAAGAACAATTTTTTATTGAATGCAATCATATCGTCTATGTTATAACCGGTAAACGTGTTTTTCATAAAAACCAAAAAACATGGAACCTGCAAGAAGGCGTTTGCGCCTTTGTAAAAAAAGGGTCGCATATTGCTGAAAAAGAAGAAGGCGAAGGATGGTGTGTGATGGTTTTTTTTATGCCTGATGGTTTTCTCAAGCAACTAATAAATGAAAACCGCAAAAGTTTACCCTTAAATAATTTACCGGAAGCCGGTGTTGACCATATTTTGGCGTTGGATGTAAATGAACTTAGCAAGTCCTTCTTCTTCTCCATGTTACCTTATTTTACCCAAATACCTCTCCCGCCTGAAAACTTGCTTGAATTGAAATTTAAAGAGTTGATCTTATCGCTTCTTTCTAATAAAAAAAATGAGCGGTTCCTTTCATACCTCAATAATCTGAGCAATGACAATCACCCGTCAATGGAAGAAATAATGCAGAACAACTATGCTTTTAAACTTACCCTGGCGGAGTATGCAAAGCTCACTTGCAAAAGCATTCCAACTTTTAAACGTGATTTCAAAAAGGTCTTTAAAGACACTCCTGCCAAATGGGTAATGAAGAAAAGATTAAATCTCGCAACTGAATTACTGCAGAATACTTCATTAAGCATAAGTGAAATTGCCTTTGACTGCGGATTTGAAAACCAAACGCATTTCAGCCGCATATTTAAAGAAAAGTTTGGTGTGCCTCCTTTACAATTTAGAATGAATTTTAGAACAACTTCATAGGTAATTGTTAGGAAGTCTTTTGTTTTAATGATTGAAAACCATACCTGCCTGACAGACTTCGCTCCGTGACCTCTCTTTTGATACAAACAGAAACATTCTTGAGCTGAATAGACATAGCAGAAAGAATTGCGCAAACTACTTTTACTACTGTAACTGATCAGGCATTTAAATTTTTTTTATGCAAACACTTTTGGAAACTGCAAGCAAAATTGCACCTGCTATAAGTCAATCGATTGATGAGGATGAAAACAACCGAAGGATTTCAAAAACTGTTCTGCTGGCACTCAGAGATGCCGGCTTTCTCCGATTGTTTCTTCCCAAGTCGCTTGGGGGCATTGAAGCTGATCCGCTTACAACAGCAAAACTGGTGGAAGAAGTTGCCCGCCACAACACGGCTGCGGGTTGGTCAATGATGGTAGCCAATGTGTCAATCTGGTGGTGTAACCGGTTACCTGAAAAAGGAATTGAAGAAATCTACAAGGACGGACCTGATACCTTTATTGCAGGCGTTTTTCATCCGCCTATGCAGGCTACTCCTGTTCAGGGAGGATATTCCATTAAGGGTAGAAGTGCCCTCACAAGTAATGTGCATGAAGCCCAATGGATTTTTGTTTCAGCATTTGTGATGGAGCAAGGACAGATGAAAATGCATAACGGTATCCCTGAGGTAATCGGTGTTTTTATGAATTCAGCTGATTGCGAAATTATTGATACATGGTTTACACTTGGTATGAAAGCTACGGACAGCAACGATGTTGCAGCCAACGATGTATTTGTGCCAGCTCATCGTTCTTACCCGCTTGCTCCGGAGTTTGAGGCTAACTCACATTACACAAGTCCGCTGTATAAATTTCCTGCTATTGGCGCCAGTATAGCAAGTCTTATTGCCCCGGTTGCGCTGGCGGTTGCCCGCAATGCGATACAAGAATTAAAGACGCTGGCAGATAGGAAAGTGCCATTTGGATCAGCAGTGTCAATAAGAGAAAGAGGTTCAGTACAAAAGAAATTAGGGATGGCAGAGGCCCTGGTTCAATCAAGCCGTGCCTACCTGTTTCAGACAATTACAGAATGCTGGAATAAGACAATTGCAGGAGAAAGACTCACTCTTGAAGAAAGGGCAGAATTATTATTGGCGGTTACCCATACAAACCAAACTTGTGTTCAGGCAGTGGATATGATGTATTCCGCAGCAGGAACTACAGGTATATACACAAAAAACAAATTAGCTCATTATTTTACAGATGCACAAGTGATAAGACAGCATGGCTTTTCTAATGAGAGCCGTTATGAAACAGCAGCGCAAATTTATTTTGGTCTTCCACCTGATTTACCGGTAATCCTGTTTTGAAATAGCTTTAGTTCACTGGCGCTGCTTTCGAAAAGGGCTGTATAATATTGGAGTTGCATATTACTGTCAGATTCATTTGAGAAACGTTACTGCCGCTAACAGTTTGGCGTAATGCCAGGTGACGGAATTCTATTGAACTGAAGTGCAATGTTGAACAGCAGTAATTCTAATCAGTCTTGGTGCTAAAAATCCACCCATCGCCAAGCCCCGAACCGTTGTGCGTCATGCATAGGTACCGTCTATAAGGTGTAAATAATCTTACCTTCGATAGCAGTTCCTTTTATTCACTATTAAAAAAGGTTATGAAACGAAATACTTTTTTGAAGTTCTTCGTAGCCTCTGGTGCTTTTATACTAGTACCTTTTAGAAATTCCGCATGGCAAAAAGAAGCAAATAGAGTTGGTAAAGGCTTTAAAGTTGATGCTGGAAAGGATCGGTTTGACAAGAGCATTCCTATCTTCGAAGGTGACACCTTTTATTGTAAGGTATCGTCAAAAGATACCGATGGCGATATGTATCTCTTTGAATCAACACGTCAAAAAGAAGGGGGACCTCCACTTCATTACCATTATGACCAGGATGAATGGTGGTATGTCCTCGAAGGCGAGTTTCTCATTAAAGTAGGAGATGAAACCTATACAGCGAAAGCAGGTGATTTTGTTTTTGGACCAAGGAAGGTGCCTCATACTTTTGCAAAAATTGGCAAAGGCGAATCCAAGTTGCTTATGTGTTTTCAACCTGCTGGCAAAATGGAAGAGTATTTCCAGAAAATTAGTGCAGGGATAACGGCTAAGATGTCTGAAGAAGAAAGAAAGGTTTTCAGAAATGAACACGGCATTGAGCCAGTTGGCCCGCCGCTTACCTATCTAAAACAATAAACATAAAACCCGAAAGCACGAACGCACAAGATGGGGTTTTCTACTATGCTGGCTATCACGGAATATCAGCACAGCAGAAAGCCCTGGCGGTTGGTGGCAATGCGCTATGACAGACAATACTGCCCTGATAGAAATTATCTGACATA
>DAIQPL010000394.1:0-3490 GCA_036787395.1 Flavisolibacter sp. | reverse complement strand
CCAGGCGTACCGCCGTCAAACATCCAGACAGCCGGGTTTTTAAATTCACCACCTTTAAATGCCGCTCTGGTTCTTACCACGTTGATGTACTGCAACGCTTTACCATAATCGCCTTTTCTCCCGTATGCTTCTGCTGCAATAAGGTAAGTTTCAGCCAGCCGGGCTAATATGCCATTTCTTACTCCTCTCTCTTCATTAAAGCCAGGTAGTATTCGTATAGGATCAAGTTGTTTGGAAAGACTTAAATATTTATTATTATCAAAACCCTGCACTTCCACACCGGCAGCATTTTTATAATACCGTGCGTATACTTTATAGCGATAGGATGCAATGTTGGCCGCTGTTAAAGAGGTACCCTTGTTATTAACAATGAATAAAGCTGCCGTATCGCCAATCTTTGGCGCACCGGTTGCTACAAGATTTGCATAAAATGCTGTGCGAAAACTTTTGTAAAAGCGGGAATCATTTTTCCGGTCAAACAGATCAATAGCGTAGTCCGAAGGTCCCATGCGTCTGAACGGTCTTCCATTGAAATTGTCATTGTTCCTATTTAATCCCGGGATGCCTGCATCATATTGACACATAAAATATTCGTGGGTGCGGTTTCCTCCTGCTGTTGTTCCGGGCGCAGAAGCCAGGCCAAGATTGTTGCTGAACTGCGCAGCAAAAATGATCTCCTTGCTGTTATTGCTTTTAGTGAGATTGGAACCGTCGCCCGAAGCAATGCCACTAACACCATCATAGTTGTAAGGTGGCGAGCCAATGGTAACGGTAACATTAGGATATCCTTTTGGATATACAACAGCCCATAAGTTCATATAATCGGGTTCCAAAACAAAACCACCTGCATTAATTACCGCTTCTGCATAATAAGCAGCACTGTCCATGTCTGTTGACTTTTGCCCTCTTTGTTCTGTAACTGCACTGCCCCGGGTTAAATAAGCTTTGGCAAGGAAATGATTGGCTGCACCTTTTGTAGCCCTTCCCTGCTCACTTGTGGTAGCACTTAAATTATCAGACGCGAATTTCAGGTCAGAAATAATTGCATTATATACATTGGCAACGCTGGCGCGTGCGAAATCGGTGCGGGCTGAATCACTTGGATGTAATACAATGGGGATACCTCCAAATTGCTGTACTAATTGAAAATAATATAATGCTCGTAAGAAATAGAGCTCCCCTAACCGCTGTTTTCTCTGTGCCTCTGTTCCCAGAGTTCTTGAAGCTGAGTTATCATAATTGGAAAGAAGCTGGATCCCAAGGTTTGACCGATTGATACCATCATAATTATTGATCCAAAAACTATTAAGAAAGGGTTCAGATGAATTTAACCGGGGATCATAGGTGTTATAGTAACTATAATTGAATTGATCGCCTAAAACAAATTCATCAATGCCAAAATTCCAGAGAGCGTAGGATTGCTCGTTATCGAACCGGTAACGCAATGGCGCGTAAGCCGATCGTACCAGGTCTTCCAAACCGCCATCTGTTTTGTAATAATCATACGTAAGTGTGCTTACCAATTCCTCCTTAATAAACTTTTTACAGGAAAAACTCATTATAACAACCAACGCTGTCAGTGCCGGGAAAAGAATTTTTTTCATTATACTACATTTCTTCTTTAAAATTTGAATTGCTTATAATCCTATCCTTACGCCAAGAACAAAACTTCTGTAGCTATAAGAATTTACAGTAGGGCCAGAGTTGTCACTGGTTGGATAAGACGATTTATAAGGAACTGTTTCAACATCAGCCGTTTTATATTTACTGAAAATAAAAGGGTTTACAACGTTAAAAGAAAAAGTCATGTTGCTTAATCCAGCCTTGTACAAAAGAGATGCGGGTATATGATACGCCAATGCAATACTGCGGACTCTTACAAAGTCACCGCTTCTAAAACTCATAGCCTGGAAGTACTGTTGAATATCAATTGTGTTATTGGCCTGTGCATATTCGTTAGAAGGGTTTGTTGGAGTCCAGTAATTAACTTTAAATGATTGATTGCGGGCATTCAGGCTAGGTCTTATTTCACGAATGAGCGAACCAAATTGTCCGTACACATAAACACTTAGATCAAAACCTTTGTACGACAAGGTAGAACTAAAACTTCCTGTCCATTTTGGATTATGAGAACCTAATATAACTTTATCTGCGTCTGTTATAGCTGTGTCTCCATTCATGTCTACGATCTTAGCTCTTCCCGGTTGAAAGTTGGCGTTAGCTTTATTACCTGCTTTTTGCCAAAAGTAATCGGCCAGCTGGCCACCTTTCACTGTATCGGAATATTGAAATATGCCATTGAACTTCCAGTCGTAATAAATGTTTGTAGGATAACCTAAGAACCACTGGTTGGCTATATCATCTGTAGTAAATCCTGTAAGATCAGTGATGGCCTGGCTATTACGGGAATATACAAAGTCGGTTGTCCACTTAAGTCCTTTTGCATTGTTTATATTAACCGTTGAGAGATTAATTTCATACCCTTTATTCTTTACATTTCCGAGGTTGACCAATACACGGGGAACGCCACCCGCCCCCGGTAATGTCTTGTTCTGAATCGGGTTGGTATTGGATTCATAAACATCAATAGATCCCGTTATCCTGTTGTTTAATAAACTAAAATCCAGGCCTATATTTTTTGTTTTGGTTCGTTCCCATGTCAGGTTGGGAAGTGGAAGTGTAGAAGGCGCATAGCCGGTTGCGGGATTGCCACCCCAATTATACAAGCTCCTGGCTAAATTACCGGAAGTGAGGTAAGGATCAATTGCCGCATTACCAACCGAACCATATCCTATCCGCAACTTCAATTGATTAATTAACGGGATACTTTTCATAAAAGATTCCCTGTTGATCACCCACGCTATTGCTCCTGAAGGAAAAACTTCACCTTTATGTTCTTCTGCCAGAACCGAAGAATTATCTTGTCTTACGCTCACCGTCAAAAGATACTTATCGTTATACGTGTAATTAACCCGTCCCAGGAATGACAGCAGCTGGTATTTTGAAAACGAACCACTACCTGTAACTGTTCCCAGGTTATTGTTTTGTAGGGAATACCATTTCTGACTCTCGTAACTTAGGTTTTCAGCGCTGAGATTGTTTGATTCAAAACTGTTCTTTACCATTTCCTGCGCAGCCAACACCGATATTACATGGTTGTTTGCAATACGCGTATCATAGGTCAGCATATTTTGCAAAGTCCAGTTAAACCTGTACCTGGTTGTATACGAGGCATTAGCAGGAATGCCTGCTCTTGTGGAAGAAATGGAACCAGCAAATTGTCCCTGGCGTTCATTACGTAAGTCACCGCCGAAAGCTGACCTAAATTTGAGCCCTTTATATAATTGCACTTCGCCAAATGCGTTTGCAATCAAACGATTAATTTTTAGTTCATTGAATACCGTATTGACATCGTTGAGAGGATTAAAAATATTGGGATCATTGCCTGGATTTAAAATAATCTTTCCTGTAGAATCATATGGCTGCGCCA
>DAIQPL010000126.1:0-10662 GCA_036787395.1 Flavisolibacter sp. | reverse complement strand
TCAGCAATTTTTTTCCCGTCAACAGGAGAGAAGGAGGTGATAATTTTTCCATTACTCTTAATCCATTGGCCACCGGTAGACGTCCCGTCGTTTTTTTCTTTTATTCCCAGTTGTCTCAATAAATCCTGCATGAACATTATTTTGATAAAGATATTTTGATTCCACCCATAAACCATTGGCCAGGCATTTGCGAGCCCAGGAGGTCTGCATAATCTTTGTCGAACATATTATCAACCTGTATAAAAGCGGTTAATTTATCCCGTAGAATAAAAAATTCTCCCTTGCTATTTAAAAGGAAATAATCTTTTGAAACCTTAGCAATGGCAGCCGAACTTACGCCCTGAGGTTGTCGCTCTTTGTACAACCCGTTCACGCTAACCGAAAACCATTTACTCAAATACTGAAAATTGAAATTGGCTAAAAACTTTGCATGGGAAGAAATGTAAAAGGATGGTGTTGCATCACTGCTTTCGCTTTTGAGCCACACAAAACCAATGGTAGCCCAGATTTGTTGTTTATCCGATAGGTCTTTCGAAAGTTGAACATCTGTTTCCACCCCGGTGGTTGTTACTTTGGAAATATTCTTAGCAAGCGCATAAGTACCGGTTGGTGATAAGTTATCCTTCCGTGGCATTGAGTTATAAGGCGTATTTATATAGTCAATTAATTCGGTATGGTAACGTTGAAAAAATGTTCCTGATATTTTGAGGTTAGTAGCTATAAAATAATCGGCACCAGCCTCATAACTAAAAGAATGTTCTGCCTCAAGGTCAGAATAACCAATTCGGTTACCTGAAGGAACAAAAGGTTTATTGTAATTATTAAACCGTTCTGTAAAATCTGCATCTCTCATGGTTTTACCTGCGCTGCCTCTTAGCTGAAAAATGTTTGCACGATAACTGAGGTTAATCTGTGGCACAAATTCCCAGCCAGCTCTTTCATTCCAGTCAACTCTTGCTGCAGGTGAAACGAAAAAATTCTCACCAAACTGTTGGTTCAAAATAACGAAAGATGCTGCTTGGTTAATGTTGTGATTACCACGATCGTTTGACGCAATTTTTTTATTGATGAATTGTACACCTGAAACCAAAGTAGACTTTGGATGAACCTTCCATTCATTTGTAAGTAACACCTGTACCAGGTCACTTCTGTTTTGGTTAGCAGTTGTTACTGAATTAAAAACAAAGTGGTCATCCAATTTTTTATAACCAATGTTCAGCCGGGTGATGTCTTTTTTTGAGTTATAGGTTATTGCCAATTGATTCCACCATGTTTTTACTTTTTCGGTTGCTGTATCGCTAAGGGCAGCCGTATAAAAGTTCTGTGCCGAAAATTTCCGGTCATCATAGGAGGACCGTATAGCCACCTGCCATCGCTCATTAAAATAATGGTTCAACGAAACAGAGCTGGTATGATTGTGAAAAAATCCTTTAGTGCCTCGTTGCTGTTGTCCGCTAGCGTTGTTAGATAACACGCCTAACCCAAGAGATGTCTTACCATTGGTTACAAAACCGCCGGCATTTACATTAAACAAACCAAACTCGCCACCGGTGACCTGGGCTAAAGCATTTGATTTTTGAACACCTTGTTTTGCACTAAATGTTTTTGTTATGATATGAATAACCCCTCCAACCGCCTCGGAACCATAAATGGCAGAAGAAGCACCTTTTAAAATTTCAATCCTTTCTATCTCTGTTGGAGCAATGGGTATATAACTTGTAAAGTGTCCGGTATTGGGATCATTTAGACGGACGCCATCGAGGATGACTAATACCTGCTGAAAAGTTCCGCCGCGTAAAACAATATCGCTCTGTGAGCCCATAGGTCCACGCGCCTGTACTTCCACGCCTGGGAGATATCGGAGTAATTCATCTATGGAGTTCACTGGAAGGTGGTTAAAGCGTTCGCCTTTTATTATAAATAAATTACGTCCTGTTTTTGAAACTCGTTCAGGCGCTATGGATGCAGTAACAGTTACAGGATCAAGTTCAATTTCTTTTTCCTGGGCACTCAGCAAAATGCCATTTAATAATAAAAAGCCGGTGATGCCATTTACAATCAGTCTTCTTTTCATTTCCATTTAAATTGGGCGCAAAAATAGGCTACAAAAAGAAGTAGCATTAATAGGATTCGGAATCACTCGGAAAGTTATTTGACTTTATATCTTCAATATATTGTTGAACTGCCCTTGTAGCCTGTTCATGTATGTTTAAATATTGCCGCAAAAACCTTGGTTTGAATTCTGTGTTAATACCTAACATATCATGCATAACCAATACCTGGCCATCGCAATATTTACCGGCACCAATTCCAACAGTAGGGATATGCAGGCTTTCAGAAATCTCTTTAGCAAGTGTAGCCGGAATCTTTTCAAGCACTAGCGCAAAACAACCGGCTTCCTGGAGTACCCTTGCATCTGAACGCAATTTACTCGCCTCAGTTTCTTCTTTTGCCCGCACATTATATGTACCGAATTTATAAATGGACTGAGGGGTTAATCCCAGGTGTGCCATTACCGGTATACCCGCATCTATAATTTTTTTTACAGATTCCAACACTTCTTCGCCGCCCTCCAGTTTTATAGCATGCGCTCCTGTCTCCTTCATGATACGAATGGCAGAAGCCAAAGCAATATCGCTGTTCGATTGATAAGAACCGAAGGGAAGATCTACCACAACCAGGCAACGTTTAGCGCCACGAATCACCGAAGAAGCATGATAAATCATTTGATCCAACGTAATGGGCAATGTTGTTTCATGTCCTGCCATTACATTGGAAGCAGAGTCACCCACCAAAATAACATCTATACCTGCCGTGTCAAATAAAGAAGCGAAAGAATAATCATAAGCTGTAAGCATCGAAATCTTCTTACCGGATGCTTTCATTTTTTGCAGCGTATTGGTCGTGATACGTTTTACTTCCGGAGTGTTAGCACTCATTTATAAAATTTGAAAGGCAAGTTAGGGATTTATGTACTAAACCAGGTACTACTATTAAGCTTTACTTGCGTCGCACACGTGTACGCAATGAATGCTGTCACCTATCAGCGACCAGAATTATTTTAAAGTTGATAGCTATTCTAAACGTACAAGTGAGTGACACAACGAGGATGAGTAGAAATTACAATGCTGATAACACAAAGGATTATACTGTTACTCCATCCTTTACCTTATCATATAAAATATGAATCAGTCCGTCAGCCAGGCCAATTTTAGGAACAAAAATTTCATCCGCATCTGCCCACCGCATTACATTAATATAAATCAAAAGTGCAGGCACTATCACATCTGCACGGTCTTCGCGAAGGCGATACAAAGAAATGCGTTGTGCAACGGAAAGGCTGCTAAATTCTTTAAAGTAATTACGTAACAATTCGAGATTGAGAGGTTTGCCTTCCTTGCGCTTTGAAAGTGTAAATATTTTATTGATGTTACCGCCGGAACCAATAGCGGTGATGTGATGATATCCAGTTGTTTTTTCCTTAATAAATATTCGCATTTCATCCCAGTTCTCTTCACTTACCTGGTTTTTTAAAAGCCTGATGGTGCCGATGTTAAAGGATTCTTTCGCTACTAGCTTTCCATCGCTAAAAAGAGTTAATTCCGTACTTCCGCCGCCCACATCAATATAGAGATACGATTCCTGGTTATTTAAATTTTCAGCAACGTGGTTTTCGTAGATATAAGAGGCTTCATCTTCCCCGCTAATTACTTTAATATCCAGACCCGTTTCCTTTTTTACATGCTGTAAAATTTGTTTGGCATTTACAGCGTCACGCATGGCTGATGTTGCAGCAGTGATGTAATGTTTCACCTGGTAAACATCAATAAGAAGTTTATAGGATTGGATTGTTTTTACCAGCATCTGTATTTTTTCCGTGGAAATCTCACCTCTTTCAAAAACATCAAAACCAAGCCTCAGCGGAACTCTTACCAGGCTAAGTTTTACAAACTCCGGTTTGCCCTGTGGGCCAATAATTACATCATTGATCAAAAGCCTTGCTGCATTACTTCCTATATCAATTGCTGCTAACTTCAACTGGAACTAAAATTTTCTGGTGTAAATAATTATATGTCTCTACCTGGGAACGAACTCTTTCATCCTCTGTTTTCACGTAGTCATTGGCCAGGTCATTATTCAGCCACCTCGCCTTTACATTATCGTGTAACTGAATATGGAGTATGTTTTTTAGTTCCTGTTTTATTCTATCATCAAAAATGGGGCAGGAAGCCTCTACACGATGGTCTAAGTTCCGGACCATCCAATCTGCTGAGGAAATGAATACTTTTTCTTTTCCATTATTATGAAATAGCCAAACCCTTGCGTGTTCAAGGTATTCATCTACAATACTAATTGCTTTAACGGGCCTGATAAATTTTTCATTTTCAGAAAACATGCAAAATATGCCCCTGACAATAAGGTTAATTTCCACACCGGCCCTGGCTGCCTCATACAGTTCATTAATGATTTCCTGGTCTGACAGTGAGTTCATCTTCGCCGTAATAAGCCCCCGTTCTTTTTTTTGTACATTCTTTATTTCGCTGCGAATAAGTTTTATAATTTCTTTTTTAGCAAACGATGGGCTTGGAATTAACGTAGTACAGGCCTTTAAAAAATGGTTGCCGGTTTTATAGTGTTCTATATAGTTGAAGATTCGGTTCACATCCGCCATAACATCCCTGTTGGAAGTAAGTAAACAATGATCGGCGTAAATCTTTGCTGTGTCTTCATTTAAATTGCCCGTACTGACTAAACCATATTGAACAATTTTGTCCTGAACTCTTTTGCGGATTACACAAATTTTTGCATGCACTTTCATGTTCGGAATTCCAATCAAAACTTTTACGCCTTCATCTTCCAGCCGAACTTTCCAGGCCAGGTTAGCCTCTTCGTCAAATCTTGCCCTTACCTCTAACATCACCATGACCTGTTTACCATTTCTTACAGCGTTGATCAACGCATTAATAACCTTTGACTGCCTTGCCAGACGATATGCTGTAATTTTTATTGAAGTAACGTCCGGGTCAATTGCCGCTTCCCGTAAAAGATCAATCACTGGGTTGAAGGAATGGTAAGGAAAGTGTAGCATTACATCACGCCGGGTTACTACGTCTGTCACCCTGTTTTCAATTAGCAGCGGGTGATCGAAAGGTTTACGCCTTTTACTTTCGCCGTTGAACACTTCTTTGGGAAAATCCATGAAGTGACGGAAATTATGAATACGCCCACCTGGAATGATATTGTCTCTTTTTGATAAATTAAATTTCCGGATTAAATATTCTAGAAGTCCCGGATCCATTTCCTTATCGTAAATAAAACGTACCGGCTTTCCTTTACGGCGATTCTTCAATCCTTTTTCTATTTTTTGAATGAGCGTGGTAGAAATATCATTGTCAATATCAATTTCAGCATCGCGGGTTACTTTAAATACCCCCGATTGGTATTGATCATAACCAAAATAGCTGAATATTTCAGGAAGGTTGAAACGAATAACATCTTCTAATAAAATGATGTGGTGTTCATCATCCGGAGAAGGTAGTATAACGAACCGGCTCATTACACGGGTAGGGATCTCAATAATAGAGTACATTCTTTTTAAAGCACTTTCCTGTTTCCACATTACAACACCCAGGTAAATGGATTTATCTCTAAGGAAAGGAAGTTCCTGTATACTTTCTATCATCAGAGGAATGACATTAGCACTAACCTCCTCTTCGTAATATTTTTGTATATAGTTTTTCTGTTCCGGGTTAAGATCTCTTTCCGTAACCAAAAAAATTTTCTGCTCTCTAAGTTCCTCTAAAATGCCTTCCCAGATACGATTGAATTCGCTTTGCTGGTTCAAAACAGTCATCTGGATTTCTTCCAAAATGCTGTCCGGATCCACCTCCAGGTGCATTTTAGCTTTATTGCCATATTGAATCATGCGTTTCAATGTGGCTACTCTTACACGGAAAAACTCGTCAAGGTTATTTGAAAAAATTCCCAGGAAACGAATGCGTTCACGTAGCGGAACACTGGGATCAGCCGCTTCCTGTAATACACGGGCATTAAAGGAAAGCCAGCTTATGTCTCTTGGAATAGTCTTACGTTTAGGGTTTGCCATGCAGAATGTTTCGTATCCAGGTTAAATATACGCAACATCTGTGCTCAACTTTGAGACGCTTACTTATTTTGGAGTTTATTAATAATAGAAGTAGTTGAAAATCCCTGAATAATGGGATTAGTAATCACTTGCCCTCCCCAGCCAATCACTTCTTTTGCACCAGCAATTTCATCTAATTTATAATCACCGCCTTTTACCAATACATCTGGTTTTATTGCTTTAATAAGTTCTAGAGGCGTTGGCTCCGCAAAAATGACTACTGCATCAACCATAGCTAGTGAAGCTATCACTAAGGCTCTTGAATGTTCCGAGTTGACAGGCCTGTTTTCTCCCTTTAAACCTTTTACAGAGATATCAGCATTTAATCCAATAACAAGGTAGTCTCCATGTTTGGCTGCTTCAGTTAAGGAAAAGATATGGCCGGGGTGAATGATGTCAAAGCAGCCGTTGGTAAATGCAATTTTTTTGTCCAATACCCTCCATTGCGCTATTCTCTGTTCTAACTCAGTTAAGGTCAATATTTTGTTCTGTATACTGTTGCCGGGTCTCAAGTGCTTGCCTTTTTTTATTGTGATGAGAAAATAAGCCAGAAAAAATAACACCGGCGCCAATAATAATAATTGTTTGCACCGACCATAAAAGCCAACCTAGTGCATTGCCTATGGTGTCTTCATCCAGACCATATAAGCCCATAAGTTTCGCCACCAATAGGGGATAAGCGCCAATGCCTCCCGGCGTTAACACCATTCCTACGCTACCCACTGCCAGGGTAGTTAATCCACCACCTATACCTAAATGAGCAGTTTCCTGTAACGCATATATGCCCACAGTAGTGCTGGCAAGATATAATACCCAGATAAAAACTGAATGGAAAATAAATAATCCTTTATGCTTAATAAAACGAATACTGCTCAATCCGTGCAGTATGCCCTTAATTACATTTTTAATTTTTGCTACAGCGTCGATATGGCCAAAGCGTTTAAGCACAAAATAAAGAAGGCCCAGAACAGCACCTATCCCTACCAATGCTATAACAATTTTTCTGACAGAGGTATGGCCGGTTTTATCGGTAAAAAACTTACCGAAAGAATTCATTACATAGTCCCCGATAACATGTCCCTGGAAAATTAAAGCTAAAACGAATATGAGAGTAAGGCTGACAAGATCAACAGCCCTTTCCATTACAATAGTTCCAACCAGCCTGTCGGCCCGTACTTTTTCATAGCGTGAAAGGAGGGTACATTTTACTACTTCGCCCAGGCGCGGTACGCCCGCATTAACAAGATAACCAATCATGACGGCAGCAAATGTGTTGAACGTACTTGGGTGATAACCCATTGGCTCCATCAGTATTTTCCAACGCAAAGCCCGGCTGTAATGACTAAGAAGTAACATAAGGAACACGGGTATAATCATCCAATGCCTTGCTCTCTGGAGTGAATCTTTTATTTGCAGCCACTGTGCGTGGTTGATATTTTTTACTGAAAGCCACACAAATAAAATTCCCAGCCCTAAAAAAAAGGAATACTGAAGTAAGGTGAAAATCGACTTCTTCATGTCGTTCGAAGATACCAAAGGAATATTGAACAGTGAACAGGAGAACAATGAATGTAGAGGTTAATCTTCCCTGCTGTTTATTTTCTTTTTGCTATCGGCAATATTTATTACTCGGGGTAATGAACCGCAGTTGGCAGATTTTTTTATTTAGTACGATGAGTGAATGCAAAAAGAATAATATTTTTGGCTTTGTAAATGATCAATCTGAAAAGAACAATGAAAACTTTTCTTTAATCCCTCCCTTATTTACGAACTGGTATACTTGTGTTTTTGAAAGCAAGTATATTTTTTGATAAACACCCAAACCATTTTCATGAGTAAGCTATATCTATCAGTTATACATCACCTCAATAGACTACGCCTTATTGCCACTTCCTTCGAATTTAGTATAACACCGAAATCTTTTCACCTGGATAAGAAATAAGGAATGAGAAAAATATTTACACTTTTAAGTTGCCTTATAGCAACTATCACTGCTTTGCAGGCGCAATTACCGGAACTTTATATACTAACAGAAAGAAATGGAACAACCTATGATGGTACCATTGCCAGGTACACGGGAGGACCATCGGCCAGCCTTTCACAAATTAAATCATTCAGCGGTAGTACAGCACAGGAAGGATACAGTACTAATGGAGGACTAACACTTGCTTCTAATGGCAAGCTGTACGGCATGACGGACGAGGGTGGAACAATGGAATACGGAGTGATTTTTTCTTTTGATCCTGTTACGGGAACATATAGTAAGCTAATAGATTTTGGGGGCGGTAACGGAATGTATCCAATAGCTAATAACCTGGTTCAGGCAAAAAACGGAAAACTTTATGGCACCACTCCCTATGGAGGTACTAACCGTGGAGGCGTACTCTTTTCATTTGATTTAACGACAAATACCTACACCAAGCTGAAGGATTTTAATTATGCGGATGGCTCCTTTCCCCAGGGACGGTTGACCGAGGCATCTAATGGTAAACTGTATGGCACCACCTACCAGGGAGGATCCTTTGGATATGGAATCATTTATTCTTTTGATCCATCCAATAATACATACACGAAAGTTACAAATTTTGACTTTGATAATGGTGGACAGCCGTATGGAGATAATGGTATGATTGAGGCTTCTGATGGAAAGCTTTACGGAATAACAGTAATGGGCGGCAAAACAGGCTGGGGCGTCGTTTATTCTTTCGACCCTTCTACATCTGTCTATACCAAACTGAAAGATCTTGATAACCTGAGTGGTAATTATTCCTTCGGAAAACTTTTCCAGGCCTCTGATGGTTTATTATATGGCACAACCTACTATGGAGGTTCCAGTGATGGCGGAGTAATTTTTTCGTATAATGTTTCAACAAGATCTTACACAATTATAAAAGAGTTCCGGGGCAATGATGGAATCCATCCAGCTAGTAGTCTAATGCAGGCTTCAGATGGAAAACTTTATGGAACCACTCGTTACGGCGGAGCCAATGATCGTGGGGTTGTCTTTTCCATTGATCCTTCATCCCATTTGTTCACAAAAGAGAAAGACTTTCCCGCTACAGGCCCGGGATCTCCACTGTTTGGGTTTTTTGTTGAACTAAAAACAAATCTATGTGCCCCTGACAGCAGCGTCACCAAGGAAACAATCTGTCCTAACCAATTACCATACAAATGGAATGGACAGAATTATGATAAAAGCGGTACATACCAGGTGAAACTACTAAGCAGCAGAGGTTGTGATTCAATTGCAACGCTTAATTTAACAGTGAGCGAAATGACGAAAGCACCTGCAGTTTCTGTAACCGAGCCATCCTGTTCTGCTCCAGGAAGCATTAAGGTAACTATGCCGGAAACAGGGTTAAGCTATAGTATCAATGGAACCGATTATATAAATACCACAGGAATTTTTGATAACCTTGGTGCAGGGACTTACACCATAACGACAAAAAACACTCAGGGCTGTGTATCGGATGCTACAATGGTTACCCTTCATCAGCCCCAGTCCCAACCCCCTGTGCCGGCCGTTACCTCGCCTGTCGAGTATTGCCAGGGTGTAACACCTACGCTGCTTAAAGCTGTTGCGTTGCCGGGTAATAGCTTACGATGGTATACGGTAGCAACAGGGGGTACGGCATCTGCCACGGTGCCAACGCCTTTAACAGGTTCTCCAGGACAAACGTCTTATTATGTAAGCCAGGTTAACAGCCAGGGCTGTGAGGGTCCCAGGGCAGAGATTATAGTGAGAGTGATAGCATTACCTGTGGTAAATATTAAATCCTCAACTACATGTACGGGAACTACCACCATTGTTGCCACGCCGGCAACCGGTGCAGCTAATGATTATAGTTTGGTATGGACCGTGCCGGTAGGGGTGAGTGCACCAGGCAATGTAACCAGCCTCAATACAATTACGCCTGGAAACTATAGTGTAAAAATTATCAGCAAAACATCTAATTGTTCTTCTGCACCTGCAAGTTTAAATCTAACCACGTTTGTTCCTTTGAGTGCTAACATTCCCGATGCGAAAGTTTTGGATAGCGGAGTTAATATTAACACGGTGTATATAGGTTACAAACCTGGAGAAACTATTACCATTTCCGCAAAGGTCACTGGAGGTACAGCGCCCTACAGCTATACCTGGTCCAATGGACAATCGACGGCGTCTATTTCAGTAAGTCCAACCGCAGCTACCATTTATAAGGTAACTATAAAAGATTCTGCAGGATGCCAGCAAACAGCAACCAAAGAAATTAGGATTATAGATGTAAGATGTGATGACAAAGTGAAGGTTTGCAGGAAACAAGGCAATTCTTCTTTTGAGACAGATTGCATGCCACCAGGAGCAGTGGCCGATCAAATAGCGAATGGGGCCTATTTAGGCGAGTGTAAAACAGGTGGACGAATTCTTGCGCCGGGTAATACAGTACAAGATGCGGCAACAACTATGAACCAGTTGAGCGTCGGCGTACTGCCAAATCCTTCCACCAATTATTTTACACTTGTATTGAAAACAACAA
>DAIQPL010000393.1:0-3495 GCA_036787395.1 Flavisolibacter sp. | reverse complement strand
CTAAGTCAAAAATTGATGACGGTATTGTTGACCTGGTACTTGAAGCTGTTAAAGAGACGGCCGACGCTGATGGAATTATTCTTTTATAAATAGTTTCATTTTCTCATGTAATCAGTTGGTTTTTAAACCTGGTGTTTTTACACCGGGTTTTTGGTTTTATTGTCTCAATTATTCTTTACTGATTATTTCATAGCGTCGTATGCCGTGCCTCCCTACTTTTGCATTCCAGAACCAAGAAGTATGCGAAACATATTTGAGAAAGACATAAATGCTATCAGGTATACATTTTACAGAATTCCAATGACTGGTGAAATAGTTTATAACATCAGTTATGTACAGGAAGGCAAAAGTGAAGTATTTATTATGCGAAGAATTGAAGGAAGGTGGAATGTGAAAGAGCCACACCTCGATGAATTTGTTTATAACTCTCAGCCGAGTCTGGAAGATGCTATTACTGAAAATGAGACAAGTTAAATGATATCTGCAGACTTTCGCAATCTGCAACTTAATCCCCATTACGGTTCCTCAGGAACGTATGATTTGACCGCAATGATGAACACCTGGACTGTGGTTAAACAAAAAAAGGGTTGAATCGCTTCAAACCTTTTTAAACTTGTGTGGGAGTTGACGGGTTCGAACCGCCGACCCTCTGCTTGTAAGGCAGATGCTCTGAACCAGCTGAGCTAAACTCCCTTAAAAACCTTTTTTTATTTGGGAGTGCGAAGATAAGGGCTGAGCGTTTTTCCAAAAAATTTTTTTAATAGAACTCTCAGGTTCTCAATTCAACTGTACAACGGGTAAGCGATAATTTTGTCCATCCCAAATGATTAGCTCATGAATCTGGAGTTTCCAAAACTTGCGGAAGGGGGATTTATTAAGGATCTTTCTTACTTCTGTTTTGTTTCCGGCATTAATTGTAACCCATACAGTTTGTATCTCCATGCTCACAGCATAGTGCTCGATCACCTGGTCATCTATCAGTGAATTGATATATTCCCGATGTTCCTGGATGATTTTCATTGCTTCTTCATTCCAGCTAAATTCTATAGTTACCAGGTATTTTGTCATCCGTTAATCGTTATGTTATTGTCCAATCCACTATCTGGTTGGCCCATTCTGCACGGTAAGGCGTGCTAATACGAAGATAGTTATCAGTATAACCTTCCATCATACCATTTTTTTGATGGCCTTCAAATAATACTTTACGGGTTTGCCCACGATGCTGTTCTGTAAAATATTGCATTTTCATATAACTGAGGTTCCGTAGTGCTTTGTTTCTTTCATGACGAACATGAATGGGAACCACCGGTTTTATATCCAGGGCTTTCGTGCCATCCCTTTCCGAATAGGTAAATACATGCAGGTATGATATATCCAGTGAATGCAGAAAATCAAAAGTTTCCTGGAAATGCTCATCAGATTCCGAGGGAAATCCAACTATTACATCAACGCCTATGGCACAATGCGGCATCAGCGACATAATATGTTCTACTCTCTCTGCGTAAAGTTCACGTTGGTAACGGCGGCGCATTAATCGCAATATTTCATTGCTGCCGCTTTGCAACGGAATGTGAAAATGAGGCATAAATTTTTTGCTGCTTGCAACCATCCTGATAATATCTTCCGAAAGCAGGTTAGGTTCAATAGACGAGACCCGGTACCGTTCAATTTCATTTACTTTGTCTAGTTCTTGCACAAGGCCATAAAAGCTTTCCTCTGCTTTCTTTGCACCATCGGCTCCTTTGCCAAAGTCACCCAGGTTTACACCAGTGAGTACAATTTCTTTTACACCCTTTTGGGCCAGTTCTTTCACATTGCGAATAACGTTATCTATACTATCGCTCCGGCTTTTACCGCGGGCCATAGGAATAGTACAAAATGTACAGCCATAATCACATCCATCCTGCACTTTCAAAAATGTTCTTGTACGGTCATTGAGAGAATAGGAGGCATGAAAACCTGACACCTCTTCAATATCACAACTGCTGATCCTGGCCGAATCACCCTTTGTCAGTTCTTTTAAATGCGTAGCAATATTAAACTTCTCTGCAGCGCCTAAAACGAGGTCAACTCCTGGTATTCCTGAAATTTCCTTTGGCTTTAGTTGTGCATAACAACCGGTTATCACTACCAGGCTTTCCGGCGATTTACGTTGAATACGGCGAACCAGTTGCCGGCATTCCTTATCTGCATTATCGGTAACAGAACAGGTATTGATCACATATACATCAGCCCGGTCATCAAACTCCTTCTTCAAAAATCCTTCCGCCTCCAGTGTACGGGAAAGTGTGGACGTTTCCGAAAAATTAAGCTTGCAGCCCAATGTATGAAAGGCAACTGTACGCTGTTTTTCCATGAAGCCGCAAAGGTAGGCAAAAGCATGGGTTGGCGGCGCTTGAAAGGATATTGGTAATTTGTTAAGACACTTACCATGGGTTTCTGTTTTTTTATCATTTAGGGCTCTACATTACTGTTCACTATTCTGCAGTGTTGTTTATTTTTTTGTACTAAGCCGCAATGCTTCTATAGAGCTTCGGTTGCGTCGCACTCTTGTACGTCCAAAACTTTTTGGTGCAACAGGTGCCGGAAATATAACTACGCTTTGGGGATTTTGAAATTGGTCGCCTTGCTTAAACCACACCGTGCTAAAACGGTACATTTACGGTGTTATCACGGGTTGTAAATCCAGATAAACTCATCTACCTTCAATCATCTTCCGCACTCTTCTTTTAAGTCAGGCTTTAACTTCTACACAATTATCATTATAGTTTTCAACAGACAGGCCATTTGTGTGAAAACATCCATTTGCTGAAACAAGGGAAAGAAATTCTATGTAACAGTACTAACAAGTATGTTAGCCGTTAACAGTAAACTTCATTGTTTATAATACCAAAATGAGCAGCTTATCTTTTGCCGACCAAAAAAATGCAGGCCCATATACAGGCAAACAGGTTGAAACATATGGACAGCAGGAAGTACGCCTCGATTCAAACGGAAGAGAGATTTATGTTATTAGCGACCTGCACCTTGCCTCGGGCCTCAATCCAAATTCAAATTTTGAGGGGACAGAAAATTTTTATGCAGATGATTCTTTTGGCCGTTTTATGGATCATTTGCAAAACAAACTTGGATCACGAAAAGCAATATTTATAATCAATGGCGACTTCATTGATTTTTTAAGGATCAAAAACATTCCTGCCCGCGGTGACCTTTCTACCTGGCATGGGATTTTAAAAAATGTTGGAATAAATAAAGCTGAAGACGAGCTACAAAAATCAATCGTAAAAAAAGAAAGGGAATATGGACTAAAGACCGATGATTATAAATCCGTATGGAAACTCCATGTATGCATCAGGGGTCATAGAAAAGTTTTTGAACGCCTTGCCATCTGGTTGATGCGAGGGAACCAACTGATTATTGTAAAAGGAAACCATGACCTGGAATGGTACTGGAAAGCCGTTCGGGATTATTTATCCTACTGGCTTTCCGATTTCA
>DAIQPL010000125.1:3820-10666 GCA_036787395.1 Flavisolibacter sp. | reverse complement strand
CTGTTCACTATACCACAGACGACTCTTTAAAATCAACTTGTAATTCTCCTTCCTTTACAAGTTTATTTTTGCTGAACCATCCATTCACCTTAATCTTCGCCTTTTCAACAATCATATACATAGACGGAACCAACAACAAGGTCAGGAAGAGCGATGAAGTGAGGCCACCAATGATCACCCAGGCCATACCATTTTTTACTTCAGCACCAGCACCGAATGCAAGGGCAATGGGCAGCATACCCACAATCATGGCAATGGTTGTCATTAGTATCGGACGCAAACGCTCTTTACCGGCTTCAATCAATGCCTCTTTCAAAGCAAAACCTTCTGCCTTTAACTGGTTGGTAAAGTCCACAATGAGGATACCGTTTTTTGCTACAAGACCCATGAGCATAATCAAACCAACAATGGCAAAAATGGTCAGCGATTGCATGGTCAGCGCAAGTGCTAACAAGGCACCTACCAATGCTACAGGAATAGAGAACAAGACCACGAACGGATAGACCACGCTCTCATACAAAGCCACCATAATCAGGTACACCAGCACGATACCGAGCATCAGGGCAAGACCCAGACTACCGAACGCATCCTTCTGGTTTTTTGCATCACCCTGGTAATCGACTGACACACCTTGCGGCAGGTGAACAGATTTCATTTTCGCCTGGATATCGGAAACAATGGTACCGGTCGGACGGCCAACTGCTGCAGATGAAATCTTAACCGTATTTAACCGGTCGGAACGCTCTAAAACTGATTGTCCAATGGTTTCATGTACCGTAGCTACATCCTGCAAGCGAACAATGGCGCCGCGACTGTTACGGATGGTCAGTTGACGTACAGAAGAAATGTCCTGCTTGTCGTTTTTATCGAGTGTTAAGTTGATGGGATATTCCTCACCGCCTTCTTTAAATTTGGTGTTGTTGTTACCATTAAATGCCAATTGAACAGCAGCACCTATTTCGGGCACAGACAAGCCATATTGTGAAGCACGACCCCGGTCAATGTCAATTGCAATTTCTGTCTTCGGTGATTTAGTACTGAACTCTACATAGTCTGTACCAGGCACAGAAACAACTACCTTACGCAAATCCTGTGCGGCTTTCCAAAGGCTGTCCATGTCAGTTCCTTTTACAGCAATCTGAATGGGTGCCTGTGCACTACCTACCAAACCGGTTGGCAATACGGTCAGCTTCACGCCGGGTAATTTGGACAACTCGTTACGAATAGAAGCCGTGAATTCGTCGGTTGATTGCCTGCGTTCTTTTTTGTCAACAAGTGTCACTGTCATTTCAGCAAGATTGCTGTTAGATGCGCCGGTTCCCATGCTTCCGCTTTGCGTACCAACAGAGGTAAATACTTTGGTTACTTCAGGCCTCGCCAAAAGAATTTGCTCAGCTTGTTTTACCACCTGGTTGGTTTGATAGAGCGGCGTTTGCGGGGCCAGTTCAATCTTCACTGCAAACTCGCCACGGTCACCATTTGATGCGAAAGCAGTACCTATAAAACCTGCAGGAATGAGCATGAACGATGCAATCAGCAACACAAACACACCACCTAAAATCCAGCGCTTGTGGTCCAAAGCCCAGGTCAGAATTTTGCCATACGCTTCTTTCAAATTATCTAAGAAACGCTCAAAGCCAAGGTTTAGTCGTCCCCATAACGTGGACTTGCTGAGAATCTCCAGTTTCCCCCAGCGGGAAGCCAGCAATGGCGTGATAGTAAATGATACGAACAAACTCATTAAGGTTGAGAATACCACTACGAGAGAAAACTCCCGAAGGATGTTTCCAATTAAACCACCGGCAAGGGCCAGGGGCACAAATACCACTACGTCAACCAGTGTAATGGCCATGGCAGTAAAACCAATTTCATTACGGCCGTCAATAGCAGCTTTGCGTTTATGTTTGCCCATCTCTATATGGCGGTAAATATTTTCAAGGACCACAATACTGTCGTCCACCAAAATACCAACCACAAGTGAAAGTCCCATAAGCGTCATCAGGTTCAGTGAGAAGCCAAAGATGTGCATGAGAACAAAAGTGGGTATCATGGCAGAAGGAATGGCGAGGAGTACAAACAAGGAACTGCGAACGCTGTGTAAAAACAGCAGCATAACAGCACCTACAATGAGTACGGCTAAAAACAGGTCATGTGTAACGGCGTTGGCAGAGGCCAGGGTGTACACAGATTGGTCGGCTGCAACCTGGTAGCTGAAACCATTTTCAGCGTATTGGGTTGTAATGCTTTCCAGTTTTGCTTTCACGTCCTGGCTCACTTTCACGGCGTTGGCATCGGCTTGCTTAGTGATAGAAATACCAATACCCGGATGGCCATTGATACGGTTAATAGTAGTGGCCTCGGTTTGTGCATCAGTAATAGTGGCAACATCTTTCAGCAGAACACGACTACCATCAGCGTTCTCCCGGACAATCAGGTTTCGCATGTCTTCCACTTTGCCTGTTTTTGCATCCAGGCGAATGGAGAAACGGTTGCTGTTTGTTTCTACACTACCCGCAGGATAAGACGTGTTGCTGTTGGCGATGATGGTGTTCACTTGTGCAGAAGATAAACCATAAGCCTGTAACCTGTCGTTATCAAGAGTTACATCTATCTGCCGTTCATTACCACCAATCAGGGTTACCATACCTACGCCTTCCACGTTTTGCAAAACCGGTTTTATTTTGTTATCAATGAGGTTGTAAAGTTCAGGTTCGTTCAACTGGCTGGTTGCGCTGATCCGAAGCACCGGCAATTCATCAGTGTTGAACTTGCGCACTATAGGATCATCTGCATCTTCAGGTAGACGTGATTTGATTTCATTTATCTTACGTTCGGCATCACGTTGTGCATTGGAGACGCTCACGTTAGATTTTAATTCAATTGTTACTATGGAAACCCCTTCCTGTGACGTTGCTGAAACTTTATTCACACCTTCAATGGAAGAAACAGCTTCTTCAATCGGTTTGGTCACACTGTTTTGCACTTCGTCCGATGAAGCGCCACGGTACAGAGTTTGAACTGATACCACGTTGGCTTCAAACTTCGGCAGCAGGTTATAATCAAGTTGCTTATAACTGATCCATCCAAACAACACCAGCGTAACAAAGATTACGGTAATGAGCAAAGGACGTTTTATCGAGATTTCTGTTATTGACATAATTTGTTTCGTTATGCGCCATCGGTCCGGCAATCAGCTATCAAAAGAAAAATAATTGATAACTAACCACGGGAACTGACAGCTAGTTTTTTACTCCGGTTCTGGTTATCTTACTTCCATCCACTAAATTGATTTGACCGCTGGTGACAATCTCATCGCCTTCTTTCAAGCCGCTCAACACTTCAATGTTCTCTCCTACTTCACGACCCACAGTAATCTTGCGAATGAAGGCTTGTTCACCGCTAATGACATACACGTATGGATTTTTTATTCCTTCTACCAATGCAAGTTTTGGAATTTGTAGCGCTGTAAAGTTGTTACCTGGATTAAAGTTGACGTAGATGTAAGTCCCTGCTTTCAATTCAGCGGCTTTGTTGTTCACAGCAAGCTCCACACGATAGTTGTGGTTTTCATCGCTCACAGGAGAAATGAAGCTTACTTTGCCTGTTAAGTTTTTCCCCGGCAATACATCTGCTGTGATAGAAGCAGTTTGTCCCGGCTTTAATTGATAGACATCTTTTTCACTGACAAACACAACCGCTTTGAGGTTGTAAATGTCAACCACCGTAGCGATAGAGGTACCAGGATTGGCGTACTCTCCCACTTCACCATTCTTCATTATAACAATACCGCTGATGGGTGATTTAATGACACCTTCGCCAACCTGTTGGCCGGACTGCTGTATACGAATACGGGCAGCGTCCACGGCATGTTGGGCATCTTTTACATTCTGTGCTGTACCTGCATCTCCTTCGAACAATTCTTTGGCAAGCTGGTAATCTTTTTGTGCTTTGCCCAGGGCTTCCCGTGCTTCGTTTACCCCTAACTGCTGTTGACGTGTATCAACAGAACCAACTACCTGGCTGGCGCTAACACTTGAACCAAGGCCAATCCGAAGGCTGGTGATTTTACCGGGAGTAGTTGCGGAAATATCTGCCTGCTTGCCCGGTTCTAAAGTGGCTGGCAATTTCAGGTTGCCTTCTACTGTTTGCATCGAAACTTTTGTGACGGCAACTGCTACTGCAATTTTAGACCGGTCAACAACTATTTTCTGTGCATCAATGGTTTTTTTGTTTCGTGCTAATACAAATCCGATAGAGCCAAACAAGGCAATGACAACAACGATTATGAGAATTCTTTTTTTCATATTCTATTCTTCTGCGATTACAATTGGTTGATAAAATTGGTTATAGTTCCTTTTGCTCTTTCGTATTCCAAACGGTTGGAAACAAGATTGAGCAACGATGTCATGTAATTGGTTTGGGCCTGCTTGTACGAGAAGTCGGCATTAAGCAAATCGGCCATAGTAGAAACACCTTTGCTGTACTCAAACTGGCTGGTTTCGTACACCGTTTTTGCCAGGTCCATATTTGCTTTGTTAGTGCCGATCGTTGTGATATTTTCCTGCAACTGGCGACCTGCATTTTGAAACTGCAACTGCAGTTGTGCAGTGTTTAACTCCAGGTTCTGTTTTTGATTTTCCAATTCAAGCCTACTTTGATTCAACTGGCTTTCCCTGCGTTTGCCGCTGAAGAGCGGAATGCTCACCTTTAAACCAACAGCCGAATAGTTAACCCAATCAGTTGTTGCTTTCCCAAGCTCATTACCAAAGGCTTGTCCACCGTAGCGGGCATAGGCAGAAACAGTAGGCAGGTAAGCGGCTTGTTTGCGCTTTACATCAATTTCCTGTAAGGCAATATTCTGCGACTGCAATTGATATTCGACCAGTTGGTGCACGTTAATTTTATCATTAGCAACCTGCAGGTATTTGTTATAATCGAGGCTATCCTCAATTTGAAGCGATTTGTTTAGCGGCAGCCCCATGGCATTTTTCAAAGAATTGTTTGCCACATCAATGTCAGTTTGAATTTGATTTATCTGGGCTTTTATATTGTTTAGTTGCACGGTAACACGGTCAACGTCCACTTTCCTGGCAACACCTTTATCAAGCCGGAATTTGGTGATGTTATACAAGTCCTGGTACTGCCTTTCATTAGCAGACAGCAACTTTTGCTGTTCTTTCAGGATGAGGATTTGAGTGTATGCGGCTGCTGTGTTGTAAATCAGGTTTTCGTTGTTTTTGGCAAGGTTCAATTCCGCAATCTTCTTCGAAGGCAAACCAGCTTTTATGCCGTACAAAAGGGCCTGATCATAAATGGTTTGGTCCAACTGTATAACTGCGTTGGTGTTGTATTTATTACCAAATTGTACTTCAACATCTTTTTCCTGGCTGAACATAGCACCTGGCAACACAGTTGTTTGGCGTTTCAGGTTATCATCAAGGGTTACGTTGCCATTCACTTGCGGCAGGTAAGCCGACAAAGCCTCTTTTGATTGCAGCCTTACGTTCTCTAACTGGTTGTTGTAAATCACGTTACTGCCATGATTTTTAAGGCTGTAGTTGATCGCATCCTGTAAGCTAAACGCCTCTTGTGAGAAAGCGGACAAACCAAAAAAAGGAACTATAAAAAATAGTAGTATCTGTTTCATTTCGTTTTGTAAAGGTTGGTTCATAACTAAAAGAACCAACTATTTAAAAAAATTTATTGTTTTTGAGCCTCCCATTTCTGGAGAAGCACTGGCAACTCCCCCTTTATGAAATCAAGAAATTGTATTGCTTCTTCCAGTTTTTTATTAAAGTCTTTTGTACCTACCGGACGCTGGTCCAAAACTTTTTTCAGTAGTGTATTGAACGCATCCAGGCCAGCCAGGGACTTTTGTACACCTTCTTTCAGGCTTTGGAGTTTGCAACAGAAATAACGACGGCGTTCACCGGGGTTCGTAATGTACTCGACTCTCTCAGTGCTAATTAAAAAGTTTAATGCATTACTTGCAGCACTCTTACTTATATTCAGCGTTTCATAGATTTCTTCAAATGTCAGGTCCGTTTTATCAGAAACCAAGAGTAAGGATAAAATCCGGGATGCTGCAGGCTGCATACCACCTCGTTCGTACAGAACGCCCATTTCTTCGATCAGTCTTAATTTTTTTTCAGTTAACTCAAGGGTCATAGATGAATTTGAGAATGTAAAATTAGTGTAAGTTTTCTTAGTTCTGCAAAAAGAGAACCTAATGCTTTGTTAACAGAGTAAAATAAGAAGGAAAGGAAACTTGTATTCAGCAAAGCTTATGCGGAAATTGATTTCCGGTTCACGAACCAAACAAACAGGCACTACAGTGTGTTACTGGTTCGGGAAATTCCATTTTGCCGTGATTTGCACGAGGCGATTTAAGTGACGGCGAAGTCTGGTTTTGACGCTTCAGTGATATAATTTTTTACCACTGCAAAAACTTCCAGGCCAGGTGTACCTGCAGAGATACAAGGCCATCCCGTGTTTCATGCGCATTGTACAACTTCAGCTCATAAGCGAGAGAAAGGTCCTTACTCAGCGGTTGCAAATAACAACCTGCTAAGGACCATCCGATGCTAAGTGTTTTTGACCTCACTTCTGCCTGGCCATCCAGTTGAGTTGTCATAATATAGGAGCCAAAGCCGGCAAATACTTTAAAGTGTTTAGCAATCGGCATAGACCAGGTGATTAATACCGGAATAGATGTAAGTTTAAGCTTACCTGTTACTGTATCATGCTTCGCATCATAGGAATACCAGGTTATAAATCCTGTTTCAATACCAAGTGCCAGGCGATGGTCAGTCTGCCACATGATGCGAAAACATCCAATTGGTTTAA
>DAIQPL010000125.1:0-3720 GCA_036787395.1 Flavisolibacter sp. | reverse complement strand
AGTGCCAGGCGATGGTCAGTCTGCCACATGATGCGAAAACATCCAATTGGTTTAACAAGGCTTCTGCTTTCAATTCCGGGTGTTGCCGGAAATGATGTCACATATCGCGATACACCTCCTCCTGCATATAGATATAAGGAGTAGTTCGCTTTTTTCTTACTGCTATCTTGCTCCTGGCAACTGCTTTTTTCACTGAATAGACATACAGTAATTAAGAATAGAAATGATAAAACGTTTTTATGGCCGTATATAGTGAGCATAAGCTACATAAGATGGATAATTGGTTAAGATTCCGTCGAAATGGCCTTCATCCAGGTACTGATCTATATAAGACGGCACATCCATCGTCCAAACAAAAACCTGTCGACCTTCGGTATGCATTTCCGCTACTAATTCGTTCTGCGTTCCAAGCGTCCAACGAGGCGCCCATACGTCCGAATTGATCTTCCTCACGTCTTCCACGGTGAGTTCACACAGTGATGGAATATTTGTATAACCTGGCAGTAATAAAAACTGGTCAAACTGGTCTTGGGTTGGAAGTCCAACAAAGATTTCAACATTCCTGCCGGCAGTGGCCGCCTTTGCCAGGTACTCCGTTTGAATATCCCGCAATTGTTGTAAGGGAGCATTAAACTTTGTGTCGAGGTAAACTGTTGTTAAAGCGGTTTGATAAATAATAGCATCAAGTGCTTCTCTTAATGTTGGTATTTTCTCTCCGTGTATTAGCCTGACATAATTTGAAAGTTCTGCGTAGCTAAAATTTTCAATCGGTCCCACCAGCCCCGATTTCTGTGTCTCCCTCAGGTTAATATTATTGTCATGATACAGTACTAAAGAATCATCTCTCGTCAGGCGTACATCTATTTCAACGCCGGTCGATCCAAATTCTGCAGTTCTTTCAATCATTTCAATCGAGTTTTCTGAGGCAGGTAAAAGATCTGATGTACGTCCGCCGCCACGATGTGCAAGAATCTTAAATGAAGTTGACGCATTTAGTTTTCGATTATAAACCAGTAAGAGACTATCAAAAGGCGGTTCATTTTCATTTCCGAATACACCTTTTATGATTACACCACCAGGAGTTATTACAGGGTTTTGCCCTAGTAATAGTGAACCTCCATTAACAGCGCTGATTGTTAAACGTACAATACCCGTTTCAGTACTGGTCATTTTACGCCAGTAGCCGTTCAGCAATATATCTCCATTCAATTGCCGTCCCTCACATATAAAATAGGAAATGTCTTTAGCACAAAAAAAGGAAACATGCCACGTAGTGTCGTTATTAATAATCGCATAACTGGATTTTACCGCTGTTAGGTTTCCAAAAACTTCTGTTGCTCCTGTAAGGTCGTAAACTCCTTCAATTGCCCTATAGGTAGTTTTGTTTAGCGGCAAGGCGTTTGGAGAATTAAAACTCTCCCATTTTGAAACATCCGGAACCGGGGCATCAAATTTTTTTTGACAGGACCAAACGATTGTGACTGTTAAAACCAAAACAACCAGCTTCATAAAATAAACCCAAGTTTTATTTGAGGGTAAAATATTTTTCTTTCTATCAGGTAAAACAACGACCAGGTCTGCCAATGGAAGTAATTATAATAACCCGTCACGCCAAGCGTTAAATGCTTTTTATGAAAAAAAGGTTGCTCCAATGCAATTGTAAAAGCTTCACCATTGTAAAGACTTTTGTCAGAGGAAATAACATTTTTCCCATTTGTCGCTTTAAAAAAAAGATTGAAAGAGTTTTCAGTTTTAATTGTTAGCCACAGGTCTTTTTTTAGTTTTACACCTAAAGAGAGATTGAGGTAGTTTATCCAGCCATGGGCCTTGCTGTCAAAACCAGCAACCGGTAAGAATCCAAACCAGTACCCCATTTCATCTCCAACAGAAAAATAAATTTTTTCAGATTGTTTGTGTACCCATCGTGCTCCCAGGGCAATATGGTTTTGAAGTACCTGGAAAGTAAGCCGTCCGCTAAGGTTGAACTGTTCATTTAGTTTTCGCAACACAACCAACTCACCTGCTGGTACCCTTAAGCGTATTTCTTCTGTGATGTCCTCCGGTGTAGTGAGTAAAGAAAAACCAATGGACGCTCTCCAGTTGGCATATTTCATTGGAGCAGGAAACAAAACAACTTTGTCATCACTTTCTTGCTGACCAAAGACGCTGCATGAGGAGCCCAGCATAAAACTTAAAAGAATGCAGGCTAACAGCACACGAAAATAGCGGTGCAAAAAACTTTCCCTCATATATAACTATACACCCCTCATGCTATAAATCTCCTAATGCTTAAGAATTTATTTTGAACACCAGCACTCCATTTACTTGTTGATTGGCGGAGTTTTCAATTGCGGCGTGTCTTATTTCCGAAGAAATCTTCAAAGCAGAACACAAGCAGGTGCATATTGAATAAGAAATAAAGCAGAATGGTCAATATGGGTAATATGACGGGAATGAGACAATCCACTTTCTTGACTTTTCTATTCCGGCATGCGCACAATTGAGTTCCGTTGGCCAACCGTTGGAATAATAGTAACCAAACCAGGTTGTTTGGAAAGCCAGCTATCTGAGTTGAACCGTTGCTGATGACAACTTACTCTCTTTTTCCAAAATGGGACTTTACAGTGGAAGGTTATTTTTATAATGATGATGGAAATACATTGACTGATGATGGTTATTCCGCCTCGCTGTATGCCAAGTATATGTTCTATCAAAACAAAAAGGAAACGGGTGGGGCATCGGTCAAAACCAGAACGGGAATGAAGCCCGGAACAATAATCGGAGAAGACCGACAGAAAGATGCTTTTCAGTCTTATTGGATGAACTTTCCCTGTACGATTCCTTTTTTTAAAAACAAGCTTTTGCTGGATTTGATGACCGGCCTAAGCGTTACCAGAAATTACGGCCAGACGGAAAGAACTGCCTGGTCATTCACGTATTCCACTCCTGCAGCCTGGTATCCTTTTGATCCCCGTTGGTCTGCAGCATTGGAAGTATTTGGTACAGAACGTGGCGTTAAAACAATTCCCGAATATAAAACTGGCGTACGATGGGAACCTGGTCAGCATGCATTATTTGCGCTAAAGTACGATAATGAATGTAATGGCAATACCGGCGCTGGTTTTGAATTTGGCATTATGCTTTTCTCACCTCCATTTGTTTGGCGGCTGCGACAAAACCAAAAAGGGCAATAAATGATACGTATAAATGTGTATGTACGCACCGCTTTAGAAGGATTAACCCGGGAGGCAAGTGAAAAACTAAGGAAAGGAAATTATGAACGAATCTTTGACGAAGCCCGGAAAAAGGTAAGGAACTGGAAAAAATGCATCGCTCTTAAGAAAGCATTTGCTCCCTGTTTTTAGAACCTGGAAATAGATGTTGCTTGATTCGTTGAATTGAATGTACCGATTTATAAATGATCCATTTTCTGATAATTAATTCCAGTGCAAATGAAAGGGGCCCACACCACCACGCATAAAGTGATTTTTCTCAAACCTGCGGAATTAAAAAAGCGCAGTCCTGATATAGGTAAGCTTATGAGTTCATTGCCCGCATGGGCGTTATTTGCGGTTATAGTTATCGGCTTCACACTGCTTATTGGTTTGGGAATATTCATCGGCTATCAACGTTTCTCAGCCGGCAACCAGCAGCCTGATGCTCCCCTTGAAACTGCATTGGGGGCTGTGTTGGGCCTCCTGGCATTTATGCTGGCTTTTG
>DAIQPL010000392.1:0-3502 GCA_036787395.1 Flavisolibacter sp. | reverse complement strand
GTAAGGGAGCTGGCCATACAGCTGGAAGTAAATCCCAACACCGTAATGCGCACTTACGAATTTTTAAAGCAACAGGAAATAATAAACGATAAAAGGGGCATTGGCTATTTTATTACGCCGCAGGCTTATAAAAACGCTGTTGCGTATAGGAAGACAGAGTTCCTGGAAAAGGAGCTTCCTACCGTATTTAGAACGATGAATATGCTGGGACTTGAACCTGACGACCTGGCAACGAGATTTGAAAAATTTAAAAGGCAATACACTGCCCTTAATAACTAAAACTTCAGATAATGAGAACAAGCAATAAAATATTACTCGGTTTACTGGTTGTTGTTTTTTCAGTTCCTTTTTTATTGGCTACTACGCTAAAGAGCAAAATGAATAAAGGTGAGTATACCATTGTAAAAAATGATAACAGAAGCGGAGGCAATACACGTTCTGGTGCCTTTACGGCCTTTAAAGTTGTAAAAGTTATTGCGCCGGCTCCTGATGTTCTTACCTGCCATCTAAAACTGTCACCAGACATGAACTATAAATACTATCAACCATCCAAAGCGGACAGTGTAATAGTATTTACCGCAAACGATACCTTGTTCATTCAATACACGCAGATCAAGACAAATGGCGAAGAGAGAAGCGATTATAGACACACGTCTATACGTATAAATCTGCCTGTTGTAAATAATCTTGTGGTAGATGGTGCTGTAGTTGTCATAGATTCACTTCCCACTTCATTGTCTAATTTATCGGTTACTTTAAAAAACAGGGGTATGATAAAAGATGGGACTGAAAGCAGGGAAGGAGAAATTATACGTGAGTCACCGGGGGCAAACATCAAAAAGGTAAAAGCAGTAGAACTTCCTGCAATAGCAAAAGTTGAAAGTACCAGCCAGATAAGAAAGAAAGAGATTGAAACAAGTGCTTTACTACCTGGTATGAACTTTATGGATCTGTTGATGTTTTCCTTGCTTTGCCGGATTTGAATGATGAGATGACGTAGGAATTTTTACTTTCATATCACCCGCATTGCAAATCGAGGAAGTGAGTTGCTGGAATCAATTTAAGGAAGCCATCCTTTCCTTTTCAGGTAATCGACCAGGATAGTGTCATGGGCAGACAGGGCAGGAATCCAGATGTCGATACGTTCACGGTTCCACCAAAGCCCTTCGGGATTATCCGGCTCTGCAAACCCATAACGGTATAAAACAGCCCTTACATATCGGGGCGGCCTGTCTGGAAAAGGATTCCTGGCAAACAAACTTACAACACGCGGATCGTTATGAAGAAGTTTCCAAACCAGGTTATAGGTCCATGTATATTCATCAGGGGTAGACATAGCAGCGAACCACATTTGCCAATCCAGCCGTAATTGGTAGGGAGCTACCTGGGGTGGCTGTTTGTCAAGAGCCACTGGCAGGCCTTTGTAGATATAAGGCTTCCAATCTGCCTTGTCTGTAGTGTCGTTGCTCATGGTCCCTTCAAATACCACGTTCAAACGTTCCATTCCTACAGTTCCAAATGCACCATACGTATTTACAAGATCCAACGCATCAAATGAAGTGTTCATTACCTGCCCGGGAGAAAGCATGTTGACGATTGGTTTAAGGCTCAAAATTCCAATCACTGCCGTTACAAACCACGCTGTTCTGAGTGCCGGTTTTGATACTATGGAATTTTCAGCAGCATAATGCGCTTTGCGAACAAGCCGGCGTGGAAGAATCTTTGACCAGAAGCCGTCATCTAAACAAGCGAGGGCAGGAACAATAGTAAGCCAGTTTAAAAATGACAGGTTGCCGCTAAGGAAAATGTTGATCTGAAAGATTACGATCACTACGCCTGCAATATGACGCGCCACTCGTGGCCAGAATACAAACCACGGCGCTATCAACTCAGCCAGATGATTGAACCAAACCCCAACTTTCAGGCCTGCATGTGGTAAAAAATGAAACCATCGGCTCAAAGGACCAGGAATAGGCTGGGTTTCGAAATGATAAAAAAGAGCGGTGCTGTTACGCCATATTTCATCGCCACGTATCTTAATTAATCCGGCACCTAACATGATCCGGAAGATGAGCCAACGGAATAAAAAGATGATCGGCAGTGGCGGCGCATACTTTGGAAAAGGACGCATGTCAAGCAGAGGACAAAGGAAGATAGCAAGAAAGCCCGTTTCCGTAAGCTGAATTTCCCAGCCGTAACCATACCATTCTTGTCCTACATGAACAAAGGACATATACAAGGCCCAAAGAATAAAAAGCACGGGCGCATTGGCGAAACCTGCTACCACTATTAAGGAAAGCAGGAATCCAATCCAGGCAACCATTAATAGTGCTGTATCGGAATGCCAAAACCAAAAAAGGGAAGGCAGGCGCATGAAGCCAGCTCCGTCTGAGCCTAGCCAGGCACTCACTTGTTTTAAATAAATACCTACAGGAAGAAGTCCTTGCGAACCGATCAAAGGAAGTATCTGGTTGATGGCAATAAGAAAAGCTATTGCGTAAATGAGTCCCAGCAGGCGAAGAATAACAAAGCGTGTAAGCCAATAGCTTGGAGCTTCCCGTTGTGGAGGAGGTTCCAGCAATTCCATATCTTGTTGGTTATACACTTGCTTTGTTTTCACCCATAAAATATAATTAGGTGCAGCAATCAGGATGCCTGAAAGACGTAGGAAAAATTAAACTCCCATTCATTAATGAACAGGTTGTGTCCGAATATTAAATACATCCTTAAGTGCTTTTTTTGCTGCATGATAACCACACATGCCGTGTACTCCTCCACCAGGAGGTGTAGATGAAGAGCAAATATAAATACCTCTTGCAGACGTTTTATAAGGCGACAACCGTAGAGCAGGGCGTGTAAATAACTGCCGCACGTCTATAATTCCTCCATTGATGTCACCACCAATATAATTAGGATTGTAGGCTTCCATTTGAGAGGTGGTCATCACATGTCTTCCTATAATGCGATCTCTGAATCCGGGAGCGTAGCGCTCCACTTGTTTTTCTATGACGTCAGTCCTATCTACTTCAGAACCATTGGGCACATGACAATAAGCCCAGGCAGTATGCTTTCGTTCCGGTGCCCTTGAGGCATCAAATAAACTTTGTTGTGCTAACAAAACAAAAGGCTTCTCAGGATGTTGGCCTCTTGCAGTTAGCTGTTCCGATGCGGCAATCTCTTCGAAGGTATTTCCTAAGTGAACAGTTCCCGCTTCCCTGCATTCGGGTGCTGTAAAAGGGATAGGTGCATCCAACGCCCAATCAATTTTAAATACACCCATTCCATACCGGTATCGTTTCAACTGCCATTTGTATATAGAAGAGAATTTGTGCCCCGCTATTTCTAACAATTGTTTGGGCGTCACATCAAACAGTATTGCATGAGCAGAGGGTAACTGGCTTAATGAGCGAACATAAAAATTTGTTTGTATGGTACCGCCTAATGAAATAAAATAAGAAACCAGCGCATTGGCAATGGCAGCTGATCCTCCTTTTACAATAGG
>DAIQPL010000391.1:0-3509 GCA_036787395.1 Flavisolibacter sp. | reverse complement strand
CACTTATTATATTCTATTAAATGCTCGCCGCGTAAAGTTTTTTCATCTGATTTTTCGTGATCAACCCATTCTTTCAGAGCTGAACTGAATGGCCTGTGAATTTTGTTGGTGACATGTTCTACCCAGTCTGAGTTGAATTTTTTTTCATAAATACGATTGTTGATTTCCAGTAAACCGTTTATACAGCGAACCAAACCGGTTAGTCTAAGATATATTTGTGAAAGGTCTCTTTTTATTTCAGCGATATTACCCTGGGCAAGAATTTTTTTATATGCGTCTAATATTTGCAAGCCGTAACGGTCATCGTTTTCTATCCTGTTTTGTATGTTTAACAGGTTCGTATTATCGCTGTCGGTTAAACTATTTTTTAGAAACAACTTATCGATGTGCTTTCTTACAAGGGCGGGTATGCTTTTTACAATGCGCACGTCATCTTTGTAAATTGAAAAACAAAGTTTCTGGGTGAGAACTGGTTGACCATTCGTCCAGTAAAAAATCCTTTTCAACAGTGCCTCGGAATCCGGAGTTACCTTATTTAACCCTTCCTTCAATACGGCAGCCTCGCTGTACGTGAAGTTGTCTAATTGCACGGAAGCGCCGATATTGAAAGGCGTTCTGGCAACATCATGCATAAGGTCATTTGGAGACGCAACTCCTATCACAACAAAATTAATTCTGTTCAGTGCATCATTGTCGACACGGGCATTGTAAATGGATCGGATACAGGCAAAAAAATCGTCGCTGTGTAATACTTTCTTATCGATACTCAGAATGGAATCAATTTCATCTAAAAATATCACGATCCGGCCGACGGTAAGCTCCATCACTTTTTCAACTAAGAAATTGTAAAACCTGTTTACAGAAGTAAGTTCTCCATTTGCTGTCCAAAAGTCTGACAGTTGCTTCTTTTCAAGTTTCAATTTTTTAACAATCGTACTTAGCAAGGTGAGATACCACTGGTCCGCTGACTCCAGGTTATTAACCCCTATTTCAGATACGTCAATTGAAACACACGTAAATCCCTGTTTTTCCAGCTTCCTACTTACACGAACACGTAAGCTCGATTTGCCCATTTGACGTGCCGTAAGAACATAGCAAAAATTTCCGTCCTTTATAAGCTGCTCTAATTTTGTGTCAGCCTCTCTTACAACATACGACGGAAGGTTCTCCGGTAGTGAACCACCGTCCTGATAAAACCTTTCAATTGTTCCTTCCGCCACCGTAATTATATTTTGCTTTTAAAATATTGTTCGTAAATGGGAAGCTTCACCGTTAAGTTTGGCAGCTCACCATCCACCAAACCTGCAGCTTTCAGTTTAAATCCGGCAAGATCAGTGAGAGACTTTTTATTAAGCATAATGTTCTTGAAACTGCCGAACAATTCAGGCTTTTCCGAAATCATCAGGTAGGTTTTTTTCAGATGATCACCAAAAGCGCCATCATCCGTACATGCTGTATCAACCAATTTTTTCAACGTAAACTCTTTGTTATATAAATGACTAAATGCTTTTCGAACGAGATATGGATGACCACCAATAAGTTCAGTAATTTGTTTAAGTTGACCATCTGTATATGCGAGCTCGTATTTCTGGGATAATTTTTTTATCTCATCAAAAGTAAATTCAGGAAGTTTTATCTCACACCCTACATTAAAGGGAGACTGATTTACATCATTGATAGCGAGTGAGGCTTCAGTGGCATAAACTACGATTAACTTTATCCGCCTAAAAACCGGATCAAGTTTAGCGTCTTCGTGCCAGGCGCGGATCATTCCGAAAAAATCTGAAGATACTTCCCTGTATCGAAAAAGTCGGTCGGCCTCATCAAAAGCAAGAACGATATCCTTATCAGTTTTTTTAAGAATAAAAGACTCAAAAAACTCGCCACACTTCATTTTAGAAGTTATCGGCTCTTCCCATTTCTCATCCAGAACGTCTTTAAAATCTTTGAACCTGAGTCCAATTTCTTTTGCACTAAAAATGCAAACTTGCTTTAGTAGCAGATCGAGATCCTGTAATTGTTTCTCTTCCAGTCGTTGCTGAAAATTCATCGCAATTATTTCATCGCCATTTTTTCTTGCTTCTTGTGTGAGCCTGAAAAGCAGTGATGTTTTTCCATATTGCCGGGGAGCAAAAATGCTAATTAGGGCACCGGGTTCTTTAATATGAGAAATGTTATCTTTCTCCGCCTTTCGGACCACATAGTATGGACAATCAAATGCGACCATGCCGCCTGTAAAAATGATCGGGGCATTTGGACGGGGTGAAGGCTCCGCACCCGTGGGAATAAACTCTATTTGTTTTTCGAATTCTGGAACCTCATCGTTGTTAGTACTGTTGTTTTGTTTCCTTTTGATAACAGCTAATATCTCATCCAGGATCTTATCAGAATCCTTTTCATCTTCCCAAAGCCTGTGCTGAAATGGCTGGAGATATGAATCAATATCGTAGTTTATTGATTTTCCAAAGTCCAAATTAATCCTGACGGGTAAAATGCCCGGTTTTCTTTCAGCTTCCTTAAAATGCTTCACGGCCCGGCGAATTTCTTCGGTCACCATCTCGCTGCCTAAAGAGTTTTCAGATAGAAGTACAAGGAAATAATCGAAGGACTTTATTTCCTCGCTAATGCGCTTCGACCATTCTTCTCCAATCTCAAGGTTATGCGGGGCAAAGAAGGTATCAATACCTCCTTTTTTTAATCCGTTTTTAAAGTTTTCGGCAATCGTTGCATCAGGTTCCCTGGAGCTATAACTAATAAAAACTTTTGGCATCTGACTAAGTTTGTAATGATCATTAGCAAATGAATAATTGCACTTTGCAAATAGTTACACATAACCAAATACTGTGATCAGAGCCTGTAGGAAAATTAATAAGAATCTAATTGCTAACCCTATAATTCATCGCCAGTTTAGTTGAGCGTCACTTGTGACCGGTGATTCAAGAACCTTATAGCTTCGCCTAAGCTTTACAATATGCCAAATAGGTTCAACAAAAAGAGCTTCTTCATTTTTTGCGCGACATATAAAAAGAAATCATCTGAATTGGTAATATCAATCGTATGAGGAACGCTTCCTTTTATTTGTAATGCTAAAATTGTCGCGGTAATGACCGGGCTAGCATCTGCAGCAACCACCAATTCGCTGAGAGGCTGGGAATAGGTGCTGTAAGTAATGAACAGCAAAATCATAAGTAACGGCCTGGGCATAAATGGGTGTTACTTAAAGTTAACGAATAAACTGTAACCTTGATTTGCCTGATTGTGATTGTCTGAACCTTGATTTGCTTGATTGAAGGATTTACTTGATTGTCTGAACCTTGATTTGCTTGATTGTGATTGTCTGAACCTTGATTTGCTTGATTAAAGGATTTACTTGATTGTCTGAACCTTGATTGTGATTGTCTGAACCTTGATTTGCTTGATTGAAGGATTGACATGATTGTTTGAGCAATCCTTTAATCCTTTAATCCTTTAATCATGGTTCAGACAATCATGTAAATCCTTTAATCCTT
>DAIQPL010000390.1:0-3515 GCA_036787395.1 Flavisolibacter sp. | reverse complement strand
TGAAAAGGGGAATTAGGTATTAGGTAGAAGGTAATGGGTAATGGGTAATAGGTAGTAGGAGTGAGAAGAGAGTGTCGCAAGGCTATACTTACTGCCAAATATGTGATTGCTGATTAATAAATAAGCCCGCTTTCGTCATTGTCAATGAGCTGTTCTGCAACAGAAGAATCGAACACAGACTCACGATTGTTGATTACCTGCCGTAGCAGGTCATGAATGGTAATAACACCGGCAAATTTCTCATTTTCATAATAGGCCAGTAAATACCTTGTTTTGTGGCTATTCATTAAATGCATACAGTGTTCAACAGTATCCGTCACAGTAACAACTGGCAAGTCTGTAGTCATTACTTCCTGCACTTTTGTAGAATTACTTGCCCTTCCTTTCAATATTACATTACGGCTATAGTCTCTTTCACTAAAAAGACCTTTGTATTTGTCGCCATCCATAACAATCAGGTAGCTAAGGTTGACAGAATTTAGCATGTTCAGTGCATCGATCACTAATGTATGTGGTGTAACAGTATTAAAAGGTTTTGGCTTGCTCTCTAAAATATGTTTTACAGTAAGCATCGTTTTTGTTTGGGGTAAAGTTCGGGCATCCGGTGAATAGTACAACTGATATTCATCATTCTTTTTTCATGCGCGTGTTTAAATAATCAGTGACCTGTGCGGCATAAAATTTATGTAATTACTCTACATTAAAAACCTTTTTATGGAAAAGATGAATGACCTCAAAGATCTGTTGAAACATGAAATACTAGACTTGTATTCAGCCGAAGAACAGATCATAGCCGCCTTGCCAATGATGATTGAAAAGGCAAAAAATCCTGACCTTACAAAAGCCTTGCAGGAGCATTTGCGGGTAACGAAGCAACAGCTCTCGCGCCTGGAGCAGGTACAAAATATAGTAGGTAGTGAAGAAGCAGGTCCGGATGAAAAGAAAGGTCTTTTATCCCGCTTATTCAAAAGCCGGCAGGTTTGCAGGGGAATGCAAGGATTAATTGAAGAAGGGAATAAAGTGATGAAGGAAGATATGGATCCAGATGTATTGGATGCTGCCATTATAGCTTGTGCCCAGAAGATTGAGCATTATGAAATTTGCGGCTATGGTACAGCCCGTACGTTTGCCCGCGAATTAAACCTGGAGCAGGTGGCACAATTGCTGGAGCAAACGCTGAATGAAGAATATAATGCCGATGATCTATTGACACGATTAGCAGTTAGCCATATTAATAAAGAAGCAGAAAATGCGTCCAGGAATAATAAGGCCGGACAAACCAGTACCGGAAGAGGCGCAGCGAGGGCCGAGGGAGGAAGAGTAAGGAAGGAAGAATCCCAAATGGAAATGGCATCAACCGGCAGCCGCACAACCGGGACTACTAAAAAGAGCGGTGCAAACGATAGAAGCACTGCTGCACCAAAAGGCGGCGAGGTTTCGAGGGCTAGTTCAACACCTGTTCGTATTTCCAGCGCTAAACGCGGTACAGCAGGCAGCCGAACAGAAGCAAAATCCGGAAGTTCCAGTAGCAGCAGGTCTGGTAGCAGTGGCAGAACCGGAAATTCAGCCGGCAGGGGAGGAACCTCTGCCCGCAACTCACGTGGCCGTTAACATAAAACGGATAACTGATTTTTGCAAAACTGCCCCGGAAATAGCGGGGCAGTATCATTTGTGGGACCTTGTTTCAATTTGCTGAATCACTGTTTAAAAACAATATTCCAATAATCAACGATCATAATAATTATTTTATCGACAGTTTTTTATTTATGTGGGCTAAAGAATTACATTTGATTTTCATATCAAAAAATACAAGCTAACCACCTCCTAATTCACATGAAGATTTCAAGTTCCGTGCCCTTGCTTATAAGTGAGCAATCGTTAAGGCATTCTTATTTGTACAGGATAGGTATACTATCTCTTTTTTCCTGTTTTTTTTCTTCCTGGGCAAGGTCACAAGTTGTAACCGTGACGGTAAATTTTTCCGCCGCTCCGTCAACTGCTTCTTCATCCTTCGCTGATTTAAAATACAATAAGCAGTCTGTATTTAACCTGGAAGTGGATGACCGCCAACAAAGGTCGATGAGCGTACTTGCTTATCTAAATGGCGGTATAGCTCCTGAGGATGGTCAGAGTTATCCCGGCAAAAATTTTTCCGATGGTTGTGGTAATAATGTGAAGTACAGGGCTGCAGTTGCAGTAAACGCAAAGCTCAACAGTTATGACAAAGATGCTGAAGAAGGTGGGCAGCTTACATGGCCACAATTAAAGCAATTGTTCCAGGCCAATTTTATGATAGAGAACCATGGATATTACCATAATAAAGATGGTCAGTATACCATTAACAGCTTTAATGAGTACAGGAACATAAACGAGAACACAAAATATATCAATACTAAACTTGGTGCTTTAGGTACCTGGTTTAAAACAAGAGTGTGGGTCACCCCCAATAACGATCAGGGTTACAACCCTTATGCAGAAAAATTAGGTTACCTGGCAGCTACCTCACAAAATGTTACCGATGGTTACCCGCCTCATCCGGTTAATTTATATTCCAACACAGATCACCTGGCAGACGTAAGCACCTTGTCAACAGGTTTCAATGTCTTCCTAAGAGATTTTACAGACCAATGGAATGATAGCAACGCAATCAACAGCTTTAAGACATATATCACCGGCCTGAAAAATAGTTCTTCTTCTACCGTTCATAAACTTTGGAGGTTAGGTACCCATTGTTACACGGGCGATCAGCCTTTCTTTCCCAACTTTAAAAAGTTTATAGATTATGTAGAGACTACCTCTAATAATACGATCTGGGTTACTACGCTGCAGGAATTTTTGGAATACCTGGAGGTTAAAAGAAAAGTATCTAAAACAGAAGTTTTAAAAGGTAAAGTATTAACTATTACGCTTAATCTGAGTGGAGTACCTGTCGATAACCTTTTCAGAGATCTAAGTCTTATAGTTTCGGGTAATACTTCAATTAGTTCTGTATCTGTAACCGGTGCAGACAGGTACACTTTTAACAACTCCACCGGTCTTATTAATATTTTTAAAAAAAAAGAAAACCTAAACCCCTATAGCACCACTAGCTCAAGGATAGAGGCCGAAGACTGGTCGGCTATGAAAGGAGTACAAATTGAGTTTAATAGGGATATCGATGGTGGATTCAATGTAGATTCAGTAGACCAGAATGATTGGATGGATTATATTGTTACTCCCGGGGTTTCTGGCAGTTATTTGGTAAATATCAGAGTAGCTACACCAAAAGATAGCGGGCAGCTTCAGTTTAAAAAGCAAGATGGCACACTACTTTCCACGGTTAACATTAAGAATACCGGAGGATGGCAGTCCTGGCAAACCATATCCACTACCATTGCTCTCTCAGCCGGTCAGCAAGTTATTCGGGTACAATCTTCTGCTGTACCAGGATGGAATATTAACTGGCTGGAATTTTTGCAAAGTGGTGCACCCGTCAACCAGTCTCCTGCTGTAAATGCAGGCACAGATCAAACAAT
>DAIQPL010000015.1:0-30182 GCA_036787395.1 Flavisolibacter sp. | reverse complement strand
ATGCATTATTTGAAACTGCCTTTGCAAAACCTACTATTAGCCTACCCAGACGGAATTCCCATGCACATTGCCAAAAAATTATTGCCAGCTAAAAGTAAGTTTAACCTGAATACCTTTCTCCATTTGCATTTGCATGCCGGTATATCCCAAAAAGCATCTGCAGCTACATTACCGGTGTTTTCAGCTACCAAACTTCAAAACCTGCTACGAAGCTTGAAAGAAAGCATTCAGTCCTTCACATTAAATGCAAAGACGGGAGCGTGGTCAGGATACTACGACGAAGCTTTACAACGGGAAAACTATGTTCGTCAAAAAAAAGAAATCGTTGCCACATGGATAAGTGAACTGCCAGTTCAAACGGCAATTGATGTAGGTGCCAATGAAGGTGAGTTCTCAGATTTGCTTATCAGTAAAAACATTTTCACCATTAGTGCCGATTTTGATCATTATTCTATTAACCGTTACTACAATAAACTTAAAGAAAGAAGTGTTGAAATCGCTCAAACCCTTGTGATTGATCTTACTCAACCGTCTCCCGCCCTGGGGATAGTCAATGAGGAAAGAAGTTCGTTTTTAGACAGGATAAAAACAGATTTAGTGGTAGCCCTGGCTTTGATTCATCATTTGGCAATTGGCAAGAATGTTCCATTTATTTCCATTGCCAAACTTTTCGCCATTCTCGGCAAACATCTTATCATCGAGTTTATACCCAAGGAGGATGAGAAGCTTCAATTACTGCTTAAACACAAAAAGGATGTATACGATTGGTATTCGCACGAAAACTTTCTGACAGCCTTCCTTCAGTATTACACCATCAGGAATAAAAAAGAAATAGATTATTCAAAAAGAATTATTTATTTAATGGAATCCAATGAAGTTTAAGCTCGAGAAACTGCACTTAAAAAACGAATATTTCGTCGTTTTGCTTCCTTTGTTTTTCGTTTGTCACGGCTATAATGAAAACTATGCAGTTGTAAATATCCGTGATGTGATAGTATTGTTGTTAAAGTATTTAGCTTTACTCGCCATCTTTTTTTCTTTAACGTTATGGTTATTCAAAAACCGGCGTAAGGCTGCTGTAGTTACTTTATTTATTGCTTCTTTTTACTTTTTCTTCGGACCTATACATGATGCTGCCAAATATTTGCTGGGAAAAAACTTATTTACAAGCTATTCTTTTATCCTGCCGTTAAGTTTATTGCTTTTTGCACTTCTCATTGTAACCATTAAAAGAACCGATAGATCGTTTAATCAATTCACGAGGTATTGCAATAGTGTTTTAATTCTATTGATTTTAATGGAAATTGCTTTTCTTTTTAAAAACAATTCTTTTTCCAAAGAAAACGAGAAAAAATATTCATTTGCTAACGCATGTGATACCTGCCTGCGACCTGATATTTATTTAATAATTTCTGATGGCTATGCTGGGGCACGGGAATTACAGGATATTCTAACCTTTAATAATTCCGCGTTTGAAAACGCTTTACAACACAGAGGGTTTCGTATTATTATAGATTCTAAAAGTAATTATAATTTGACGCCTTATTCTGTGGCCTCATTATTTGAGGCTAACTATTTCAGCACTCTAAAAGATAAAGAAAACAAAAAAGATGTTGATCATTGCTTAAACACTATCAATAATAATTTTGTCCTTTCTTTTTTTCGAAACCAGCATTATAAATTTTTTAATCATTCAATTTTTCGGTTTAATGATCAGGCTCCCTTAATTAACTCCATGTTTTTTGTTATTGGACAAGATGCGATCAATTCCCAAACATTGTGGGGGCGCATGAATCGCGATATACGTTTTAATTTAGTTACTAGATGGAAATGGAAACCAGAAATGAAACGTTGGACCAAAAAAAACGTCAGGGAAATAGAAGAAGTTATTGATCAGACCTTAATTACATCTGCACAAAAAGATGATATGCCCAGGTTCGTTTACACGCATGTAATGATGCCTCATTACCCATATTGTCTCGATCGGAAAGGCAACTTCAATGACCCTTCTGTCATATTCGAAGAAAATTGGTCCCGGAAAAAAGACTATGTAGAATACCTGCAATACAGCAATACCAGGTTTTTAAAAATGATTGACCAAATACTTTCAAGTTCCCCGAAACCACCGGTAATTATTTTTATGAGCGATCATGGATTTCGTGAATTTGAAATGACCGAAGAGACAATCAAATACGGCTTTATAAATATAAATGCAGTGTATCTTCCCAATCAAAGATATGATGGCTTTTATAATGAAATGTCCAATGTAAACCAGTTTAGAGTTCTTATCAACACTTTATTTAATCAACAGCTTCCGCTGCTAAAGGACTCGTCTTCTTTTATTAAATAATCTAGACGTAATTCGTTAGCATAAGATTTTCTATAATACTTTTATATACCGCCTATTTGTTTTATAACATTAACTGAATTATAATCAAGAATGTTAAGCACCCAAAAAATACTTGTATTAGCCCCACACACTGATGACGCGGAATTGGGTTGCGGTGCGTCTATTGCCAAGTACATCGGTACAGGTAAGCAGGTTACTTATATTTCCTTTTCAAGCTGCTCGCGTTCCTTGCCATCACATTTGCCAGTTGATACATTGGTTACAGAATGCAAATCAGCTACCCAGGCTTTGGGAATAAACGATGTTCGCTTTCTAGATTTCGAAGTACGAAAATTTCCATTATACCGGCAGGAAATTTTGGAAGTGCTAATTAAAATAAACCAGGAATTACAACCTCAAACCGTTTTTATCCCTGCAGAACATGACGTACACCAGGACCACCAGGTAATTTATGCGGAGGGTTTACGTGCTTTCAAAAATTGTAACCTGCTTGGTTATGAATTGCCCTGGAATAACTTTCGATTTCAGCCAACTTATTTTGAAAAGATAGAGGAAGAACAACTAGCCTTAAAAATTGCGGCATTACAGGAATACAAATCGCAGGCGCAAAGAAAGTATATGAATAGCGCATTCATAAGATCGCTTTCCATTGTAAGAGGTATACAGGCCAGCTCGATTTTAGCTGAAGCCTTTGAGGTCTATCATCTTACCAGCTAAATATCTAAAGTGCCCCTAATGCAAAAAATTGATTGAGATGAAGGGTGATTCCGACCTGGTTATAGGCAATGTTCTTTTGGTAGTTAGATCTTGCATAAAGCACTTGCAACTTCTGGAACCTGATTCGGATGCCTGTAGAAAATCCGTTCAGTCCGTTTCCGGAGGTTCCCATATTTAATTCTTGTCTTCGCAAATAATTATAGCCAATCATAGCTTCAAGGTTATTGCCAATATAAATATGTGATGCTATAACAAAATGATTCATCAGCTTATTAAAAAAGGATGTGCCTGCCTGCAGACCATTCTCGTTATTGAAGGTTGTGTCATTATATACGGTATTAAATCGATGAACATGTTGAGCCGTTAAAGAAAATCCCAGGGGTGCATTTACTAAACGTTTTGTAAGGCCTATTTGCAGGTCAAAAGGCAAGTCTTCAGCTTCACCAGTAAAAGTCTTTAGTTGAAATCCCATGTTCTTAGCCAGTATTGATGCAGTCAGGCTGTTCGCAGAGTCGTTATAAAGTATACCAACATCAAATGCCAAGGCACTTGACTTATATTTCTGATAACTTGAATTAATAAATTTCAAATTAAGGCCATAGCTCCATTTTTCTAAATACTTCCTGGCCGCGCCTAATTGTATAACAAAATCTACCGGGCGAAAATCGCCACTTATATTTCCCGCTGCATCTGTTTGAGGGATAGTGCCGTAATCAATGAAATAAATATGTCCTCCAAACGTGACATCCGGTTTATTTTTATAAAAAGCGCCGGTTGTACTATACGCTTTAATGCCACCGGGGAATCCATTAAAATTAAGGTTAAGTTGACTATGTAGCTGTTTATTAAGTGAGGCAGGATTGTTAGAAGCCAGGCCGACTTCATTTGTCATATACGATGTGTTCACTCCTCCCGCAGCAGTTAATAAAACATTTGAAGGCAGGTGTAAAAAATTATAAGCAGCACTCCCACCTATTGTTTGAGCGCTGCTTGTAAAAGAAATACCAAGAAATATGATTAAAAGTGAACGCAATGACAAAAATTGGCAAAGGTAAAAGTAGCGTATTACTTTTATCCATCCTGTAAGGCTATTTCAATAACCTGGTTCATTGTTTTTACGTAGTGAAATCGCACACCTTTTATGTAATCCGGATTAATCTCCTGCACGTCTTTTTCATTTTGCCAACAAAGAATAATGTCTTTCAAGCCAGCTCTTTTTGCGGCCAGCACTTTTTCTTTAATTCCGCCAACGGGCAATACCTGGCCACGCAAGGTTATTTCTCCTGTCATTCCCAGGTAAGCCTTTATTTTTTTGCCCGTAAAAGCAGAAGCCAAAGCGGTCAGCATTGTAACACCGGCACTTGGACCATCTTTAGGCACAGCGCCTTCAGGCACATGAATATGAACCGCTTTCTTTTCAATCATGGCAGGATCCACGCCATAGCGTTTTGCGTTAGCACTTAAATAAGACAAAGCCGTTGCAGCACTCTCCTTCATTACATTACCCAGGTTTCCGGTCAACCGTAACTCTGGTTTACCATCACTTAAAGACGCTTCAATAAATAAAATGTCTCCGCCAACATATGTGTATGCAAGACCAACAGCTACCCCCGGAATGGTTGCAGATTTATATATTTCATTGCTGTATTTTGATCTCCCCAGGATTTTTTCTATATCCTCCACCATAAGGGTTGATTTGATTTTGCCCTTCATAACCAATTGACGTGCTAAGTTCCTCATAATTGCTGCCAACTGCCTGTCCAGTTCGCGAACGCCACTCTCTCTGGTATAGTCCTGTATGATCCTTTCTAAGACCTTATCCGAAATTTTAAACTTCGTCGACTTTAAGCCATGTGCATCTTTTTGTTTTGGAATCAGATGTCGCTTGGCTATTTCAATCTTTTCTTCCACCGCGTAACCACTTAGCTCAATTATTTCCAACCGGTCACGCAAGGCAGGTTGAATAGTTTGCAGATTATTGGCTGTTGCAATAAATAAGACTTTACTCAGGTCATATTCAAGTTCCAGGTAATTATCGTAAAAAGAATGGTTTTGCTCAGGATCCAAAACTTCCAATAATGCACTACTGGGATCTCCTCTGAAATCTGCTCCCACTTTATCAATTTCATCAAGGATCATAACAGGATTGGAAGACTGTATCTTACGAATATTTTGAACGATCCTTCCCGGCATTGCACCGATATATGTTTTACGATGTCCTCTTATTTCGCTTTCATCATGAATACCGCCCAGGCTGAGACGCACATATTTTCTTCCAATGGCGTTGGCTATACTTCTGCCCAGAGATGTTTTTCCAATTCCGGGGGGGCCATAAAAACATAAGATGGGGCTTTTCATGTCACCCTTCAATTTTAGAACTGCCAGATACTCCAGTATTCTTTCCTTGATCTTTTGCATGCCGTAATGATCATGATCTAATATTTGTTTGGCTTTATCAAGGTCATATACATCTTGTGTATAATCTAGCCAGGGAAGGTCCAGTAAAAGATCCAGATGATTATACACCACTGAGTAATCGGGTGTGCTGGGATGCATTCTTTCCAGCTTTTCAACTCCTTTCTTAAATATTTCTTTTGCTGGATCGGGCCACTTTTTGCTCTCTGCTCTTTTCTGCAATTCTTTTATTTCTCTTTCGTTGGGATCACCACCCAGCTCTTCCTTAATGCTTTTCAATTGTTGTTGCAGGAAATAATCTCTTTGCTGTTTATCGATCTCAGCTCTTGTTTTGTTAGTTACTTTGTTTTTTAATTCTGCAAACTGTAATTCCTTTTGAAGCAATTGCATTAAAAGATCAGCTCTTTCACGAATATTATTTATTTGAAGCAACTTTTGTTTCTCTCTGATATCAATAGTAAGGTTACTTGAAACAAAATGAATAAGGAAAGAAGCACTTTCAATATTTTTAAGAATGACAGACGCCTCTGTTGGAATATTTGGTGATAGCTGAATGATCTCTGTTGCCAGGTCTTTTATATTGGAAACATAAGCTTCAAAATCAGGATCCTTGGGTGCATCTTCTTCAACAATGAGATGAATATTAGCCTTGAAATAAGGTTCTTCAGCTATGAGACTGTCAATGCAAAAACGGCTTTTACCTTGAATAATGATAGTGGTGCCGCCATCGGGCATTTTTATCTGCTTGACTATTTTTGCAACAGTACCAATTTCCTCCAGGTCTTTGGCCACAGGATCTTCTACGGTGCTGTCCTTTTGCGCTACTACTCCAATTAGTTTATGGGTTTTATAAGCATCAGTAACAGCTTTGATGCTTTTATCCCTTCCTACCGTAATTGGCAGCACTACGCCTGGGAATAATACGGTATTTCGCAGGGGCAATAAACTTAACACCGACGGTATATCAATTTTATCATTCGCTTCCGAATCATTCTCGTTAAGAGGGATGATAGGAATAAAATCCATTTCTTCTTCAGGTTTCTGGTTAAAATTCACTCACAATTATTTTTAATAAGACAATGCAGCGTACGCAAGGGTGCAAATTTACATAAGGATTACTCGTATTCTGCATTTATACACTTAACAAATAGCTATTAAAAAAAAGTCCCTCTTCAAAAGAGGGACTTATAAAGAAAAAATAAAACGAGTTTATAAAGCAAGCCCAAGAGATAACTGATACCCCTGGCTGTTCCATTTGTTTTGATCACTTATATCGTTAATATTATTCAAGCCTACAACATAACGGCCTGTTAAACGAAGCTTACTAATGTTTAACTGTACACCGCCGAGTAAGGAAAAATCACCGGTTTTGAAAGCTTCCTTACTCTCCTGCAACAGGTTTTTATCCTGAGACATTAAGACGCCGAATTGTGGGCCTGCCTGAAGGGAAAGAATGTTTCCCAATTTGTAATTCAGCAAAACCGGGATAGATAGATAATTCAGCTTGACGTTTCGATAGTTTCCAAAGTCCAGTGCACCAGCGTATACATTACTAAAGCTGCTGTCCGCTCTTGTCTGGTATTGATTAAATAACACTTCAGGTTGGATACTTAGTTTTCCCCCTAAACCGATTTCAACAAAACCTCCCAGGTGATAACCATACCTGAATTCGTCTCTGAAAGCCTTGCCTTGTATTTTGGTAATGTTTGTACCGCCTTTTATTCCAAAATTTAATTGCGCCATGGCAACCTGAGTAAAAAGTACAAAGGCAACAAGTACATAAAATTTAGTTTTCATAAACGTTATTTTAAAGTTTAAGTCAAGATTAATGCCATGAAAAACACTCCCGTGTTAAAAAAAAATAAACAACTAAAAAATAACACCGGCATTCAGTAAAAAGGCAGTGGTCAGGTTGGCTGTTTTTGCAGGAATATAATAATCGAACATGATTTGTGGCTGAATATAAAATCTACCTATTGAATATTCTGTCTTAATAAAGACTGCTAATGATAACGGCTGAAAATACATGGTGTCATCGAGGTAAGCATTCTCTGAGTTATATAGAACGCTGCCACCGTTTCCTTTGAGCAAGGCATATGAGTTGGTGTTTTGGTTAATACCAAATTTTTGTGTGCCGCTTATGAAACTGAGTTGTGGAGTGAATCTTATGAAATCATTACCTGATAAAACATTCAGCCGATAGAAATCATGACGGGCAGATACAGTGAGGTTGAAATCGTTTATGCTTTCCTGTGTGTTGATGCGCGTATATCCCCGTTTTTTTAAACGGATAGAAGTAATCCGTTCTTCTCTTTCTATGTATTCTGAGCGGGTTCCCCATCCGTAACTTGCAGCCACCGTTGGCTTTATCCAAAAATTGCGATAGGTGAAATAAGCATAAGCGCCATTCTGCAGAGGAGATGTATAAAATGGTAAATCATTTTTTGTAAAAAAATGAGTAAGTGAAAACCCTGTAATTAGTTTCCTGTTCTTTATATAATCATATGAACCTGATATGCTGTATTGGTAAGGATTAACTTGTTTACCGTCGTGGAGTATGCTCGCAGAGCCGCTAATGCCCAAACCTGATTTGGTAAAATAGGAAAGAGAGGGAACATAAACATTTTTTTTTATGGCTACAATACTATTGTTCTCCCGTGATTCATAATTAAAATAGCCACTGTTTACACTAACGTTCAATAGGAGAAAATTACGGGGAGTCATCAGAGAATCAAGAAAAACATCCAGCTCGTCAAATAGAGCATCATAATCGGTAAACGAAGTGTCAATAGCAGTTTCCTTTCCTGGTTTTTGAGCTATTGCAGAACCAGAAATAAACAGTCCGAGTATAAAAAAACATATTTTCCGGGGCATTACAGCAAATTTTAGCTCGTCACAAGTAAGTAAAAAGCTATAGACATAGATACGTATAAAATGTATATCAAGTTGAAACGACCGAAAATTCTTTTTATTGGGCTAGCTTAATTCTATTAATGTGATTTCCGGCAAGATACCTACTCTGCCAGGATAACCTATAAAGCCATAGCCCCTGTTAACGTAAAGCTTTTGGGCTCCTTCTTCATACAAACCCATCCATTGCTTGTAAACATATTGAACAGGACTCCATCTAAACCAGGGAATCTCTACACCAAACTGCATTCCATGTGTATGACCGGCCAGCATCAGGTCAATATCCGGAAATTTGGAGCGAACTTCTGCATCCCAATGTGTGGGGTCATGGCTCATTAATATTTTGAAGGGTATACTTTCAGAACCCTGGTAAGCCTTGCTTAAATTTCCATAGCGGGGAAACCGCTTTAAAGCACTCCAGTTTTGTATACCTATCAGGGCAATATGTTCATTATTCTTTTCGAGCAGAACGTGTTCATCGAGCAATAACCGCCAACCCATTTGCTGATGTACTTGTTTGAGCATATCAAGATTCGTTTTCTTGGCCAACGCATCACCCCAGGCCACGTAATCACCGTAGTCATGATTTCCCAAAATGGAGTATACACCCATTGGAGCTTTTAGCCGGTTAAACACGTCAATATAGTTGGTCATTTCATCTGCTTTATTATTTACAAGGTCACCGGTAAATAAAATAAGATCAGGATTTAGGGAGAGCACCTTTTCCACCCCTTTTTGCACAGCAGCTTTATCAGCAAAACTCCCGCTATGTATGTCAGAAAGTTGGGCAATTTTAATTCCCTTAAAAGAAGGCGGCAAATTGGGGTATTTTAAACTGATTTTTTTAACCTTGTAATTGTATTTATTGGAAAAGCCGTAGATCAGGGAACCGAATAAACCGCCGCCCACCGCCAACCCGAACCAGCTTAAAAATACAGACCGTGTTATTCCTTCGTTTTCTATGGTTTCACCTTCTGTATTTCTGAAAAATAATTTCCCCGACAACCATTGAATACCTCTCCGTAAATCATCTACCAAAAAGAAAACGGACGCAATAAGCTTACAGAGAAACAGGCCTATAGTAATGGCGAATAAAGTACTTCGCACACTCCTCGGAAAGTTTTCAAACAGTGGTAAGAGAAACAAAATAATTAGCGACAGAACCGATATGGTCCAGTACGAAATAAAAAGAATCGATCTTGTTTTGGGACCTGCCGATTGAGAAAGAAAACGAATGATCTGGAAGACATAAAAGTCTAATAACAACATCAGGCCTGCCAGCAGTATCCATGTAGGTGAGCTTCGCATAGTTCTTTTTATAACATGCAAATATCTAAAGTTTTATAAATGGGCCATATTATCCTTTCCACAGCCTTTTTTGCGGTTCTTTAACCGTATTTTTGCGGACACCGGGGAAAACTTAAATGAAGCTGACGTATTACGGACAATCCTGTTTTGCTGTAGAGGTGGTAGGTAAACACGTGGTTTTTGACCCCTTTATTTCACCCAACGATTTAGCCAGGCATATCAAGCTGACGAATATAAAAGCCGACTATATATTGGCTTCCCATGGACACACGGATCATTTGGCTGATTGCGTGCAATTGGCTAAACAAACCGGTGCCACTGTGGTTGGAGCTTTTGAAGTAGTGGAATGGCTGAAAAACCAAGGGGTGGAAAAGTATCACGCCATGAACCTGGGCGGAAAGTGGAACTTTGATTTTGGTAGTGTAAAATGTATAACCGCCGTTCATTCCTCAGCTATGCCGGATGGCAGTTATGGTGGTAATCCAATGGGATTTATTATAACCGCTTCGGGCAAAACATTTTATTATAGCGGCGATACGGCACTTACAATGGATATGCAGTTAGTACCAGGATGGGGAAAACTGGATTTTGCGGTGCTACCTATTGGCGACAATTTTACCATGGGTTATGAGGATGCTATTATTGCTGCTGAATTGATTCAGTGTAACAAGGTTGTAGGGGTGCACTATGACACTTTTGAATATATAAAAATTGATCACGAAAAAGCAAAAAGAGCTTTTACAGATGCGGGCCTCGAGCTATTACTGCCTGGTATAGGTGAAAGCGTTGAATTATAAAATTTATTCCCGATAAATGGCCAGAATTATTGGAGTTGCCAATCAGAAAGGTGGTGTAGGAAAAACAACTACTGCCATCAATTTAGCCGCCTCTCTTGCTGTATTGGAATATAAAACCTTGTTGGTAGATGCCGACCCACAGGCAAATAGTACTACTGGTGTAGGATTTGACCTGCAGAATGTAACCCAAAGTTTATATGATTGCATGGTAAATAATGCGGAAGCCAGGGACGTAATCTTAAAAACCGATATCCCTAATCTTGATCTTATTCCTTCACATATTGACCTCGTAGGCGCCGAAATTGAAATGATCAATTATCCTAACCGTGAGATGGTATTGAAACAAATGATGGAGGGAATTAGAAATCAATATGAGTTCATTATTGTTGACTGCTCTCCTTCTTTAGGTTTGATAACAGTTAATGCGTTGACAGCGGCTGATTCAGTAATTGTTCCAGTTCAATGTGAGTTTTTTGCATTGGAAGGTTTGGGCAAATTATTGAATACCATTAAGATTGTTCAAAGCCGGTTAAATACTTCTTTAGTAATTGAAGGCATTTTAATGACCATGTATGATGGTCGCTTACGTTTATGCAACCAGGTAGTGGCAGAAGTGCGCCGACACTTTGAAGAACTCGTATTCAGTACCATTATTCATAGAAACGCCCGCCTTAGCGAAGCACCAAGTGTAGGAAAACCTGTTATCCTTTATGATGCTAATAGTAAAGGCTCAATGAACTACCTCAATTTATCTAAAGAAATTCTGCAGAAAAACAATATGACAAAAATTCCTCAAGAGGAACGTACTATGGAACTTTGACGACTGCTGAACTTGTTATAAAATAGCAAATCTCTTTTTTGCCTTACCTCCCTGCGGGAAAACTTCCTGTAAATTCGCATCAATTCGTTAATTCATGACCAATCCAAAACAAAATAAAGATGCTTTAGGAAAAGGCATTCGCTCCCTTTTACAGAGTATTGACTCTGACCTGAAAAATACTACAGGCCAACTGAAGCCACAGGCCGTGGAAGCGGCCACCAGTGTACTTCGTTTGCCCGTTGAAAATATTGAAACCAATCCAAAGCAACCACGTAAGAATTTTGACGAACAGGCCTTACAGGAACTGGCACATTCCATAACGCTCCATGATATTATTCAACCCGTTACAGTATCTAAACTACACGGAAATAAATACCGGTTAATTTCCGGTGAAAGAAGATTGAGGGCAGCTAAACTGGCAGGGCTAAAAGATATACCAGCCTACATTCGCCAGGCAAACGACCAGGAAATACTGGAACTGGCATTGTTAGAAAACCTTCAGCGTGAAGACCTGAATGCTATGGAGGTGGCATTGAGCTACAAACGGATGATGGAAGAACTGGAACATACACAAGAGCAGGTAGCAGAAAGAATGGGAAAAGACCGTAGCACTGTTACTAACTATATTCGTTTGTTAAAGCTTCCGCCGGACATTCAGGTCGCAGTTCGAAACGGCGAAATTACTATGGGTCATGCAAGGGCTTTGATTAATGTTGATACTATAGATAAACAACTTTACATTTTTGATGAAATAAAGACAAAGGATCTTTCTGTTCGCCAGACAGAAAATCTTGTGAGAGCCTTATACAAGGAAAAAGAAGGAAAAAAAGCAGCTGCAAGCTCATTGCCTGATGGATATAAAAAAGTAGAAGACAAACTGGCTTCTCATTTTAGCACAAGAGTAAAACTAAAGCATAGCAAGAACGGGAGCGGTCAAATTACCTTCGACTATTACTCTTTGGAAGAACTCAACAAATTACTGGATCAAATGAATGTGAACATTGATTAGCAATGTGGCATATAAAATAAAGTTTTTCTTTTTCGCCCTTTTTTTATTGCAGGCATCAATAGTTTTTTGCCAGGTGGATTCCACAAAATCTGTTGGTTTCGACTCAACAAAACCTAGAATCGCAGTTGATTCTTTACCAAGGGTTGATAGTCCTGTTGTTGCCAACAAACCCAAAGTGGATTCGGTAATGTTGCATCACTCACCTAGGAAGGCGGCTATTCGCTCTGCTCTTATCCCGGGATGGGGACAATTCTATAACAAAAAATATTGGAAGATCCCGATTGTATATGGAGCGCTTGGCCTTTCAGCCAGCGTTTTCATATTCAACCTGCAAAGTTACCGGGATACCCGTTTCGCTTACACAGCAAAATATAATGCATCCCAGGGAGATTCTTCCGGCTGGTCTTCCATAAAGCCGGAACTTGTACCACTTGACATGAATGCTCTTCGTACCTATCGCGATTCGTATCGCCGAAGCATCGATTATTCCGCTTTGTTCTTTATTATTCTTTGGGGGCTAAATGTAGTAGACGCTACAGTTGATGCTCATTTAATAGCTTTTGATGTAAGCCCTGACCTGAGTTTTAAGGCGAAGTTTGGCCCTAGTGAAATGGCAGGCACTACCGGGTTAAGTCTTGTGCTGGCTTTAAAATGAGACGCATTGCTGAAACAAATTACACGAATTGTTTTTCTGTTTTCAACACGGTTCTGCCGTTTTAGAGTAATTCGGGTAATTCGCGTTAATTCGTGTAATTAAAAATTTATGAAGATTGCATTAATAGGTTACGGCAAGATGGGACACATGATCGAAGAAATAGCAGTAGAACGCGGACATGAGGTGATACTCAGAATTAATATTGATAATACAGAGGACTTCACCCCGGAAAATGTAGCAACCGCAGACGTCGCTATCGAATTCACCGGCCCAGATAGTGCATTTGAAAATATAAAAAAGTGCATTGAATTTGGAGTGCCTGTGGTCAGTGGTTCTACCGGTTGGAATAATAAACTGGAAGAGGCCAAAGAATATTGCATTAAAAAAAACGGCTCCTTCTTACACACAAGTAATTTCAGCATTGGTGTTAACATTTTTTTTGAAATAAATAAATTACTGGCGAAACTAATGGCCGGACATGCAGACTACGATGTATCTCTGAAAGAAATCCACCATACACAAAAAAAAGATGCGCCGAGCGGTACTGCAGTAAAGTTAGCAGAACAAATACTTACTAATCTGCCACGAAAGAAATCCTGGGCAAATAAAGCAACAAACAATCCCAAAGAGATTTCCATTATAAGTGAACGCATAGACCCGGCCCCTGGCACACACTATGTAAAATATTCTTCAGAGATTGATGATATTGAAATCATCCATACGGCTCACAGCCGCAAAGGGTTTGCGTTAGGAGCTGTGCTCGCCGCTGAATACATCACCAACAAAAAAGGAATTTTCGATATGAAGGATGTATTGAACATTGAAATCAAACAATAATAACTCTTTGCTATTGAAGGCGTATTGCTTTTATTTCTTGTGATTGCGGTTCGTGAGATCGATACTTAAGTTTTGGACCAACTTAACTCTTCAAATTGTCCAGCATATCTTTCGTCATTCTTTCCAAGTTATACTCATGTTTCCATCCCCAGTCATTCCTGGCAACACTATCATCAATACTTTGTGGCCAGCTATTAGCTATGGCCTGGCGATAGTCAGGGACATAATCAATGCTAAACTCAGAAATGTGCTTTTTAATCTCTGCGGCAATTTCCTTCGGCGAAAAGCTAATGCCAGAAATATTATAAGAAGTACGTGTTGTAATTTTTTCGCTTGGAGCTTCCATCAGTTCAATGGTGGCTCTTATAGCATCTGGCATGTACATCATGGGCAGGTAGGTATCTTTTTCCAGGAAACAATCGTAATGCTTTTGTTCCAGGGCTTCATGAAATATTTCAACGGCATAATCTGTAGTACCGCCACCTGGAGAAGATTTATAAGAAATAAGCCCGGGGTAACGAAGGCTGCGAACATCTACTGCATATTTATTAAAAAAGTAGTTACACCAAAACTCGCCGGCATATTTAGAAATACCATATACCGTTGTTGGCTCAATAATCGTTTGCTGTGGACAATTCTGTTTTGGAGAAGTGGGACCAAATACAGCAATAGAACTGGGCCAGTACACTTTGGAAAGCTTTTCTTCTTTTGCAATATCAAGTACATTAAGCAATCCTTGCATATTCAAATGCCAGGCAAGGTGAGGATTCTTTTCTCCCGTTGCTGATAAAATAGCCGCCAATAAATAAATCTGTGTTACATGTTGACGAATCACCTGAACGTGGAGCATCTCTTTATTCATTACATCCAAACTCACGTACGGCCCAGTACCTTGCAGTAATTCATTTTGTTCGCGCAGATCAGAAGCTATTACGTTTCCGGCGCCATAAATTTTTCTTAAGGCTAGGGTTAGTTCTACACCAATTTGTCCGGAAGCACCAATAACTAATATCTTTTCTCTTATCATAGCGGTGCAAATATAGTCGATGGTTTACAGTCCCTATTCCATGGAAAGTTCCTTTAATTCAGGCATGCTTGTACTGCGCACTATCCGGTTACATACTCCGTGGTTTGAAAAGATTGTTTACGAGAACTAACTGTAGACTGAACTATGGACATTTTACATTTCTCTACCTTTGCGCCCATGACAAGATTTTTAGAAGATCTTTTTGCAGCACAGGAGTATGACCAGGACTCTTTTTTCCTAATCGCCGGCCCCTGTGTTGTTGAAAGTGAGGAGCTAGTATTTGATGTGGCGCAAAAAGTTTCAGAAATATGTAAAAGGCAAAGAATCCCGCTTATTTTTAAATCTTCGTACAGGAAAGCAAATCGCACCAGTGCATCATCTTTTACAGGGTTGGGAGATGAAGAAGGTTTACAGATCATTCAAAAAGCAGCACAAAAACTTAAACTGGTTACTATAACTGATATACATACAGAAAGAGAAGCTGAGTTGGCAGCAAACTATGTGGATGTATTACAGATTCCTGCTTTTTTGTGCCGCCAGACCGACTTATTAATTGCTGCCGGAAATACTGGAAAAATTGTTAATGTAAAAAAGGGGCAGTTTGTAAGTGGTGACGCCATGCGCTTTGCAGTGGAGAAAATTAGGAATACGGGTAATGACAAAGTAATGCTGACAGAAAGAGGAACTACGTTTGGCTACCAGGACCTGGTAGTTGATTACCGCAATATCCCGTTGATGCAACGAAGTGGGGTTCCGGTGGTAATGGATTGCACGCATAGTTTACAACAGCCTAACCAAACTTCTGGCATAACAGGCGGCAATCCGCAACTAATTGGCACAATTGCCAAAGCCGCCATTGCAGCCGGCGCCGAGGGCTTGTTCATTGAAACCCATCCCGATCCGGCCCGTGCAAAAAGTGATGGAGCTAATATGCTGCGATTGGAATTGCTGGAAGATTTGTTGATAAGGTTAGGTAAGATCAGGAAGGCGGTGCTGAGCTAATATTCTGGGTTAAAAAAAAGAGGTGAACAGATAATTGTAAGTACAAGTGTGCGACGCAACAGTGCTTAATAGTAATTCCTTAGCCGGCCCCACACAAACCTGACTACTAGTAAAAAAACGTTTCAAAATATGTGTAGAACTTACACACTAATTACAAAACCTTATTTTTGAGGTTTGTACAATAGAGATCGAACGATTGATCTTACAATGAAATAAGGATAACAGCAAATGGCAAAAAAAGTAAGCCGTATAGGTATACTAACCTCGGGCGGCGATGCGCCTGGCATGAATGCAGCTATAAGGGCTGTAGTTCGAACAGGCATCTACAATGGCCTGGAAGTATATGGCATCATGCGAGGCTACCAGGGCCTAATCGAGGATGATATTTACAAAATGGAAGGCCGCTCCGTAGCTAATATTATCCAGCGCGGCGGTACAATTTTAAAAACAGCCCGTTGCCAGGTCTTTCACACAGCAGAGGGAAGGAAGAAGGCGTACGAAATTTTAAAAAGGCGAGGCATCAACGGCCTGATAATTATTGGAGGCGATGGCTCATTCCGTGGTGCGGTGGAATTTAGCCGGGAATTTGATATTCCCTGCATTGGCATTGCCGGTACCATTGATAAAGATATCCATGGAACTGATTTTACAATAGGTTTTGATACAGCGGTAAATACGGCCGTAGAAGCTATTGATAAAATCCGCGACACTATGGATGCACACGATCGTTTGTTCATCATTGAAGTAATGGGAAGAGATGCAGGCTACATTGCGCTGCATAGTGGAATTGCTACAGGCGCTGAAAATATTTTGATACCTGAACATAAAACCGATATAAAGGGCCTGATTGCTTCTTTACAGGAAAAAGAAAGAAGAAAAAAACTGGTAAATCTCATTGTTGTCGCTGAAGGAGATGAATTTGGAGGCGCTAATGAAATTGCAAAGGTGGTAAAAGAACAAATGCCACAAATAGAAACAAGGGTTTGTATTTTAGGGCACATCCAGCGCGGTGGCTCACCTACTTGTTTGGACAGGTTGATCGCAAGTCGTATGGGTTATCATGCAGTAGAGTGCCTGATTGAAGGCCGCCACAATGTGTTTGTGGGCATACAGAACAATAAGATGAATTATGTGCCTCTTGAGAAAGTACATAAGAAGAAGGGAATTATTAACGATGAATGGATGAAGATCGTAAAGATATTAGCAAGCTAGGACCGATCAGATCAGAGTTCTTTTTTTAGTGATTTTTTATTGTGTAACCAGCAACATTAATTCTGTTTATTGTTCCTTGCGTCGCACACTTGTACGCCAAAGCTTTTTGCAGCAGCGTACTTCAACAAGACCAATTCTAATTCTAACAAAACAAAACTTTCCGCCTTGCGGATTTGGGGGTAACATGTCAAAAAACTTAGATAAATATTTCCACAGGGGAATGGATAAAACTGCCGGACTAGAACATACCATTCACCGTACCAAAATTGTAGCTACCGTAGGTCCGGCCTGTGACACGTACGATAAGTTACTGGAACTGGTAAAATGCGGCGTCAATGTATTCCGCCTCAACTTCTCGCATGGTGCGCACGAGGACAAATCAAAGATCATTGAACATATAAGAAAGATCAATACCACTGAACCTTACAACATTGCCATCTTAGGAGACCTCCAGGGACCTAAGCTGAGAGTTGGTGAAATGGAAAATGGTGGTATTGATGTAGAACCGGGAGATGTACTGACTTTTACGAATGATAGATTAGTGGGGACCAAGGAACGCATCTATGTTTCTTATCCTAACCTGCATGCCGATGTAAAAGTGGGGAACAAAATATTGATTGATGATGGTAAACTGGAAGTACAGGTAAAAAAGATTTTAAAAAATAACGACGTCCAGGTAGAAGTAACAATGGGTGGAAAGCTTTCTTCTAAAAAAGGAGTTAACCTTCCGGACACAAAGATCTCCTTACCGGCATTAACAGAAAAAGATTTGGTGGATCTTGAATTTATCATTGAACAACAGTTGGATTGGGTGGCACTTTCCTTTGTAAGAAGTGTAAAAGATATTACCCTGCTTCGTTATAAGTTGGACGAAAAGAAAAGCAAAACAAAGATCATTGCAAAAATTGAAAAACCGGAAGCATTAAATAACCTACGTGATATTATTGTTGAGAGTGACGCCATCATGATTGCACGTGGCGACTTAGGCGTTGAATTACCCATTGAACAAATTCCTTTAATTCAAAGAAATATAATTCGCAAATCACTGCACCGGGCAAAACCGGTGATTGTAGCTACACAGATGATGGAAAGTATGATAGACCGCAGTAAGCCAAACAGGAGCGAAATTACTGATGTAGCGAATGCCGTTCTGGAAGGTGCCGATGCTGTAATGTTAAGCGGGGAAACTGCTACAGGGCAGCATCCAAAGCTTGTAGTAGAAACGATGCGAAAGATCATCATGGAAGTTGAAAGAACTGAATACAAGTATAATTTTGAAGGAGTGCTGACTCCTCAACCGCACTCTCCTTCTTTTGTAAGTGATGCTATTTGTTACAATGCCTGTAAATTATCGCAGGATGTTCAGTCAGATGCCTTGATAGGTATGACACAGAGTGGCTATACGGCTTTTATGTTAAGCAGCTATCGTCCAAAATCGCCCCTATTCATCTTTACCAAAGAACGAACTCTGGTAAATCAATTAAGTTTAAGCTGGGGAGTGCGTGCATTTCATTATAGTGAAGAAGAAAGCCTGGATGATATAATGTTTGACCAGATCAATATTTTAAAGGAGAGAGGATTTTTAAAAAGTGGGGATGTAGTAGTGAATACTGGTAGTACACCGGTGCATTTACATTTGCCAACCAACGTCGTTAAGATTACAAAGGTTGAATAGTGCTCAAAGACTACAATAAAAAAAGCATCGGTATAAGATGCTTTTTTTATTGACCCAACTTTAATACTGCTATTGCCACACACATAAAATGATGGCCGCAATAATATTTCCTATTACGTGATATAAGCCATCGATTAAATGAAGTCCAAGCGGCTTTTTTACATATAAGTACGAGATGCTAATAGAGGTTACGGCGAATCCAATGCCTGTTAGTAACCCTAATTTCACGCCGGATATCGCCTGGTATAATTGAAGTCTTTCTACTAGAATAGCAATGCAAATAACAACTACAAACATCAAAAGAAAAGACGAAGCCATAATAGCTCCCACGCCTTTCTTTGCATCCGGATCTTGCATATTAATTCCCTGGTAGGTCACCCATTGTTTTCCGAATAAAGCGGAGTACCATACAGCTCCTAAAGCAAAATATGCAATGGCGGCAACAGCTACTGCCAGCCAATTGATGTCGGTTAATAAGGAAGTATTCATGATAGTGGTTTTGTGATTTAGAATAAGGTAAAAACTATTTACTTTAAATCATAACCATCATAAGAATTGTTACGAAATTCTCCTACCCAAATAATCTCTGCCAACTGATCTTTTTAGAAGGACATATTTTAGATGTGAATGTGGGGAAGCGATAGGACAACTAAAACTTGCACTAAACCTGCACTGTTATAGGTACAATATTAGCTCTAACTAATCTATGAAAATAAGCTTTCATGGTGCAGCCCGGACCGTAACAGGTTCAAAACACTTACTTAGCCTGGACAATGGACGACAAATTCTGCTAGATTGCGGTTTGTTCCAGGGAATGGGACAGGAAACAGACGACCTAAATGATCATTTTGGTTTCAATCCAAAAGAAATCTCCGTAGTAATCTTATCTCACGCACATATTGACCATTCGGGCTTAATTCCGAAATTGGTAAAAGAAGGTTTTGAAGGAAAAATCTATTGCACTCCTGCTACCAAAGACCTTACTGAAATATTACTTTACGATAGTGCAGAGATACAGACTTATGAAACTGAATACATCAATAAAAAAAGAGCCTCCCGCAAGCTGCCTCCCTATGAGCCGCTTTATAGTTCCGATGATGTAACTGAATCAATGAAATTATTTGAAACAGTAGATTACGATGAATGGTTTCCTGTGATGGAAGATGTGCAGTTGATTTTTACTAATACAGGACACCTGATTGGCAGTGCTGCTATTAATTTAAAAATAAATGAAGGCGGTAATGAAACAACCGTTTGCTTTAGTGGCGATGTAGGAAGGTTTCGTTCTGTATTATTGCAGCCACCAACAGAATTTCCTCACGCTGATTATATCATCCTTGAAAGTACATACGGTGACAAGCATCATGACATTAAATTCAACACAATTGAAACATTGCAAAAATGGATTAAAAGAATTTGCCTTGAAAAAGGCGGACAGCTTATTATTCCTGCTTTTAGTGTAGGCCGTACACAGGAAGTACTATATGCGCTGAATCAGTTAAGCCTGGAAAAAAGACTACCTGAAGTATTTTATTTTGTTGATAGTCCTTTGAGTTCTAAAGCCACTGGTGTTATAAAAAAATATACCGGTCAATTCAATGAACGATTACAACAAGTATTAGCTATTGACAATGATCCATTTGATTTCCCAGGCCTGAAATATATTGACTCTGTAGAAGAAAGTAAAAAGCTTACCGATTCGTCTCAGCCATGCGTCATTATTTCTGCCAGTGGTACTGCTGATGCGGGAAGAGTAAGACATCATATTAATAGCTGTATTGGCAATGAGAATAACGCGGTTTTACTGGTGGGTTATTGTGGCGGTAAATCATTAGGTGGCCAATTACTAAGTGGAGCAAAGGAAGTAGAGATCTTTAGTGACCCCTGTCCGGTACTTTCAGAAATAGGACAGGTACAGGGAACGAGTGCTCATGGAGATAGGGATGACCTGATAAAATTTCTTGGCTGCCAGGACGCAGATAAAGTAAAAAAAATCTTTCTTGTGCATGGAGAGTATACCGTACAACAAGCTTTTGCTGCGCGCCTTGAATTAAAGGGATTTAAAAATATTGAGATGCCTTCCCAACACCAGGAGTTTGACCTGGCTAATCAAAAACCGGTTGCAAAAAGAGCTTAAGCTTTTATTGATTTGTTGAAAAAACAGAAGCCGGATTTCATCAGCTTCTGTTGTATCGATCCCGGATGTATTCTTCTATTTCTTCCTCGTCAAAACCAACTTCCCGGATTGCTCTCATAATGTCTTCAAAAGGGTAGTTTAATTTTTTTACAAGGCTTTCTAATTTGTTTTCATCAACATCATAAATTCCATAACGATCGGACCTTGAGATAAAACTGTTGTAGCTATACATAGGTTACTTATTTGTTTGCAGTCATTCTAATAACATACCAAATAAGCAATTGCATGCCAGCAAGCGTACTGTAGGATCAGTAAAACTTTATTAAATTAAATTGTTTATGTAGCTGAAGAAAAAAATACCCAACAAAGAAGTTCAAAGTTGTGGGTGTAGGCATCTGGTTTTCATTCTCGTTCGCATAAAGTTAAACACCAACTCAATTCCGGAATTCTTGTGAAATCATCAGTCCATGAATACCACCATCTAAAATACCAATACCCAGGCGGCCGTAAGTAGGCCGTAAAATATTAGCTCTATGACCTGGTGAATTCATTAATCCCTGGTGACAGATGGTTAATGTTTGTCCTAGTGCCAGGTTTTCCCCTGCAGCTAAAAACTTGACGTTAGCTGCTTTCATTCTGTCAAAAGGGTCTTTCCTTTCAGGTGTATAATGAGAGAAATATCCCCTGTTAAACATATCTTTTGAATGAGCTCTTGCTACGACCGTCATTTCAGGGTCTGCTTTTAATGGCTGTAGCCCGCTTTTAGTTCTTTCGCTATTTACTAACTCCAACATTTTAGCCTCGAGGTCGGGGCGGGGCTTTGGGTTTTCAACAGTGAACTGCAATTCAACCGTCTCGTCTGATTTTGGTTCAACCGTTAAATTGTTGAGCGTCTGTTTCGTAGCATCTTTGAATATGGGAGAAAGTTTATCATCAAGCCACTCTACCCCGGAAGCCAATCTTCCGGCAAACTGGCTACTTTTCGTTTGAGAAGACAAACGCTCCGATAAAGGGATCGCTAATAATAGGGCAGCTGCAATTGTTGAATATAAAAGGCCATTTACAAAACCCGGTAACAGGCCAAGTGCATGGTTTACTCCATGCTGATTCGCTTCCCTTGAGGTTACTCTTAAAAAGCGATTAAAAATAAAAGACAAAAGAATACGGGCAAGTATAATGGTAAGAAGAAATGCTAAAGGCAGGGTCCATACGCCTAAAGAAGGAAACGTTTGCCTAAAAAAATCACCAAAGTATTTATAACAAAAAAACCCGGCAACCAAACTACCTATCCATACCAGCAGGTCTACAGTGCCTAGAATAAATCCCTTTTCCCATCCTGCCCACATTGCCAAAATCACTATCCCCAGTAAAACCGCATCAACCCAATTCATAATGGACCCTTTAGCTAATAAAAACAAAAAACATGCTACGTTACCTTAGTCGTTTATTGCCAGGTAAACCTGAAAATTGTAGAAAATTGTCCTTAGTTGAAAGCTCGAAGCTTCTACTTGTCATACTTGAACTCTACATCAACCTGGTCTCTTTCTATTTGGAACATTATTCTCGTCTTCCGTATTAGCTTCATTTCGGCCCATCTCATCTTCCTGTTCTACTTCGTAATCATCGCCGAAATAGGACCTGTTGTTAACGGAGGTTTCTATATTCTTATATTCTCCTTCCTGTGCTCCTTCATTTTGCTTTCCTTCCGTGGATTTATCAGAATTATTTCCGACGTCCGATGATTCAAGCGCCTTCCCTCTTTTTTGCTGTGATAAGTTGTTTGACATAACCTTATTTTCTTTAAAAGCATGAAAAATAAATGCCAATCCTGATTTACGAATCTCATGCATAAACCACCTCGCTACTCACAAATATTTCTTAAGATGGATTTATTACCCTCAATAGCGGGGTGATTGTAATAAATTTAATTCAAACAATCCTTCACTATGAACAAGAAAATTTATTTAATGGTGTTGGCAACTTTTCTTTCTGCAGCATCTTTTGCTCAAACAGTAAAAGAAAATATTGACAAAGCATCTAAAGACCCGGCCAGGAATATAAATGCGGGGAAAGCAGATGCGTTGCTTCAGGATAAAAAGGTTATTACAGATACCGCGTCTTTAAAACCTGATCAGCAAGTTCAATCCAACAATAAAAAGAAAAAAAAGAAGTCCTGTAACCGCAAAAGCAGTAAATAAAAAAAGTCTCGCAGTGCGAGACTTTTTTATAAAATAGAATCTTTTATTTTATTCTGCGGGTATCGATTGCTCCTTTAAATGAGGGCAGGTCAAGAACCTTATTACTGTTTATCACTGCGGGTTGCTCCTGCTCACTATTATTTCTGCCATTAGAAGCTTGCATAGGATAAACACCGGATACGATATAGCCAATAGCCGTTCGTAAATTGTTTTCAGTGACATCGCCCCAATCTTTATCCAGCCCGTCTGCCGACTGGCTATTAACAGGAATGCCATTGAAATAATTGCCTTCACCATTCTTATTAGTAGTGCGGAAAGAAACAGGAAATATATACCAATCACCAACCGGTATAGGAAAGAAACCAACGGGCTTGCCATAAGTTTTGCTGGCACCTACTAACTGCACATCCGTATAAGGCTTTAGGTTATTGATCAGCAATTCGCTTGCAGAAGCGGTGCTGCTGCTGACAATAAAGAAAATACGACCCAGGTTTAACGAACCCAACTTTCTGAAATAGTCATTGCTATTATATTCTGTATACTTGTCGTTGTATTGCTGCTTCATCATTAACTGGTTGTTAGCAGAAGAGGGAGCTAACCAGTTAGCCAGTTTTTCCTGTACTGAAACATAGCCTCCTCCATTATAACGAAGATCAATGATAACATCGTTTACACCGGCAGAACTGAACTTGCTGAAGATTCTTGAAAACTCATTGTAAATCTCCGTAGTATCGCCAAGAAAAGAATTGAAAGAAAAATATCCAATCTTTTTTGTGCTGATGGTGTAAACAGAATCGAGGATTACAGGATGTTCATTATAGTTCCCCGAAGTCAGATTCAATGTTACAGAACTATTATCCGGTTTTTGGAACGTTACACTAGCAGTAGGACTGTTATAAATATTCTGCACAATAAAATCGGCATTGGTTGTACTTATATTGCTATTACCATTAATTGCCGTGATGCGCCATCCCCTACGAATACCAGCACGGCCGGCAGGAGATGTTCTTTCAACCAGCTTAACCCTAAGGTCGCCTTCCGTCCGAAAGAAAACTGTCAAACCAAAATCACCGGTAGAAACTCCGGAACTTACATTATCCCACTCATTCTGCTTTACGGCAAAACTCCATTTATCAACAGCCCCGGAAAAACCTGGTTCTGAACTATACTGGCGAATGGCTGTCATCTCCTTGTCAAGATCAGTATAGCTGCGGGCATTAAAAGTTGACGGAATTTGATTGTACCACAGATAAATATCTTTTGAATAGAGCAGGGCCGAATCTTTTAAGGCATCTGCTGCTGGTGCGGCAGGGGTAACAGGTGTTGTAGTAGTTGGGGGTGTTAAGTTTTCGCTGGAAACGTCCGTCTTTTTACAGGAAGCCAGGAGGGCAAAACTCGCCAACGCCGCCACAATAAAATGGTGCTTCATAGATTGCATAAATGTCGATTGAATTTCTTTTAACGAGATAACCTATAACTGCAAAGACTGGGCTGAAATTGTGGCTGGGAGGGCTTTTAACACCGGTTTAGTATCTGAAAAGGTTAATACAAAGTGTCCTGGGAATAGACCTATTTTTTATTTTTTGGAATGGAAAACCTGCTGAATAGATTGCAAATTGTACAAGAGTGCGACGCAAGAAAAGACAATAGCAGCACTACTGATGCACCACTAAATAAAAGCACAATTCAAATCTACAAAAACAAAAAGCCTCCCGCAAGCGGGAAGCTTTCATTCTCACAAAGGCAAATATATTAATACCTGTTTTTGTTATAACTACCACCGTTGTTATAACCGCCGCCGCTATTGCTGCCACGGTATCCACCGCCGCCGCCACTGCGTTCAGGTTTATCTTCTTTAGGCTTTGCTTCCATTACACGAATGGACCTTCCCTCTACTGTAGCCTGGTCTAACTCAGCAATAGCTTTTTTTGCTGCTTCGTCATCAGACATTTCAACAAAACCAAATCCACGGCTTTTACCAGTGAATTTGTCGGTAATTACTTTGGCAGAAGATACTTCGCCATACTCTGTAAAAAATTCTTTTAAGTCTTCGTCTTGTACATTGAAGCTTAAGTTGGAAACGTAAATGTTCATACTTTCTTTTGAAAAAAATTAATAATGGATTGAGACACGAGGCAAGAAAGTAAAGGGTCTAACTAAACAGCGGAAAAATTAGCAGGTTAATTGTACACTTACCAAATGCGATGCTCAAATAACGCGGCAAAGATAAGAGAATCATACCATACAAATAATTGTTGCAGTTACGATTTTTGTTAAGTTATTACTATGGAAAATAATTGTGAGATCAGTGATCAGCGATCTCCATTAAGACACTTTAAATCCTAAACGCCAATACCGTTTACTAAAATTATACTGAGCAAAACAACTGTTTCTGTCCTGAGCTGAAGGCTGCAATAAAATCCAAACAAATCAATTATGCTCTTCCCATTTGTTTCAGGAAAAGCACATGAGATATTACAGCGTGGCGCATTCTTTTATATTCGACATAAGGAACATTAAATTCCTCGCAGGCTTGCTTAATGATTTTTCGAATAGCCGGATAATGCACATGGGAAACTTTAGGAAATAAATGGTGTTCTACCTGGTAGTTTAATCCGCCAACAAACCAACTGATGAGTTTGCTTTTGGGAGCAAAGTTGGCCGTTGTTTTTAACTGGTGAATAGCCCACTCGTCTTCAAATTTACCAGTTTCTTCATGCGCTACAGGGAATTGAGTATGCTCTACCGTATGCGCCAATTGAAAAATAATGCTGATAATAAACCCTGTAATAACGGAGAAGATCAAAAATCCAACTAACCACGAAACAAATCCAACAGTGTAGATAGGAACTGCAATAAATAAAAACAGGTAAGCTATTTTAAATCCCCAGAAAATAATATGATCCCAGGCGCTCATTTTTTTGAGAGGCATCTCCCCTATTTTTCTTTTAAAATATTTTTGGTAATCCAACACAAAGATCCAGAGTATGTAAAGCATAGAATAAAGAAACCAGAAATAATAGTGCTGGTAACGATGCATCACCAGTTTAGGCTGTGTGGAACTCATACGCATCCAGGGTTGAATGTCAATATCGTCATCCACGCCATCAACATTTGTATACGCATGATGGATGACATTATGTTTAACATTCCACATAAAAGAACTGCCCCCTATTAAGTTGAGAGTGAGTGCCGCTATATTATTTACCCATTTATACTTACTGAAACTGCCGTGTGCTCCGTCGTGCATGATATTAAAACCTATTCCGGCTACTACCAGGCCTAACAGAACGCACTCAAGCACAGCCCAAAGTGGCGACGGGGTAAAATATACCAGGTGTATGTATAAAAAAATGAAACTGCATAGAAGCACAATAGCTTTTATATACAATTGCTTATTGCCAGTGAGGGACTTCCCGGTACTTTCAAAATAGTCGTTTATACGTTTTTTCAACTCAACATGAAAGGACTGCTTTGCAGCGGGGAACTTGGGTGTAACCATAACTCTGTTCGGTCTATCTTCTTTAAACAATCTGTTAATCAAATAATAAGGTGCAAAACTAAGCTTTGTAAATAAGCCTTGACGTTAAAATTTGAAGGCTTAATTCTTATTCAAAATGCGCACCAAAGTGGAAATCAAGAGGTAACAAGTGGAAATTTTTAGATGATTCTTTAAAAGAAAGAAATCAAATGGTGTTTTCAAGCTATCGGCGCTTTTTAAAGGCAGAAGGCTTTCACTAAAAAATCTTAGTTGCGTTAGACAAAAATATGAGTCATTGAAGTCCGGAGTTCTGGTTGCCTAATGAAATAGTAACGGTTAACTCGGCAATTATCAAAGATCAAAATTTAGGTGTTGTGAGTTTTTTAATGAAATATTGCACGAGAATTGCATAGAAGAGATTCAAATTACACCATGAACTTCAATTTCACCAGGAATATTCACTTTACCAAGCTTATTAAAGCTGCTAATCGCTTAAGGGAATTTAATTTTAGAATGCTACCCGGCACTTCTAACAAGCTACTGCATGTAGATGTTCCCGATGACAGGGGTAACCGAATAGTTTTTAAAATGCAGCGTGAAGAAAACAACCAGTGGCGTATCCTGGAAGAAGGTCTCCCTACTTGGGTTTCAGCCAATGAGACGTTGCTGAACGAAGCAATCTCTGAAGAGGTGCGTTAATCTACGACCCTTTTTAAAGCTGACTTCGTTGCCTATACTCCCACATAAAAAAATGCCGGACAGGCTGTTATGGCATGATATTGTTTAAGAATATTTATTAAAATTCTTGTTATGTCAGACCGCAATCAATCTATGGGTCAAAATTCGCCTGGTGAAATGGCTAACAAAGGCCGCGGCATGCAGGGAATTGATAAAGCGCCCGGTGAAGAAACTTCTCAAACTACAGAACAATTTACTTCTCAAACACAAAAAGGTAAGAACAAGGTTGACGGCGATCTTTCGCAGGAAAGCGACAGGCCTTTAGAACAACAGGATATTGATAACTAGGGTTTCTCTATATCTAACATCCATTTCGGAATCAGCAAAAAAGCAAAGTTTACAAATATTCCTGGTTTTCTATCTGGTGCCTTTGGCAATTGCCATTGGACTCTTCTGTTAGTTGTTTGCCTTCAAATTATTCCAGTGAAGAAAACGGTTTTACTGGTCCTACTACTTGGTTTTTTATCGGCTCTATGCGGATACCTGCTGTCAAAAGCCTCGTTGGCAGGAAGAGTTGGCATCAGCGTATTCTACAAAAAGTATCATTTCTTAAAAGTATGGTGGCAGGGAGCACTGGTTATTTTCATCGTTTTAATTTCTTTGCTCCTAATTCAGGGATGGGCTGAACAGAAGTTGCTCAAGCGTAAAGCAAACAACTTACATATTGCTACGATTGTCCTTGCTGCTGCAGGATTATTTTTTACCTGGTATGATTTCAGGCATACTACTACACATCGCTTATTGGGTGAGCGATTCCATATAGGCGCTTATTTATTTTGGATTGGCTGGATGATTATCAGTTTGTTCTACCTTACTCAACAAAAAAAGGAGATAGCAGAACCGTGAGAAAGAGTGCCGGCATATTAGTTTACAGGCAAAAAAGCGGGTTTAATGAAGTATTCCTCGTTCACCCCGGCGGACCTTTCTGGAGAAATAAAGACAAGGGCGCATGGTCCATACCCAAAGGCGAGTTTATAGAAGAAGAACCATTAGCGGCAGCAAAAAGAGAATTTGAAGAAGAAACGGGGAAGGACATAACAGGTAATTTCATAGAATTGCAACCCATCAAACAAAAAGCCGGCAAAGTAGTTTATGCCTGGGCAGTGGAAGGCGATATAGATGAAGCTACTATTGTTTCCAACACATTTAATGTGGAGTGGCCTTATAAATCCGGCAAGTGGAAACGTTTTCCAGAGGTAGACAAGGCAGGGTGGTTCAATTTTGAAGAAGCGAAAGAAAAAATAAATGAGGCACAAGTAGGCTTTATAGTTGATCTGGCTGATAAACTACAAATTGATGCGTGATCGGGTTAGGTGCGGCAGTTGCAGTTCACTGGTAAGATAATTGCCACAGGCTTCCACATGAAGCTTCCGTTCAATCTTACTGTGGTATTAAAACGCATCGAAAAAGCGGTGGCATCCTATCCAAAGGCAGCTATGTTTGAACTATACGAACGAGGGTACACATCGCTATTTGAACAACTTATTTCCTGCATCATTTCCATAAGAACGCTGGATGAAACTACTATTCCACTTTCTGAAAAATTATTTTCTATCGCAAGAGCACCCCACGAGCTATTAGAATTATCACCACAAAAATTAGAAGACCTGCTTCGTGGCTCGCAATATCCCGGACAAAAAGCTTACACCATGCTCGGTATAGCCAAAGCTGCTTTAGACGAATATGATGGCTACCTGCCTACCGATTATGAAAAGCTTACAGCCTTGAAAGGTGTAGGCCCAAAATGTGCTAATCTTGCTTTGGGCGTAGCCAGCGGGCACCCGGGCATAAGTGTAGACGTACATGTGCATAGGGTTACCAACCGCTGGGGCTTTGTGCAAACAAAAACACCGGAGCAAACCATGCAGGAACTGGAACAAAAGGTTCCAAAGAAAAAGTGGATAGACATCAACCGTTTGCTCATGCCGTTTGGAAAACACATTTGTACCAGCAAATTGCCTTATTGCTCCACCTGCCCTGTACTGGAATTTTGTCGCCAAATAGGAGTTACCACACATAGATAAAGCTTATCCCGGGTAAACCATTTAAAGATGAATTATCACACTCCCGAAAACTGCTTAAGAAAAATTTAAACTGTTCATCCATCTATTTATTTTCGCGGCCGACTTATGACTATTGAACTTCATCACCTGGTGTTGCTTTGCCTGGTTGCTTTTTGCGCAGGTTTTGTAGATGCTATTGTGGGCGGTGGTGGACTCATTCAATTGCCCGCGGCTCTCATCATTTTACCAGCTTACCCGGCTGCTTCTGTTATTGCTTCTTTAAAGATCCCATCGTTTAGCGGAACCAGTTTTGCAGTAGTTCAATATCTCAAAAGGGTGCGTATTAATTGGAAATTGGTGACCATTATCTGCACCATAGCTTTTTTTGCTTCTTTTGCCGGCTCCCAATTATTGACCATTGTGAGCAACAGCTTTATGAAACCAGTTTTATTAGTAGTGCTGACTGTTGTTGCTATCTATACTTTTTCAAAAAAGAATTTTGGTCAACATGAATCAAAAGATCATTCCTCAAAAAAAGAACTGCTATATGCTGTACTCATAAGTTTAGTCATTGGTTTTTACGATGGGTTTATCGGACCGGGTGCCGGCAGCTTTTTGATCCTGGCTTTTGTCAGCTTACTTGGTTTTGACTTTTTACACGCATCAGCTAATGCAAAGTTGGTGAACCTGGCTACTAATCTGGGATCTATCACGTTATTCCTCATCCAGGGAAAAATTATCTGGCTAATAGCCTTACCTATGGCAGTAAGCAATGCTATTGGCGGTGCATTGGGGGCCAACCTGGCTATTGCCCGCGGAAACAGGTTCATCCGGATTTTGTTCCTTTTTATCGTAATTGCCACACTGGTAAGGTTTATGTATGATATTTTT
>DAIQPL010000389.1:0-3542 GCA_036787395.1 Flavisolibacter sp. | reverse complement strand
TCATTTCAAAACTTAGAAAAAAACTGGAATTTGATCCGAACATCAAGATTGTTGTTATACGCGGCAAAGGATATAAGCTTGAAATTAGCGTTTAAGAAAATCTTCCCGCTTCGAAATGATGTTATTAGAATTCAATATGGCATTTGTAAAACTCTTTAGTGACCTATTAATGTGGTATCATTATAAGAATTATCCTTCATTCGCAAAGTGCACTTAATTTCGGAGCGGCTTCTCCGCAAAGTCTCCTGAAAGGGACTTTTGTTTATACAAAAGCTGGTAATCTGTATTTAACTGTCCGTTTAATTATCTTTTATTATTGAGCAAGTTTACCGGACAAAAAACAAAGTCCGGTTGTCGATGCCGAAAAACTGTTGCCTTAGTCAAAGTCCGAGCAAAAAAACTGTAAATTGATGCAGACGGTTCGTTTTTACAGTGGCGTACAACGGTGAGTATTGCTGCAGTTGGGGAATTGACCAACTGTCCGCCCGGAACTAAAGCTAAATTTATAAACAAAAGTTGATGTTAAGAACTAATGACCGATAGAATTCCGTCCGCCGGATATAAAACTTGGATATGCATTGCTGCTGATTTTACTTCCGTCCAGCCCCAATCGCAGCAATACTTTTGTTGTACGTTCGCCCTTCTCTTGGGCTACCATTATAACTAGGAAAGACTTAGATTTATTTGTCAATTGGCTAATGAGAATACTTACTTTATTAGGTTCAGTTCAACGAATTTCGATATACATTAGGCGACTGCCCAACCCATTGTTTAAACAATCGGGTGAAATGCTGAGGATATTTAAAGCCAAGTTCATAGGCTATTTCACTGACTGACTTATTTGAGTCAAATATTCGTTCTTTCGCCAAGTCAATTATCTTTCCTTGTATGTACTCCTGTGCAGTTTTTCCCGTCTCTTTTTTTATCAGGTCGCCAAAATAACCAACCGATAAATTCAGCTCACCAGCGCAATAGCTTACCGATGGTAAACCAGTTGTTTGTGGTTTGTCTGTCTGGAAATATTCGTTTAGCAAATGCTCAAATTTTTCCAACGTTCCCTTGTGCACATTTTCACGGGTAATAAACTGCCTATCATAAAAACGGATGCAATAATTTAGCAACAGTTCAATATTTGATGCAATGAGCATTTTGCTGTGCTTATCAATAGACTGCTCTAATTCATATTTAATTTTCCTGAAACAATCCAACACTAATTTTCTTTCCCGTTTAGACAAGTGAAGGGCTTCATTTGACTCATAGCTAAAAAATGTATAGTCCCGAATGTGCCTGCCAAGTGATGTGCCATGAATTAAATCAGGATGAAAAACCAGTGCATAGCCTTTCGGTGGATAAGCCTTAGCACTAATATCAAAACTCACTACCTGCCCTGGTGCAGTAAACACAAGAGTACCCTCTTGATAGTCGTAGGTATGCCGGCCATACCGCAGGTCACCGCATTTAACTTCTTTGAGCACAACGCTGTATAAACCATAATTAATTCTAACGGTTTTGTGTTCTGTAGTGGCCGGCGGACCTGTTTTTGAAAAATCGATTACACTTACCAAAGGATGCAGTGTTTCCTGGTTACTCAGTGCATTGAATTCATTTACACTATCAATCTTATATAGCTCTTCCATATTTTTTTGCTTCGATATAAAATTACACATTCAGGGAGAAGGTTAACAAATGCCACAACTAAATCAGCGATTTTGGTATGTAAAACGGCGATCCGTGTACAAACAGCATAGTCGATTCGGTTCACCTTTGGGTAATAAAAAAACAACTATGGAAAAAGTAACCTTAAATAACGGCGTAGAAATGCCGGTTTTGGGATTTGGGGTTATGCAAATGATGGGTGCCGAATGTGAGGCGGCAGTTACAAATGCAATAGAAGCGGGATATCGTTTATTTGATACTGCTGAACTGTATGGAAATGAACAGGCTGTGGGAACAGCCATTAAAAGGAGTGGTATTTCCAGGAAAGACTTTTTTATAACAACCAAATTTGGGAGTAAGGAAGCCGGCTACGAAAAGACCCTGGCCGCTTTTCAAAAGTCCCTTTCAGCCCTTCAGTTTGATTATATTGACCTGTACCTAATACATCAACCATTTGGAGATATCTTCGGTTCATGGCGTGCAATGCAGGAGCTGTATCATGAAGGAAAGATCAGGGCAATTGGCGTATGTAATTTTTTGCCGGACAGGTTGATGGATTTAATTACAAACAGTGGTTTTACACCTGCTGTTAACCAGGTTGAAACCCACCCTTTCCACCAGCAAAATGAAACCCAGCAATTTTTGCAAGACAATAATATACAGATGGAAGCCTGGGGGCCGTTTGCCGAAGGAATGGATGGGGTGTTTACCAATGAGGTACTGTCTGCCATCGGGGTGAAGTATAATAAAACTGTAGCCCAGGTTATCCTGCGCTGGTTAACGCAAAGGGGCGTGGTTGCTATTCCGAAGTCAGCACGTAAAGAAAGAATGATTGAAAACATCAACATTTTTGATTTTAAAATATCTGATGAAGATATACAGCGCATCCAAACCTTAGATACCAAACAAAGCTTGTTTTTTAGCCACCGTGACCCCGCTGTTGTAAAGTGGATGAGTGAATATGGATGGTTAAATGGTTAAACAAAACGAGCCGCAATGGTTAAGTAGATTGGATAAATGCGTGTTGATAATTAACTCACTTCAACAATTAAGAAAATTATTCTCATATAACTTTAAAATAAAAAAAATGAAAGCAAAAATGATCGGACTCTTTTTAATGGTAATGTGTGTGCAAGTGTCTTATGCACAACAAACAAATACAAATCCTTCTGCTGAGGAACAACGACTCATCAATCTCTCTAATCAAAAGTGGTTGTGGATGGCAGATAAGAATGTCGATTCACTCAGTGTGCTATTTGATGCAAAGGCCATGTTTGTTCATATGGGCGGTACTTGGGGAAAAGACAGGGAAATTGAAATCATTAAAACCGGATTCATTTGGTATAAGAAAGCTGAAGTCTACTCATCGTCCGTAAGGCTCTTTGGTAACATGGCCATAGTTTTAAATGACATTGACTTGGTGGCGGTTGTTGGCGGAAACGAAGTCACCAATCCCTTTATGGTAACTGAGGTGTATTTTAATGAAAAAGGCAAGTGGAAGATGGGACAACTTACTTTTTCACATTTAGCCCGGCCAGTTAAACTGAGTAAATAATAAAAACCTGCAGCACTAAAATACCAGCAATTGAATCGGATGTTCAATACGGTGTGTCTCGTCCTGATTTTGGTTGACCGTTGCGTATAACGCTCGCAGCTTTATGCCGGCAGGGATAATTGTTTCTATCGACGGAACTGCAGCTGATTAGAATTACAAAAGTTGAAGATACCATTCCGCCGCTGAACAAACAACAGCACTGTATCTAATGCAATCCCCATCCGCCGGGAACTGAAGCTGGGATTGCACTACTACTGAAGATTTATTCCTCTGCCCTGCTGGCAAAAAGCTGATGTTGTACTAAACCTTCGGTAGTTTGTAAGCCTCTTCA
>DAIQPL010000124.1:0-10809 GCA_036787395.1 Flavisolibacter sp. | reverse complement strand
AGGCCCGGTTTTTTGGGTAGCTTCAAATGGGAAAGAATTTTCGGTTTGCGAATATCAAATTCAAGAACAATCGTTTTTTTCCCCGCCACAGCCATCACAGCTCCTATATTAGTACTTATAAAAGATTTTCCCTCACCACTGAAAGAAGAGGTGACTAATATTACAGGTTTAGAAATATGGTTTAAGACATATTGAAGATTAGACCTCAGGATCCGGAATTGTTCTGCCACCAGCTTGCGATCATTGCTTGTAACAACTAACGCCCCTTCACTATACGAATGACCTACCTCTCCAAGAATGGCTGCTGATGTGAGCCGCTCGATATCATAACGCGTAGTAACTTTATCGTTTAATAACTCACGAATAAAAATGAATATGGCCGGCAGAATAAAACCAATTAAAATCGACAAAAGTTGCGTTTCACGCCTGTTTGGTTTTACTGGAATATTGTTGGGGGTAGCATCCTGCAAAACTTTTGTATTTGATATCTGAGAAGCCAGCGCAATAGACGATTCCTCTCTTTTTTGCAGAAGGGAATTATAAACGATCATCTTGGTTTCCTGGGCCCTCATGACGTCATTGATCACCTGTTCTTTCTCCGGCATAGATCTGATCTGGGACTCTGCAAACCCGCCGGAGCTTTCTGTTTTGCTTATGGCTTTTCTATAAGCGGTTTTTAAGTTGCGTATATTTTCCAATACTTTTTGTCTTAACAATTCAATTTCCTGCTCTTTTTGCTGTACAGCTACATTACCCGGGGGAGCATTTTCTAATAATTCTTTTCTTTCTAATTGTGCTTTATTGTAGCCGGCAATCATTGTATTAAGGGTTGGATCTTCAAGTCCTAATGAAGAAGGAACAGGAGTATAAGCGAGTCCCTTTTCCCCAAGGTATCCGTCAATCAGGTCTGCATTATTTAATTTTAAGTATTGCTGGTCGGAAGATTTCTTGGCCTCTTCAATACGGCTGAGATAATTATTGGACTGTGCCCCCGGTGCAATAAAATTATACTTCTTTCTCAGGAAAGATATTTTATTGTTGATAGAATCGAGTTCATACTGCACAATAGCAAGGCGGCTGTCAATAAAAGCAAGGGTTTTGCGGGTAGCGTCATTTTTATCATCGATTACAGCCGCCTGGTATTCCTTCATTAGCTGGTTAATCACATCTGCTGCGAGCTGAGGATTATTTGCTTGTTTGCTGATGATAAGAATTCCTGTGTTTTGTTTAGGAGCTACTACAACATCAGACAGCATCTGGGCAGCGGCTACATTTGTAGGATTCCATATAACATTATATTGGGGACTTACGCTTGAGGAAAAAATCCTGACAAGTCTAAAAACCCCGTTTTTATTTTTAAAGATTTGTCCAAACTTGAATACCTCTTTTTCACTATTAATCCTGAAGCTATTCTGATCTTCAAATTGAATCCCCAGAAGGAAAGAACTGGAGGAATCGAAAATTTCAAAGGCTTCTACTCTAAATGGACAGGATTTATAAATATTCAGTTCTTTTATTTTTCCCTGCGCCCAATAAGAAAAATTGAGATTTAGCGCTTTAACCACCCGTTCCATCAGAGGGCGTGATTGCAGGTATTCAATTTCGTTTTGTATGTTTTTTTTCCCATCCGACATCAGTATTTGATCCATTCTGTCGTTGCCGGCGCCAGAACCTTTTTCATCTTTTATAATTAACCTGCCAGTTGACTCATACACAAGGGTAGCATAACGCAGGTACACATAAGCCACAAACAGTGACAGGGCTATGCATATAATAAACACAGGAAGAAAACGGATATATTTATAGAACAAATCTTTTAAACTCAGATTTGCTAATTCACTCTTCCCCGTTTGCACCTGTTCTTCCGCTACCATAAGGAGGTCGTAATTTTATTTAATAAAGTTCAGTATTAAAGCCAATGCTGTAATAATACTGATGGTAATGCCAATTTGCTGGAACAGGTTTTGCTGGTCCTGTTGTTTTTCTCTTCTGCCGGTTCCTTCAACGATTACCACATCATTCTGTTGTAAGTGATAATAAGGAGATTCAAACATAGCTTTTGAAGTAAGATCCAGCGTACCTATTTCTCTTTGGCCATGATTTTCTCTCAATATCTTGACATTACTTCTTTTACCATATTCTGTAATATCGCCTGCCAATCCCAGCGCCTCCAGAATGCTTACCCTTTCTATTGATACGGTATAAGTACCCGGCGTACGCACTTCGCCAAGGACAGTTACCCTGTAATTTACAAAACGTACGATCACAGAAGGCTGCGTCAATTGCCCTTCTAATTTTTTCTTTATTTCTTCGGCAAGCTGCTCCTTTGTTAAGCCTTCGGCATGAATAGTCCCCAGCCTTGGATATTCAATATTGCCGCTCTGGTCAACTAAGAAGCCTGAAGTAGTAGCAGCCGACGCCCCTGCCACCACTTGCTCCGGAAGATTGTAAGGCAGGTCTGTAGCAGGATTAATACTCATACTATAAACCCTTATCGATAAAATATCATTTTTCTGAATAACAGCGTCTGGCAGCCTGGTGACAATAGGGGCAATGGTATCGGGCATATTTTGCAGGTAAGTGTTGGCCGATTTTTTTTGAGGCGTACAGGAAGCATTCCAAACGATAATTGCCAGGAAGAGAAGCAGCTTAAAAATTCTCATTGAATATTGTTTGTCTGTGGTGCAGGTACCAGTTTTGATTTATCGATATAAGCCACAAGCATATAACCTAAACTGTCAATACAAACCTTGACTGTTTTATTTTTTATTTCTATTACTTTCCCTTCCTGGTCCATCATTGGGCCGGCAATAACACGAACTCTTTCTTCTGGTTCAAAGTCAATTTTGACAACCTGGATGTTCTCAAATTCATCCAAAAAGCGTTTTATGGTTTGAATTTCTTTCTCCTTGATAATAGCAGGCTTCCCATTCCAATATACAAAGTTTACTACACCATTTGTCATTCTTACCGATGTACGTTGATCATCACTAACCTTTACAAAGACATAGGATTTAAATAAAGGCTCGTCAATTGTTTTTATCCTATCACTCCATTTGCGACGCACTTTGTTAAGCGGGCAGTAACTTTCAATCCCTTTTTGCACCAATAAGCCATTAACCTTTTTTTCCCAACGAGGTCTTGTATATATAGCATACCACTTATTGTTCACGACACTTGTTTTCATGGCTTCGCCACCTCAGTCACAAAAGCGTTTTATGACTGAACAGGATAAAGCCGTGCAAATATAGCTTTTGCCGTGTGACTGGCAAATGTTCAAAAAATACAGATTTTGAGTGCGTTACTATTTCAAAGATGTAAAGGATAGCAAAATATATTACTGTATAACCCCAATTGTGGGTATGGCAGAGATTGCCCCGCCTTAAACGAATCAAATTCATACATTTATAAAAACTTCTCCCTTTGAAGCAACGCTATTATTCCCTTGATGTTTTTCGCGGTGCCACAGTTTGTTTAATGATCCTGGTAAATAATCCCGGATCCTGGTCACATATCTATGGCCCGTTGGAGCATGCACCCTGGCATGGGCTTACTCCTACTGACCTGGTATTCCCATTCTTTTTATTTGCTGTTGGCAATGCAATGGCATTCGTAATGACCCGCCTGGAAGGTGCAGGCGATGCCCAGTTCTGGAAAAAAATAATCAAGAGGACAATTTTAATTTTTGGTATTGGACTTTTTTTAAACTGGTGGCCTTTTGTTCGCTGGCAAAACGGTGAGTTAGTGGTAAATAGCTGGACCTGGGTGAATGCTGAAGGCAGAATTGTCGGTGTACGAATATTGGGTGTACTTCAACGTATTGCCATTTGTTATTTTTTTGGCTCCGTCATTGTTTATTATCTCAAAGTAAGAGGCGCTTTTTTGGCAGGGCTGATTTTTTTATTGCTCTATTGGCTTTTGTGTGTAGTGGGTAACCCGTCAGACCCTTACAGTATAGCTGGATGGTTTGGTACGCGGGTGGACCTGGCCATCCTGCAGGAGCCACATATGTATCATGGAGAAGGTGTTGCTTTTGACCCTGAGGGCTTAATGAGTACAATTCCTGCCATTGTACAGGTGATCTTTGGTTTTTTAGTAGGCGATTACATTCGTAAAAGAGGAAAACATATTGAGGGGCTGACAGACAATGCAGTAAAAGGATTTGAAATTTACCAAACGCTTACTGTTTTATTTGTGGCAGCCATTGGTTTCATCGTTGCGGGCTATGCCTGGGGTCTTAGTTTTCCTGTTAATAAAAAAATATGGACAAGCTCATATGTATTAGTTACTACAGGAATGGCGCTTGCAATTTTGTCAACGCTTGTTTATGCTATTGAAGTAAAAAAAGCCCGTAATTGGGTAACCCGGTTTTTTGATGTGTTTGGGAAGAACGCCTTATTTGTTTTTGCACTCAGCGCTTTTTTACCAAAAGGATTGCGTCTCATTCGCATACCGAATGGATTGGATGCAAAAGGCCAGCCTGCCTATCTTAGTCCGTGGAACTTTATTTATGAAAGAGGATATAAACTAATACCCGGCGACCCAAGAATAGGTTCATTATTATTTGCGTTAACTGTTATTCTTTTCATGTGGGCTATTTGTTATTGGCTGGATAAAAAAAGGATTTATATCAAAGTATAACTCAGTCAAAGAGGAAAAAATTATTCAGTTGAGTTCACTCTTGAAATCAAACCGTTTTTTCACGCCAGAGTTTCCGTTCTTTAACGCTTGTTTTAGAAAGTAGTCAATCCCATCTTTGTCTGACGGATCTCAGAAAAGTTTAAAAGGCTTTATTGACACGGGAAGGATTTGAACCCAAGTTCACTCACTGTAATTTCTAAACTTCTTTAACTGCTAATCGCTACCCGTTGATTACCTCGTCATCGGTCCAATGCCTTCTTTTTTTATAGGTGCTTTCTATTCCCGGAAACTGGAGAGTTTTTACTTATCGGGAAGAATATACCACGGATAAAATGCACCAGAAAAGTACACCTGTACCCGCTCTGTAAACAGGACGGCAGCAGCGCACTTTTAGCAGCTGCTAATGAATAACAATCTTGAAGCAATGTCTTCTAAGGAATGAAATTGGTACAAAAAAAATCAAAAAATGTTCAACAATGTTGCCCTTGATGTTTTTATTGGGTTGGTTTTTATTTTTCTTTTATATAGCCTGTTGACCACCATAATTCAGGAACTAATTGCAACAAGATTTGCCTTTCGGGCCAAAGTTTTGGAAAAAGCAATTTTAAGAATGTTAGAAGATGGAAGAACTACTACCTGGCTTCCATATTGGGACCGCATTATGGGTTTTATACACATTTTCGGACTCAAAAATTTACTTAGAGGGAAAACTGTAGCGCCCTGGTTTTATTCGCATCCTTTGATAAAATACCTGGCGGAAGATAATTATTATAGCAAGCCTGCTTATTTAAGTGCAAGGAATTTTTCTAAAGTAATGATTGATCTCTTAAAAGGATTTGGCCAACCCGACTCAAACACTGTCCAATCGATTCATAATTCTATCACTAATGGAACTATCTATAAACTGCCGGTAAATATTGGTGTTACAGCGGCTGATCCTGTTAATCCCGCCATTAAAGTTTTAAGAGAACAAAATCCCAATGTTATAAATAATGTTTTGCTCCAGTATGAAACTGTAGCCATCAATTCTAACACTTCCCTTTTTCTGAAATCACTCTGGCAGGAGTCGGGAGCGGATATAGATGTGTTCCGGTTAAAGTTGGAGCAATGGTTTGATGATACAATGGAAAGAGCAACCGGCTGGTACAAAAGATATACACGGGTAATTCTTTTTTTTGTGGGGTTATTGATTGCCTATGTATTCAATGTTGACACTATTGCTATTCACAGAGTGCTTTCAAAAGATAAAACTGCACGGGAACAATTGGTTCAAATGGCCATTAGTAATAAGGACAAATATGCAAAAGAAACCGATCGTATTAATAAAGGGGATTCTACCATAGCCGATTCGCTATTAAAAAATACCTATCGCATGGTCGCTAAAGATGCTGAACTCTCCAATAATATTTTAGGATTAGGTAAACCCTGGAAAGACACCTGCAGTATTTGTAAAGACAGCATTTACGCAGGGAGAAAAATTGCATCTCAAAATTTAATTCTCCTGGAAAAAAATAATGTTAGTGTATTAGAAAGCAACCTTAAAATTTATTATACTATTCGGAATACTTTATTAGCAAAAGCAAATGGTGGTAACCCACAAGTAAAAAGAGAATTAATCAAACTCGATTCCATTATTGCTTCAGCCAATGGGCGTTTAAATGAACGACTGGAAAGAATAAAAAGATACGAACGGCTTAATATACTAAAAGATCGATGCAAATACATAAAAGAGACTATAGGCACAAAGTGGAATTTTTACAGTCCGAACCAGTCGGGGGGAATGGAAACTTTTTTAGGTTGGTTAATCACGGCATTGGCTATAACACTAGGAGCCCCATTCTGGTTTGACCTGTTAAGCAGGTTGATAAAAATAAGGGGCACGGGAAGCAAAATAGTGTCACCGGATACAGTAATAAATAGCGCGGGGCAAGCTTCATCTCCGGCAACTAATCCGGTCACCGTGAATGTCAACCCTGATGCAGGCGAGGAGGCCGTAGGTTAATTATGGCACAACTAATTGTTACTGTAAAAAAGTTAAACAGGCGTAGTTCTGTTCCACGAAATTTTACCGATCAAAATATAATTGGTACAGTTTCAAAAGGTTTCCGGTTTGAAGGAACAGAAGTTGCACGTATAAATGTATCATTAGGAAAATGGTATGAGGACGGGCAGGGACATTATTATTGGGGAGGAGGACTACTCGTTTTAGATCCGCCTTTGGGGGTTATTACCAATATTAAAGGACTTCCTATAAACCTTCCAATGAATTATAGAACCGGTATTGACATTTCTCATCATAATAATTTACCAGATTGGAATGCCATTAAAACTGCAGGAATAAGTTTCTGTTACATTAAATTATCGGAAGGAGTTGGCACGCCAGATAATAAAGCAAATCTAAATGCTGCTGCAGCAAAAGCGTCAGGCGTCAAAACAGGTTTCTATCATTTTTGCCGCCCTGATTCCAGGAACGGTGGAACGGTAATCAATGATGCAATAGCAGAGGCGCAATACGTTTTAAGCCGAATAAACACTATTGAAACAAAAGCAAGTCTTCCCCTGGTACTTGATCTTGAAGATCAACAAAATTGGGATACGCCCTTAAATAGGGCAGATTATTTGGGTTGGATTAATACGTTTATAGAAACGATAATTCAGGCAACCAATATTCCACCTATGATCTATAGCCGGAAAGAATACCTTGATAGAAAACTGCCTCCTGATCATGACTTAGGTAACTATAAATTATGGATATCCCGCTATGGTCTGAAAGATTGTATTAAAGTGTTATGCCCCATCGGTTGGAAGGAATGGGCTATGTGGCAATACACTGAAGACGGGGCTATTGGTAACAATTCTAAATTGGATATTAATATTTTGAAAGACCCAACGCTATTCTGACCATGCCAACACTAAAAGTTATAGTGAAAAGATTAAATAGACGAAAAAGTCCTGTATTGGATTTCGATGATAAAAGCAATGTAGTTGATGTGGTTTCAAAAGGATATGCGTTTGAAAGCACCGGTGAAATAACGAACAGGCTTGGTACGTGGTATAAGGATAGAGATGGATATTATTACTGGGAGGCTGGGCTAGAGCTTTTAGCAAGGAAAACAACTCCCAACTTTTTAGCAGATGAAACCGCAGAACAACTAACACATCCCTTTGATGCTGTAACAATGAGTTGGGGTCATCAGTTTTGTAACATTCCTTTTATATGGAGAGACCTGGACACCATGGGCGGTAACGTAACGGTTGCTATTATTGATACAGGAATTGATGTAGAACATTCCGACCTGAAAAAGAATATTCATTCCTTATCAAAAAGTTTTGTTGGAGGCTCTATTGCAGATGTGCACGGACATGGAACAAATATGGCTGGTATTGTTGCTGCTGATGGAACAAGTAAGGTATTTGGTGTTGCTCCTGCAGCAAAAATCCTGGTAGTCAAAGCAGCAGAACAAAAAAACGATGTTGACCTGGAGACATTTGCAGAGGCAATAAACTTTGCTTCATCAATACCAGACGTAGATATTATTTCAATAAGTTATTCTGTTGTAACTGATCATCCTTCTTTCAAACAGGCAGTGTTGAATGCCTGCAAAGCAAACAAGATAGTTCTGGGTGCTATCGGCAATGCCCGTGACATCACTAATCCGGATGGGCCTGACGATGATACCTTTCCGGCATGTTATAACCCCGAACTTCCAGACCAAACAGGTGTACTTGGTATTGGAGCATTTAACGAAGCTGGCAACCTGAGTGAATTTTCCAATTGGAGTAAACATTTAAAATGCCTTGCACCCGGTGAATCAATATTAACCACTCATATTGGAAACGAAACCAAAGAAGATAATGGAACAAGTATCGCAACTGCCTTCACAGCAGGGTGCCTTGCACTTATGATTTCTTTTTGTAAAAGCAAAAATCTGGACATACAAAGATGTGTACCCGCCATCTTAAATACCTGTGACGATATAGGAATAACAATAGGCCCGGATATCAGAACAGGATATGGCCGCATTAATCTTCGTAATGCAATTTCAAAAATCAAGGAAATGACATGAAAAAATTATTATTAGTGGCAGCATGTTATTTGTGCACTCCTGGGGCGTACGCGCAGATAGCATTCTATGATGCCAAAACAATTCGTAATGATCTTATCACCATTACCGCAGACTCCATTAACTTCAGAACAGATGCAGTATCTCTTTCCAGATTATTAATTCTGCTCAAAGCCCATTTATCCGAAGAGCTAAGAAACAATCCCAACCTTACAGAAGCACAAATTTTTACCCTATATAAGACTAATCCTTTCTTTGGCGGAGCCATAACAAAACTGCTTAATGCAGGTGCAAGTGCAGAAAAAGTTGGTCTTGTGCCCGGCATTTCATCGCTTGGCTCTTTGAATGTTACCAACCTGGCAGACGGCATTGCCCGCTTTTTAATCAAACGAGGTAAGGAAGAACTTAATGTAGCGTTCTTTAACCGGATGAAGGAATTTTTGGAAGACCCAAAACACCCTGAATGTAAAATACTGTTTCCTGTAACTACCGAATTTTTAGGGCAGATAGCAACCTACCGTTATGCCGAACTATTACAAAGTTTAAGAGAAGCATTTTACAAAGACTTATCTAATCTTATAGTCAGCCTTAATCAACTAATTGATCACCCTAAGTATCGAGAGCTTCTGAAAAACCTGCCCGAAATAAGGGCTGCCGTACGTTGCTCAAAAATTGTAAATGAATTGTCGCAATCAGAAAAGGGAATATTGCCTGACAGTCTTATACATGAATTGGCAGGCTTACCGGAGTTGCAGGAGCTAAATTCCAATCTTGGCAATTCACTAAAGCTGCTTGATATTTTTTCTCTATCAATAAGAGAAAAGGCCGACGCTAACATTAGTGCTAATTCTGAACAACGCAGGTGGATTCAATTGAGTGATTTAAATAACCTCGTTAAAGACCAGATAGCATTAAAGATTTTTATTGGGCTGGTCTATCAGAAAGTACATATGACCAAAATTCAATTTACTATTAACAATAAAGTTTTTATGGTTGATTCTTTTATAGCTGACAATGCACCAACTATACACGTGGTTTCAGGGTTGATAGAAAATTTTGCCGTGCTGGCAAATGATGTAGACAGAACCATAAAAGATTCAAGAGACAAGCTCGCCAAAGGAACGCTTAGCAACGATGATTATTACAGTTATATAAATAAAGCAATCAACATTACCGAATACGGTTTTAAAGTGGCCAACATTATACAGCAGGGGATCATTGATGATTATTATATTATCATGGCAAGAAATGCTAACGACCTGTATAAGAATATTTATACCAAAAATTATAATAACGCAGTGATGAATGCTTATACCATACTTGACCAGGCGTTCAATAACAGGGATAAACTGGTTGATCAAAAAATAACCGATCCTACTTTGAAAAAATCCCTGAAAACAATTGAGGTTCCGAAATCGGAAATCATAGAAAAGTTTTTGAAGTATGGAAATTTTATGGCTTCAGTGGTTAAGGCAGAGTCAGGAGAAGATGTTCAAAATGCACTGGAAGCAGCAGCCTTGCCTGCCGGGAGTTTTTCCATCAAACAAAAATCCGCATTTAATGTTTCAGTCAATGGTTATATAGGGTATGCATGGGATTTTAAGAGCGGCTTGTATGCTCATGGAATATACGCACCGGTAGGTATAAGTATGACCAGGGGTTCGCGGTATAAAAGGCCTTCATTATCCGCATTTGCATCCTTAATAGATGTAGGCGGAATAGCAGCTTACAGGCTTGAAAATGGAGTATCAGAAAATTTGAAACAGGAAGTAAGGCTGGAAAGCATTTTTTCACCTTCCTTTCAACTATTTATTGAGCCGATACATGGTTTCCCCTTAGCTATTGGCGGAGGATGGCGAAGAACTCCGAAACTTTTTTATACAGACAATACTTCCCTAACTGTAGTTAGTTCAAAAAGTGTAATCAATTTATCCCTACTTATAGACATTCCCATTTTCAATATCGTAAACAGGCAATATTTCACCAAACAGGAAAAGAACAATTGATTAAAAATGAGTCCTGTGTCAACAAAGAATATTGCGCATTATTCAGTTTTTCTTCATCACTTAAATATCAAACCATGCAACCGCTAAAGCTCATCAAA
>DAIQPL010000014.1:0-30567 GCA_036787395.1 Flavisolibacter sp. | reverse complement strand
AAAGATATTATGATACCGGTACCATTGCAGCTAATGATATAGGTGCTGTCAGTTATTATTCCAACGCCACTATCACCGATTTATGGGGGCTTGCTTCAACAGAGGTAACACGAAATATAAAGAACAAAAATTGGACACCTAAATTTTTAGATTCCCTATGCAAAGTAAAACGTGTGGAAGTGGCCATGATATATGATAGCTGGTTTAGCGATTCGCTGACTAATCGTTGGAAAAAATTAGCCACATGGCAAATTCAGAATAATGTTATTTGCGGCGATGATATTGTTTCTTTTTACTCCGTTGACACAACCAACAGCGCTTTGTTGGTTCAGCATTTAAGAGACTTTCAGCCGAGCCTTCCTACCTCGATACAAGTTAAGTATTACTAGTTGCGGTTTTCACTGAACCAGGTTCCGCTGGTAAAGTTTTAATCGCTTCTTCCTTTGGCTGGTTATAGTAATCTTTTCGCTCTTTCCTGCTTGAGAAAAGAAACCATAAACTGCGTTTGCCGAAAAGATTGTAAAATATTATGGGGAGTATAACTCCAAAAAATACCGCCGCTATTAAAATAACAGCAATGTTGTAAATGTGAAATACATGTATGAATAAAAGTCGTATAAAGGCTACAATAATAATTTGGGTAATGTAAATATATAACGAATGATAGCCTACTATTCTTAAGAACGACAGCCTGTTCCATTTTTCGAGTAAAAAAGAAAATATAATAAGCATACTACAACCAACAAGCGCGATAAGTAAAAAGTTGCTCTCATTAAACATGTATAGGAGGAAATTTGTATGGGGACGAGCAGCTGCCATTTCAGTAGCTTTTTTGCCTAAACCATTATGAAGATAACTGGTATTGTTATGCAGGTAGTGAAGCTGTACAAGCAAAAAGACAGGCAGCATTAAAAGAAAAGTTATTGGTTTTCTTATATACTTCTGAACTCTTTTTTTGAATATAAAACCTGCAGCCAGATCACCGATTACAACGAATATGTAAAAGCTCATCCAGTCAGAAATCATACTTATACTGCTGACAAAAGGAGCTATAAAATACAGAGCTAAACCCAGTAAAAAGTGCAGGCTGGTCTTTAATTTGACTTTCGCTTTGAAGAAAATAAAAACCAGGGTAGCATTGAATAAGGCCGGTAAGTACCAAAACTGTTCAATTCTTCTCGGCTGATACAATATGTACAAATAATCGTGTAAGCTCTTTTCAGAATTTGAAAATTTTGAAAAAATTATCTGGAGCGTAATCTGTAAAAAAGACCATACGAGATATGGATAAAATATCTTGTCATATTTTATCCATATCAGATCTTTTACGGGTTTAGAAAAAAGGCTGCGGCTTGTAAATATTCCCGAAATAATGAAAAAAAGCGGCATTCTAAAGCTGTAGAATACCATGTTGGCGTCATAAAGGGAGGTTGATATTTTAAAACCACTGCTTTCAAGCCCAAGGTAGGTATGATGATAAACTACCAAAATAATGATAATACCCCTTAGATAATCAACCCAGTTATACCTTTTTTGGCTAAGCAGGGGTAAGTTAAATGCGCTTGATATCCACGATTTGGCGTTGTTCATTCATACTGGAATTGCAAAATCCTTTAAATACATACATGGGGGCTTATCTGTTTAAAACAGTTTCCAGCTTAACACCAATAATTTTTTCTATCTCCAGTTTTTTTATATCGTGCTGTAATTTCAGATTAATCAAAGCAGCTAATTCATGGTTAGTGCCTTTCTGGGCTGTATTGTAAGCCTCAATTGTAGCAGTCCCTTTTCTGAACTTTTCCTCAGTTTGCACCAACTCAGCCTGTACATCATTTACTAACTCATTTTGAATATTAATTAACTCCGTAATGGCTCTGTACTCTCTGTATCTTGTTAAAACATCTTCTCTTATGGTTCTTCTTAATAACTCCTGGTTGTTTTTGCCTATTTCTATACTTTCCCGCGCAGACTTTGCCTGTGTTTTGGACAGAACTGTTCCTAATGGGATCGTAAGTCCAAAATAGTACTTCGGATAAATATAGCTTGTGGTTGGATTCTTGGCAAACGTTTGGTCGTTGTAATTTATTGAAAAGGTTAAGAGATTAAGCCACTGATTCTGTGCATTACGTAATGTATACTCATTGATCTTGCTTTGGTGCTCGAGATTTTTTACTTCCGGATTCTGAAGCGCTAAAGCAACTAATTTTTCTTCAATAACGCTGGAAGTATCTGTCTTACTTAGAGAGGATGATGAAGTCTTTTGTGCATTTATAATAAAGGAAATAAAAATAAGCACAGCTGAAAAGATAAACTTATAAATATAAAAACTTTGAGGCGATGGTATTAAGACATCAGCCTCCAATGGTTTCGCGATTTTCATTGGTTCAATTATAGTTTGAGGAATTAGGAATTAAGGTAATGCAATTTAAAATAAGAAAGGGTTTAACAACTTTCAGCCTGATCAGGCGACATTTATATTTTTCAGATCGACCATGTTCAGGATAGAACCGCTAAACTTTCCATTTAATTCTTTAAAAAATGTAATGGACTGCTTGTCAATTTGTTTTATAACATCTTGGGCAGAAAAGACAGCAATCACACCATCAACATATTGGGCTAATTCCCTGCTGTCAGAAAAATCATTTAAAGGAGGACCTTCTAGAAAAATATAATCAAAATCTGAGGTTAGCAGGTGTAAGTGTTGCAGTAAGTTTTCTCTTGGCAATATTTCTGAAGGGGTATAATCACCACCTTCCGAACCGATAGCATAAACGGACCCCAGCCCTAAATCTTTAGAGAAAACCCGAACCTGCTCAATTAGTGCTTTATTGTCTGATTTGTATGGAACAATTTTCTCCAGTACAGGTTCAGCATTTAGTTGTACTGTAAGATCATTATTGCAAAAATTGGTATCGATAATCAAAACCTTTTTCTTACTAAGGCTCATGCTATAAGATAAAGCCTGTATTAAGGTTGTTTTCCCCTGGCCTTTTTTTGTACTCGTAAATAAAAATATCTTTTTTCCACTGGTCTCAATCTCATAACGAAGCTTACGGAGCGATTCCCGGAAAATATTATTTCTTTTATATTCTGCCTCATCAGTTGCCACCTGCTTATTTGCAATAACATCAGTAATGCTTTTATTCTTCAAATTCATAAAGTTGACAAGGCTAATCAATTTTAAGTTGACGTTTTTAGAAAAGATAATCGGCGTTCTGACTGAGGAATCTAAATAGGTGAGGAATATAATTATGGCTATTGTCGTAAGAAATGCGGCAATTCCTGCGAGAGCAATAATAATGGGCCTTTTGGAACGCTCCGGCTCAATAGCTGGTTGTGCGGCCACCACTACTTTAAAATTATTGATGGAAGCCCCTCCCATATCTGTTGCTTCATTATAGTGTTTTTTGGCATCTATATATTCTTTGTTAGCTAATTCAGCTTCCTTTTTTAAACTTTCGCCTGCGGCGCTGCGAGAGCCCGCAGCAGAAACACTTCCTTTTAGAGAAGAAATTTTGGATTGAAGCGAGGATACGTAAGCAGTACTGCTTTGAATATCTATTTCCAGGTCAGTTTTTTTTGATGTTAAATCTACCTTTTCTGTTATTGGGTCTTTAGTAGATGTAGCCGGCCTGGAGGCAGCAACTTTTTGTTGATATTGAGTTTTGAGTGTGTTATACTTTTTTAAATCTTCGGGGTCATTTGTTCTCAAATAAGTGCCTTGTGCTTCATTCATCGCATTTCTGAGAACAAGCATATCATTGTTATCAACTCCGATTTCCGCAGGCCTGTTATTTAAATCTGCCAGTCGTTGATTGACTTTTCTGAGATCAGACTGGAGTGTCGTGAGTTTTGTTCTTTCAGTTGTTAAAGCACCTTCTAAGTTAGAAATAACATCAAGATCGCTTTCACTTTGCAACTCAGACGTACCTAAACCGGCTTGCTGTAGTAAACTGTTTTTTTGGTCCAGCACTTGCTTCTTTTTGTCCAGGATACTTCTTAACGTATCTATCGACTCTGCTGATCTTATGCTTCTGTTGTTACCATAAAATCGTACAAATTCCTCATAAGCTGTGTTTACAGCATAAGCTGAAAGGTTGGGGTCAGGCGAAATGTATTCTACTTGTAAATAGTCTGTATGTCCCAGTCTGGAAACCGATAAATCTTCTGTGAGAGATTTGTAATCGTATTTGTATAGCTTTAATAATTCCAACAACTTCTTCTCCTCCGGATTAAAAGCAGTAAGCATTTTCATGCTTTCAAGCCTGTCCTGGAAAGCCTTAATTGCCGAATCTTTATTTATCTCTTTAAAAGCGTCGGCTTTCTTGTCGGCTGGTATATGCCGGAAAGGTGCATCAGTAGTGAGATCGTGAAGAATCAAATTGTAAGATAAAAGACTAACAACAGCGGGAGACGTGAAAGTGGCGGTTATATTATTGAATTTATTTTCGGTTTGAAAATAGTCTGAATTCTCATTATTTACTTTTATTTCGTCGCTGGTTGTATACCCGGTTGCTATTTGGGCCAGGGAACGGTAATTGTTGGGTAAATTTACTGTTAGAAAATAAGCTACGGCAGCAGCAATTAGAGCGGATGCAATAATGATCCACTTCCTTTTCATGAGAATTCGGAATAAATAGACAAAATCCATGTTAGGTAACGTAATTAAGGATTAAAAATAAGTTTTCGAGTACTGACATGCAACTATCAAGCCTGTTAAAAGTGGTTTAGATTTTAAATGGTATAAACAAGTATTAACTGAAGCAGGTAAATTCGGTCTTTTTACTACCCTGCACGTTCATTTTATCTCTACTGATCTATAACTTGGCTTTCCAATAAGTTTGAGTTAGATCGTTTGACTTTTTCCCAGGTTGAAGGCTGATTTCTGCGTAAAAATCTGAAAAATCCTTGGATTACCGAAATGTTCATGAAAATAAAGTAATAAGGAAGCTTTAAGGCTTTAACCCGTTTGCTTGCAGATGGAAAGAATTGCACAAGTAAACCACTTAGGTAAAAACATACCTGAAACAAAAACATGATTTTATAAATAGAAGAATCGGAAAGTATACTTAATAAAAAGCTGGAAATAAGAGCTAATATCAGGCAAAGAGGGCTAAGTGTCCACCTCAGTACCCGGTGCGATATATATAAAAAGGAGAGCTTAGGTTGTTTCCAGAAAGCCAATGCTTCAGGTAACATAGTCATAGCTTGAAAGCCGCCTGCCGCAATCCGCACTTTTCGTTTCTTTTCGTCAGGAATAGAGAAGGAAGGTAATTCCATAGCCCAGGCTTTTGGCTCATAAATGATACGATAGCCTTTTTGGGCCACTTTCATCGAGATAATAAAGTCGTCTAAGATTACCTTCTGGGGAACGGTTTCATACAATTCTTTTCTTACAGAAAATAACTCGCCGGCAGCTCCGACGACCGTATAAAAATCAGAGTCAATTTTTTTTAAAAAAGATTCATACTTCCAATAAAGTCCCTCGCTATCCCCAACATCTTCGCCATTATCAGAAACAGCCATTACCTTCTTTTCGCCGGCAACTCCTCCAACTGTTTGATCTTTATAATGTCTGCTCACCTGTTTAATGGCATCCTTGTTTAAAATGGTATTAGCATCACTAAAAAGTAAGATCTCATTTTTTGCTGCTTTAACTGCCCGGTTCAGGGCAGCGGATTTGCCTTTACGATCCGCTGAATGAAGCAGCTGAATAGACGAATATTTTTGGATGATTGACGGCGTTTGGTCAGTAGATCCATCCGTAATGAAAATGAACTCCATTTTTTCAGCCGGATAATTCTGTTGGAGCGAGTTAATAATTTTTTTTTCGATACAGTCTTCCTCGTTATAAGCTGCAACAATAAAAGAAACGGAAGGAAAAAATTCATCTTTTGCCTGATGCCGCGTTTTTCTTTTTAAAGAATTGAAAAATAAAACAATAGCCGCATAGCCGGCATAATTGTAAAGCACAATAAAACAACTGATCCACAATAGGTAATCAAGAAAGATCATCTTCATTATTTGGGTACTAAAGTAGAATGAAAATACTTTTTTTCATCCATAAGCGCATGTCGAAACTGAGCAATAACAAAATTCCGTTAATCACAATGAAAATATCATACCTCATTTGTGAGCCTTTATTAATGTCATGGTTAATTGGTTATTTTTGGCACTTTTAAACCAATGATTAATGAAGGTCCGAAACCCGAAAAGTCGTTTTGATTTATCCATTAAAAGTTCAGAAAAAGTTTTAGAAGTTGGAGGTGGACATAATCCTCATCCACGGGCTAATGTGGTAGTAGATAAATATGTAGATTCTAATTTTCACAGAAGTGGAGATATCAGGGTACTAAAGAACCAAAAGTTTTTAAATGCAGATGGCGAAGACCTTCCTTTCGCAGACAAAGAGTTTGATTTTTGTATTTGTTGTCATGTCCTCGAGCATGTTGAAAATCCGGTAAAATTTTTACAAGAACAGTTTCGCGTGGCTAAAAGAGGATATATAGAAACCCCCTCACTGATAGGTGAATATTTATTTCCAAGAGAATCGCACAAATGGATTCTTCATGAGTACAAGAACGTTTTATACCTGCTAGATAAGGAAAGGCTCAATTTCACGTACGGCTATGATCTCGGGCATTTAATTCAGGACTATTTGCCTAAACACTCTGTTGGATGGAAGATTATAAAAAGAACCCATCCAAATCTGGAAACCATTCGAATTGAATGGGATTCTGATTTTCAATTTGTTATAGAGCCCACTGACCCAGAAGTAACAAAATTTTTCAAAGGGAAGTGGCAACTCGAATGGGCGGACTCTTTCTTCCCACAAAAAACCCTCGTGCAGGAATTTAAAGATGCGGTTACTGCCTTCGCAGATATTTCAAAAACTTTTTTCCGTTCACGAGTCTTAAAGAAGCAAAATAATACCCCCACACTATAAATTACTCTTATAGAAGGCTAGTTTGTGTATTTGAGAAAAATCATTTTTTTCGTCACCTGTATGCCTTCCAAATCAAAAGCTAAAGACACGGACTGGAACTATATTCTCAGGCGTTATAGATACTACTTATAATAAAAGTTAATTCTACCCATAGGCGGGCATTCTTTCATTTCAAATTGGCAAATTAATGATGCACCCTTACCTTTGCAGCCTGAAATGAAAATGGTACCTGATTGCAGTCAATTTTCATCAAAAAAATCTTCGTTTAAAAGCTAAATATGGCAAAAGTTGGTAAGGTAAAACAAATTATTGGCGCCGTTGTCGACGTTCAGTTCGAAGGTAGCCTTCCCGAAATTTATAATGCTTTAGAAATAAAAAGAGATAATGGTGATATCCTGGTTCTTGAAGTGCAAAACCACTTGGGAGAAGACAGTGTTCGTACTATTGCCATGGACGGTACAGAAGGCCTGACTCGTGGGATAGATGTTGTTGATACAGGTTCTCCAATCACAATGCCTGCAACTGAGCAAATTCGCGGACGTTTGTTTAATGTAACCGGCGATCCTATTGATGGCTTGCCTCCCGTTCCAAAAGTTAATGGCCGTGCTATACATGCAAAGCCTCCCGCATTTGAAAATCTTTCCACTGCTACGGAAGTGTTATTTACTGGTATTAAAGTAATTGACCTTATTGAGCCTTACTCAAAGGGCGGTAAAATTGGTTTGTTTGGTGGTGCTGGTGTGGGTAAGACTGTATTAATCCAGGAACTGATCAACAATATTGCAAAAGCTTATGCTGGTGTATCGGTGTTTGCCGGTGTGGGTGAAAGAACACGTGAAGGAAATGACTTGATGCGTGAGATGATTGAAGCGGGCATTATGAACTATGGTGATGCTTTCAAACATAGCATGGAAGAAGGCGGATGGGATTTAAGCAAGGTAAACATGACTGATTTGGGTCAGTCCAAAGCAACATTTGTGTTCGGCCAAATGAATGAGCCGCCGGGCGCCCGTGCCCGTGTTGCCCTTTCAGGTTTGACCATTGCTGAGTATTACCGTGATGGTGACGGTACAGGTAAAGGGCGTGATATTCTTTTCTTCGTTGATAATATCTTCCGTTTTACGCAAGCTGGTTCAGAGGTGTCTGCCCTTTTAGGTCGTATGCCCTCAGCAGTAGGTTACCAGCCAACGCTGGCAACCGAAATGGGCATTATGCAGGAAAGAATTACCTCTACAAAAAACGGTTCCATTACCTCGGTGCAAGCCGTGTATGTACCTGCCGATGACTTGACAGATCCAGCCCCCGCTACAACGTTTGCTCACTTAGACGCTACAACTGTATTGTCACGCAAGATTGCCGACTTAGGTATTTATCCCGCCGTGGATCCCCTTGATTCTACGTCGCGAATTCTTTCTCCATTAATTGTTGGAGAAGGCCATTATAATACAGCGAACCGTGTGAAACTGATATTGCAGCGTTATAAAGAATTACAGGATATAATTGCCATTCTTGGAATGGATGAATTGAGCGATGAAGATAAATTAACTGTAAGCCGTGCAAGAAGGGTACAACGGTTCTTATCTCAACCCTTTCACGTGGCAGAAGCCTTTACCGGATTAAAGGGTGTTTTGGTACCAATTGAAGAAACAATTCGTGGTTTCAATATGATTATGGATGGTGAAGTAGATGAGTATCCCGAAGCAGCTTTTAACCTGGTAGGTACAATCGACGATGCTATTGAAAAAGGGAAAAAATTGTTGGCACAGGCACAGGGATAGTTAACCCGAACATTTGAAGATATACTAATTGAAATAGTACATTTTCATTGAAGACTGGTTTCCGATTTCAATTCGTAAATTACAAATTATTCTCATGACTCTTGAGATATTAACTCCCGAACGAAAGTTATTTAGTGGTGAAGTTTATGGCGTACAAATGCCAGGCATTAGCGGTTCATTCGAAGTACTGGATAAACATGCTCCTCTGGTAAGTGCGTTAAAAGCAGGACGTGTAAAAGTTTTGCGCGACAAACAAAATCATACAGCCAATTACGATATCCAGGGCGGATTTGTAGAAGTATTAAATAACAAAGTAACGGTGTTGGTGGAAGGTGCTACAATTGTAGAATAAACCTGTTTCATATTTTTAGAAAGCTCTCATTCTTGAGAGCTTTTTTATTACGACAAGTGACCGGGAAATACAAAGGCAATCGGTTGAGCATGTAGTTAGTAATCAACAACCCGGTACAATGATTAGTTTAACTGCGGATCAATTGGAAAATTGATCATCATTTCATATTCACCACCAAGATGCTTTAGAGAGTCTTTCCATATTTCCTCGGCATTGGGATGAAATACCAACTTGCGTACTGCTTCTACAGTAAGCCATGTTTTTTCATTCATTTCTGTTTCTAACTGACCTGTGCTCCAGCCAGAGTAACCTATATAAAAACGAATTTTTTCAGCGTCTGCTTTGCCGCTATTGATGAGTTCTACAACGGCATCGAAATCACCACCCCAAAAAATCCCCTTCATTATTTCGATACCTCCTGGAATTTCCTCAGGGTAGCGATGAAGAAAATGAATTGTATTCATTTGTACAGGTCCGCCATAGTAAACAGGGAGTTTGTGTCCTTCTACTTCGGGCAATAGTTCGTCCAGGGTATTTTCATATTGACGATTAAGTACAAACCCAATGGTGCCGTCTTCGCGATGCTCGGTTAAAAAAACGACGGTTCGCATGAAGTTCGGATCTTTTAAAAATGGATCGGCAATCAACAAAACTCCTGATGCTGGCTGTACCATAAACTCCCAATATGTGTTAAATATAATACATAACAATCTCATGCCATTCCAAATGAGGAGCACAGCAATATTTTTGCAATCACAACTTTTTCATTCATCTTGCTGTCCGTGAAAAGAATTTTTCCTATAATACTTGTGCTGATTACTTTATCGCTAATAGGCATTATACTTATCCAGATCTCCTGGTTAAATAATATGGTTCTATTACGAAAAGAGCAGGTGGAACAAAAGGTAGAAGATATTGCCAAACAGGTTGGCGAGGAATTAGCGCAGTATAAAGGCGCTCCTGCTGCTTCGGGTGTAAAACAGTTCCCCGATATTACAAGATTCTCATTAGATTATCCAAGAACTTATAATGTAAGTCAGCGTTTTACTACACAGGAATTGTATGAAAAAATAAGAGCCGTATTTGTTGCGCAAAAAATTGAAGGCATTCCTTTTGAATTTGCCGTCGTGATCCTAAAAAATTATACGATTGGGCAAATTGAAAGAGAATCCAACAATTTTAGAGCATGGTATGATGATTCGTTGAACCACCACTCAGTAGTTCTTCCTTTGGTACCTCCCAGCGGTTCACCAGCAGAAAACCTTTCTGCAGACGAATGGATTATTATTGTAGTGCCCAACGTTACTGATATTGTATATAAAAGCCTTCGGCTGCCTGTTATAATTTCCATCTTATTTACATTGGTTATTTGCGCGGCTTTCTTTCTAACTATACGTACTATGTTGCGTCAAAAAAAACTGAGCGAGATAAAGAACGATTTCATCAATAATATGACGCATGAATTTAAAACTCCTATTGCTACAATATCATTAGCCGTTGATGCTATACGAAATGAAAAGGTGCAAAAGGACACAGGAAAACTTTCTTATTTCAGCGAAATAATAAAAGAGGAAAACCAGCGGATGAACCGGCAGGTAGAAACTATTTTAAAATCAGCTTTGATGGATAGGCAGGAGGTCCAGTTGAATTCAAAGCCTTTAAATGTTCATACAATTGTTCGTGATGTAGCAGATAATTTCATGTTGCGTTTGCAGGAGAAGCAGGGTTCACTGGAAATGAACCTGTCTGCTCAAAATGATTTGATAGAAGGAGATGAAGTGCATATTTCTAATCTAGTCAACAACCTAATGGATAATGCAGTAAAATACTCGAAGGAAAATGTGCCGCCAAAAGTTTGCATTACTACCACCTCAACAAACAAAAAGTTTATTTTTAAAATTGAGGACAATGGAATCGGGATGACTAAGGAAACTGTTAAACGGATTTTTGAAAAGTTTTATCGTGCCCATACCGGTAACATTCACAATGTAAAAGGATTCGGGTTAGGTTTAAGCTATGTCAAAACAGTTGTAGAAGCACATGAAGGTATTATTAAAGCAGACAGTACCCTGGGCAAAGGAAGCTGTTTTACAATTGAATTTCCCCTAAAGCAGGATTAGTCTTTTCGCCATAGCAAACTACTATCTCCGTAACTAAGAAACCTGTAACCATTATCAAGTGCATGCTGGTAAATATTCTTCCAATCTTCACCAATAAATGCTGCTACCAACAAAAGGAGAGTGGATTGTGGTTGATGAAAATTAGTAATTAAACCACTCACAACTTTGAACTGATATCCAGGGACAATAATAAGGCTGGTTCTGCAATGAATTTTCTCCAGAGAATGAATTTCCATCCACCCAATGAGCTTTTGAAAACATTCCTCGTACGAAATAATTGGATATTGCTCAGCTAGCTTGTATGCCTCCCATTGACTTAACTCAAGTTCTGTTTCAGGAGAAGCATTCAATTTTAATCCTAGCCAATATAAGCTTTCGACTGTTCGTAATGAAGTAGTACCAGCAGCAATAATGTTGGTAGAATCAATAACTGTTTGAAGCAATTCCTTTGTTACAGTAAATGGCTCACTGTGCATCTGGTGCTCTGCAATAGTTTCGGTTTTTACCGGTTTAAATGTGCCGGCGCCAATATGTAAGGTTATGTAATCTGTATTTATTTTTTTTGCCTTTAGTTGGTTCAAAATTTCTTCAGTAAAATGCAGGGCTGCTGTTGGGGCTGCTACAGATCCTTCATATTTTCCAAATACTGTTTGATAGCGTTTTGCATCAATCTTGTCTGCATTTCTTTTGATATAAGGTGGCAAGGGAATAGCACCAGCTTCGTGAATTATTTGTACAAAAGACAAGTGATCTGGGTACCACCTAAACTGAATCAAAAAGTAATCTTCCTTTTTATCAATATACTCAGCCGATAGAAAAACAGTGTTGTCTTCGAGTAAGAATTCTTTTTGTAAAATTTGCCCAGCTTTCCACTTTGAAGCACCACCAATCAGGCATTTCCAGATAACGCCTTCTCTTTGTTGCAGAGCTTGCTCCATACTTTGTCCATGAGGTTCAAGACAGAAAATCTCAACTATGCCACCAGTTGGCTTTTGAAAAAAAAGCCTGGCCTCGATAACACGGGTGTTATTTAAAATAAGAGCAGAGTTGGGCGGTAAGTGATCCGGTATAAACCCAAAATGATCATCACTAACTTGACCACGTTTGTATATTAATAGCTTTGAACTGTCTCTTCGTTGCAAAGGGAACTCAGCAATTTTTTCCTGCGTAAGGGCATAGGTATAATCCTTAATTAAAATTTCTGACAGTAGGATATTCACGACACCAATTGTTTAAAATTCAAACTTAAAAAGTCAGTTTGCACATCAATTCCTCACTTATCCACAGCCCATTAACACAAAAAACCATAAAAATTTCTTTTATCTTCTAAGATCCTTATTCAACGGGCATTTCATGAGCTTTCAGCTTGTGGAAAAATTAAACAAGCGAAAATTGCCGCTGTAAAGTGGGAAAAAGTGTTATTTTGTGTTAAAACAAGCCCCTCTCTTCCAACCAATTGAAAATGACAGGCTTTATCGGAGAATTTGAAGCAACATTGGACACAAAAGGTCGCTTTCTCCTTCCGGCTGGCTTAAAAAAGCAACTGCCTGAAGGCGAAAATACACGTTTTGTTATCAACAGGGGTTTTGAAAAGTGCCTAAGCCTGTATCCAAAGCAGAGCTGGGAGCCACTTTTTGCGAAAATTAGCACTTTGAATGATTTTGATCCTGCAGTAAGAAGCTTCAGGCGATATTTCTTGAATGGAGCTACTGAGGTAGAGCTCGATTCTGCCGGACGGCTTTTGTTGCCTCCTAACCTGAAAGAATATGCAGGCCTGGAAAAGGATATTGTCCTGGCTTCAGCAGTTAATAAAATAGAGATCTGGTCTACCGAAAACTATAATAAGTTCTTTGAATCATATTCACCCAACGATTTTAGTACACTGGCTCAGCAGGTAATGGTAAAAGGTGACGATTCCAAATAAAGCTGGAAGATGAAAGACAAAAAAATCGGGCATGAGAATAAAGGCGATTTTTCTGTTTATCACACACCAGTATTACTGAACGAGGTGATCCAAAACCTCAACATTCAGGAAAATGGGGTTTATGTGGATTGCACTTTCGGTGGTGGTGGTCATGCCAAAGCCATTTTAGACAAACTGGGAAAGAAGGGTAAGCTGGTTGCTTTTGACCAGGATGTAGATGCTAAGCAAAACCTCCCCACTGATGAAAGGGTTGTTTTTGTACCACACAATTTCAGGCACGTGCAACGCTTTTTGCGCTTAAACGGAATTACCGAAGTTGATGGAGTGCTGGCAGATCTCGGCGTAAGCAGTCATCAGTTTGATGAGAAGAGCAGGGGGTTTTCTATAAGGTTTGATGCACAGCTTGATATGCGGATGGACCAACGTCAACCAAAAACGGCGTTTGACGTGGTGAATGAATACAGCGAACAGGCCTTGCACAAACTGTTTGAACGGTTTGGCGAAGTAACAAATGCTAAAACCCTGGCAAGAACCATCGTTGAAGTAAGGCGGAACACTTCCTTAAGAACCATTGATGCTTTTAAAACAGCATTGAGTCCGATTGTAAAAGGAAATCCGAATAAATATTTTGCCCAGGTGTTCCAGGCTTTGCGTATTGAGGTGAATGATGAATTGGGTGCATTAAAAGAGTTGTTGGAGCAGCTTCCACAACTATTAAAAACAGGTGGAAGGGCAGCGATCATCACCTTCCATTCAATTGAAGACAGGATGGTAAAAGTTTTTTTTCGCGATAACAGTTTTGAAGTGCTGGATGAAAATCCTTTTGAAACAGTGGAAAAGCCAACACTATTAAAGTTGGTTAATAAAAAACCCATTGTGGCAACAGGAGAGGAAATAAAAAACAACCCCCGGTCCCGGAGCGCAAAGCTTCGGGTGGCCGAAAAGGTTTAAAGTTCTTTAGTGCGAGACGCGTATGTTAGGCCATCTAAAGAATTAAAATAAATATCACTTGATTTCTTAAATGAAAAACCGGTAATGTCTGTTAACAAAGAAAAGAAAAAGTACCGCTGGAAAAAATGGCTGAACTACGGAGCCATTGTTAAACAGGTTCCTTTTTTCATTTTCCTGGCCCTGTTGGCAGTTATATATATCTATAACGGGCATTATGCAGATAAAACCATCAGGGATATTAATAAAACAAGCAAAGAGTTGAAGGAGTTGCAATATGAATACAAATCTGTAAAAGGAGATGTGCTATTCAGAAGCAAACAAAGTGAGTTGATTGAAGCAGTTAAACCTCTTGGACTTAAAGAGCTAACTGCAGAACCAATTGTGTTAATTGACAGCAGTAACTAAACTAATAAATACCAACAACGGGGAGTGGAAATCAAACACGACATATTGTGGAGAGTATATCTAAGCTTTATCGGCGTTGTATTGTTAAGCTTTGTAGTAATAGGTCGTGCTTTTTATATTCAGAGGATTGAAGGCAATCATTGGCGCAGCATGAGCGACAGTATGCACCAGAGATTCGTTGAGCTTGATGCAGAAAGAGGAACCATTTACAGCGAAGACGGTCAAATGCTAAGTACTTCTATTCCGTATTTTGATGTATATATGGATTTTGGAGCAGATGGACTGCGTGAGAAAAACGGAAATCGTTTCAAGGAAAACCTTGATTCATTAGCTATTTCATTAGCAACTTTCTTTAAAGATAAAGGTAGGTCTGAATACAAAAAAGACCTGAAGCGGGCTTACAATATAAAAGACAGGTATTACCTTATTAAGAAAGGCCTCTCCTTTGAACAATACAAGGAATTCAGAAACTTTCCCCTGGTACGATTAGGTAGAAACAAAAGCGGAATCATTGCCGAAGTAAAAAGCAAGAGGTTGAATCCGTTTGGAATGTTAGCTAAAAGAACAATTGGCCTTTCAAGAGATAATGCACAAAATGTAGGTCTTGAAAGAACGTTTGATACTTTATTAAAGGGTACAACGGGTAAGCGATTGGTTCGGTTCATTGCAGGAGGTGCGCCCGTGCCAGTTGAAGGTTACGAAATTGATCCTGAAAATGGAAGAGACGTCATTACTACTCTCGACATTGAAATGCAGGACATTGTCGAATCCGCTTTGATGAAAATGATGGTTCAAAGTGAATCACAATACGGGACCTGCATAGTGATGGAAACAAGAACCGGAAAGATTAAAGCCCTTGCCAATCTTGGCAGAGACAAAAATGGCAGCTATAGCGAAAACCTCAATTATGCTTTACAAACTACAGAACCTGGTTCTACAATAAAGCTAGCCACTTTATTAGCCGTACTGGATCATGGAACAACCAAAATAAATGATTGGGTAGAAGTCGGATCAACCGGCAATGGCTATGTGGGAGTTCGTAATGTAAACGATGCCGAAAGAGCTCCGAAGCCTGTGATGACCGTAAGAGAATGCTTTGCGCATAGTTCTAATGTAGGTATGAGCCGCGTAGCTTATAAAGCCTTTGCAAACGAGCCTGATAAATACAAAAGTTATCTCGAAAAATTTCATCTCGATAAAAGAACAGGCATTGACCTGGTTGGAGAAGGTGCTCCGCGGCTTCCAAAATTAAAACGGAATAAAGAAGGACTGCATGCTATGATCACCGCCAGCTTTGGTTATGCCATACAGGTGAGTCCTCTTCATACTTTGATGTTATATAATGCAGTTGCCAATGAAGGTAAAATGATGAAGCCCTACCTGGTAAACAGCATTAAAAATAGCGGCGTAACTGTCAAACAATTTGAGCCAACGGTTTTAGACGAACAATTATCGAAGCCAGAGGTAATTAAAGCCGCCAGACTTTGCATGGAAGCTGTAGTAACAGAGGGAACAGCTAAAGATGTTTTTACAGATACTCCATTTCCTGTTGCCGGTAAAACCGGTACGGCACATGTGGCCGGTGGAGATGTAAAATACTATCATGGCGTATACCAGGCTTCCTTTGCGGGTTATTTTCCTGCCGACAAACCTGAATACAGTTGTATAGTACTGATAAAAACAAGGCCTCATGCCGCTATACATTATGGCGGACAACTGGCAGCCCCGGTATTTAAAGAGATTGCTACCAAGTTGTATGCGATGTATGTGCAAGGCAAAAAGGGAATGCCAATGCCGGTTACTCCTGACAGTTCTGACTTCAGGTTTGCCGGTTATACACCAGATGTTCGGAAAGTGTTTGGCGATGTGAATGTGAGACCTCTTGATTCATCCGCTAAAAACGACTGGAGCCTTATCTACAGCAATAATTACAAGCCGGTAGTAAAACCGAATCCTGTTTCAAAAAATATAATGCCTGATTTAAGTCGCATGACCTTGAAAGATGCATTGTACGAAATGGAGAACAGGGGTTTGAAGGTAATTGCAAAAGGAAGGGGCAAAGTAGTAGCACAGGATATTATGCCTGGTACAGCTCTTGGCAAAAACGGAACAGTAACACTTTTATTGAATTAGTGAAGAAACTAAGCGACATATTATATAAGGTTCAGACTACTGCTCTCGCAGGCAATACGGATATTGATATAACCGATGTTCAGATTGATTCCCGTAAAGTGCAGAAAGGAAGCTTGTTTATTGCGATAAAAGGTGCTGTCGCAGATGGGCATGGCTTTATTGCCAAAGCAATAGAGCAAGGTGCAGCGGCTATTGTTTACGAATACGTTCCCGCTTCTAAAAAGGAAGGTGTCACTTACGTGCAAACAGGCAACAGCGCAGAAGCAGCCGGCCTGATAGCACATAACTTTTATGATGCACCAACTCAAAAATTAAAACTTGTCGGTGTTACAGGAACCAATGGCAAAACTACCATAGCCACTCTTTTATATAAATTATTTACATGCCTGGGTTATAAATGCGGTTTGATCAGTACAGTAGAAAATCAGATCGCGGGTAAAATCATTCCTTCCACTCACACCACGCCGGATGCTGTCAGTCTGAACGCTTTATTAAAGCAAATGTGGGATGAAGGCTGTGCATATGCTTTTATGGAAGTAAGCTCACATGCCGTGCATCAGCGCCGCATAGCAGGATTAATATTTACTGGAGCGCTTTTCAGTAACATTACACATGATCATTTGGACTATCACAAAACCTTTGATGAATATATCAAAGCCAAAAAAAGATTTTTTGATGATTTATCATCCTCTGCATTTGCCATAACAAATATCGATGACAAGCGTGGCAGTGTGATGTTGCAAAACACTGTTGCAAAAAAATATACATATAGCTTAAGAACGTTAGCTGAGTTTAAAGGAAAGATTTTAGAGAACAGCCTTACGGGTTTGGTTATGACCATTAACGAACAGGAAGTTCATTTTCGTTTGATTGGCGAATTCAATGCTTATAATCTTTTAGCGGTCTATGGTGCGGCAATTTGCCTGGGAGAGGATAAAGCGCATGTACTTCAGTGCCTGAGTAATGTAACCGGCGCAGAAGGAAGATTTGATTATATGATCTCACCAAAAGAAAATGTGATTGGTATTGTAGATTATGCACACACACCCGATGCACTGGTAAATGTGCTTGGGACAATCAAAAAATTAAAACAGGGCCATGAGCAGGTTATAACTGTTGTAGGATGCGGTGGTGACAGGGATAAAACAAAAAGGCCAATTATGGGCGAAGTAGCCTGTGAGCATAGCGACAAAGTAATCTTCACCAGTGATAATCCACGCAGTGAAGATCCACAGCAAATACTAATTGAAATGGAAGCAACGCTGAACAGCGCTGCCCGCAGAAAATACGTTGCGATTGCTGACAGAAAGCAGGCCATTAAAACGGCTGTGAATATGGCGCAGCCGGAAGATATTGTGTTGATAGCAGGGAAAGGTCATGAAAAATACCAGGAAATCAGTGGTGTAAAACACCACTTCGACGATAAAGAAGTGCTGAAAGAAATGTTTGAGTTGTTAGGAAAATAAATAAAAGATGGCGGATCTCAGATGTCTGATATGAGGCAGTTAAATCAGACATCTGAGATGATAAAATCAGAAATAAAATAAAATGCTGTATCACTTATTTGAATGGTTAAGAGCAGAAGAGCTTCGCTTCCCGGGAAGCGAGTTGTTCCGCTTTATCACCTTCAGGGTGTTAATGGCAGTTATTTTATCGTTGTTCATCACTACCATTTTTGGAAAAAAATTAATCAACTATCTCAAAAGAAAACAAATTGGTGAAACTGTAAGGGACCTTGGATTGGCAGGCGAACAACAAAAGAAAGGCACGCCTACCATGGGTGGATTAATAATCATTCTCGGGATCCTGATCCCCACACTGTTGCTGGCTGATTTGACAAAAGTTTATGTAAGGCTCATGATTTTTTGCACCATTTGGTTAGGTGCTATTGGTTTCATCGATGATTATTTGAAACTAAGAGCCAAACGTTTGGCACAGCAAAAAGGAGTAGCCTACAAAAAAGGTGATAGTGATGGATTAGCAGGAAAATTTAAAATATTTGGACAGGTAATGCTAGGCGTAGTCGTAGGGGCTACGCTTTATTTCAATCCAAATGTAAAAATATGGAGAGAGTACCAGGGCGTTCCTAACGTAAATGATTCCACAGTAATTACAAAAAGAGTTAACGAGAGAAACAAATATTTCGTTCCTGCTAAGTCGTTTACTACAACCATCCCTTTTGTAAAAGGTCATGAGTTTAATTATTCGAGACTGCTCCCTGCTTCGCTACGTGATTATACCTGGGTGTTGTATATACTGGTCGTCATTTTTATTGTCACAGCCGTTTCCAATGGGGCCAATATCACAGATGGCATAGATGGTTTGGCAACTGGTACATCTGCCATAATGAGTGCATGCCTTGGAATTTTTGCTTATGCCAGCGGTAGCCTCGTGTTTGCCGATTATCTCAATATCATGTACATACCCAACCTTGGAGAGCTTTCCATTTTTATTGGCTCAATGATCGGTGCCTGTGTTGGCTTCTTATGGTACAATGCTTATCCCGCACAGGTTTTCATGGGCGATACGGGTAGTTTAACCTTAGGTGGTTTGATTGCAGCCCTGGCTATTATTGTCCACAAAGAATTATTGATACCAATTATCTGCGGAGTGTTTTTAGTAGAGAACCTTAGTGTGGTAGCGCAGGTAAGTTATTTTAAATACACCAAAAAAAAGTATGGAGAAGGAAAAAGGATTTTTTTAATGAGTCCTCTTCATCACCATTATCAAAAGTTGGGATATCATGAATCTAAGATCGTAACGCGGTTTTGGATCGTCACCATATTGTGTTTTGTGTTATCGATTGTGACTTTGAAACTGAGGTAAACCGAAAGGGCTGCTAAAAGATATGGAGAGGTTAGTTCTGAAAAATGATTGAAACCCTGCTCTACTCTCTCTGAGAGTGAAGAAGGGTGAGGCCATTGTTGAAAAACCACCGTCGAAAAGAGGCCTATGAAAAGCTTAATGTCCGAAAGAGTATTGTGATGCAGACAAATGTAATGCTAGTGAAAAACCAATTCTTCCGTACACTTTGAAATGAAGGGTCATTACAAATGGTTGAAGGTTAAACAGAAGTTGAAAAAAAAGATTCAGCCTGACCACCCCTCTAACTTCTGTTCCGCTTTTCTTTTTGAAGGGGGGATGAGACGAGGGTCGGAGGGTGAAGCATGGGAAAACGACTGGTCATATTAGGTGGAGGCGAAAGCGGCGTTGGAGCAGCGCTGTTGGCGAAACAGAAAGGCTATGATGTGGCATTAATGGATGAAGGCTCTTTGAAAGATGGTTATCGTAAGGAATTGCAGCAAGCAGGCATCAGTTTCCTGGAAAATGAAATTGATGAAGAAAAACTATTGAGCGCTGATGAAGTAGTGAAAAGTCCGGGTATCGCAGAAAAAAATGAATGGGTAAAAAAGATCAGGAAAAAAGGTATTGCTATCATCAGCGAAATCGAACTGGCATTCCGGTACAAGGGCGATAGTAAAATTATTGCTATCACGGGAAGCAACGGAAAATCAACTACTACTGCGTTGATCTATCACATCTGCAAACAGGCCGAATTGAATTGTGCGCTGGTAGGGAACATTGGTTACTCGTTTGCGAAACAAGTGGCAGAAGAACCAAAAGCGCTGTATGTGGCTGAGATCAGTTCTTTCCAGTTAGATGATATTCTCTCTTTTCGTCCTGATGTAGCTGTGTTGTTGAATATAACAGAAGATCACCTTGATCGGTATGATTACAAGTTCGAAAATTATATCAACAGCAAGTTCCGTATTACGATGAACCAGCATTCAAATGATTATTTCATTTACAATTTAGATGATGACGTAATCACCAATTATTTAAAACGAAACCAGATTATTTCAAATCAATTACCGATCAGCATGAAGCAAAAAGTTGACAAAGGAGCCTACATCAAGGATGACCAGATGCATGTAAATGTAAATGGTGATCAGCAACAAATGAGTATTTATGATTTTGCACTAAAGGGAAAACACAATCAATACAACACTATGGCAGCAAGTGTGGCGGGAGCAACGATGGACATCCGGAAAAACAAGATCCGCGAAGCAGTTCAAACTTTTGAAAACCTTGAGCACCGGATGGAAGCTGTAGCAACAGTGAGAGGTGTTGAGTTTGTCAATGATAGCAAGGCTACTAATGTAAATTCTACCTGGTACGCCCTGGAAAGTATGACCAAGCCAACCATATTGATCTTAGGTGGCATTGATAAAGGCAATGATTATTCACTGATTGCTGACCTTGTGAAGGAGAAAGTAAAATCTATTGTGTGTATGGGCATAGACAACAAAAAAATTCATGAAGCTTTTGAGGGACAGGTGCGGCTTGTTAATACCAGTAGTGCGGAAGACGCAGTGCAGGCATCCTATGCTTTAGCTACTCCCGGAGATGTGGTTTTGTTAAGCCCGGCCTGTGCTTCCTTTGACCTTTTTAAAAATTATGAAGACAGAGGCAAACAATTTAAAGACGCTGTGAAAAATTTATAACCTGTCTTACACCAGAAAGTTATACTAACCAAACCTAAGAAAACCCAAAGCAGTCCAGAATGAACCAACAAGCAGACATCAAATTTTCGGACCTCGCCAATATTAAAACGGCAAGCCTGCTGACTAAAACAAAAGGCGACAAAACCATTTGGGCTTTAGTCTTCCTGCTGGTGCTGATTTCTTTATTGGTAGTGTACAGTGCTACAGGCTCATTGGCATATAAAATGTACAGGGGTAATACAGAAGTTTACCTTTTCAAACAAATTGCATTTATTGCCGTTGGCTTTTGTGTAATCTATTTTGCGCACAGGGTTAACTATACAATCTATTCACAAGTTGCAAAAATACTTTTCCTTTTTTCTATTCCTCTACTGCTATATACCTTATTATTTGGAGTAACGCTGAATGAAGGTAGCCGCTGGATCAAATTGCCGATCATCAATATGACCATGCAAACCTCTGACCTGGCAAAGCTGGCTTTGTTCATGTTCCTTGCACGACTGCTAAGCCGTAAACAGAATAAGATCAAGGACTTTAAAAAGGGTTTTCTGCCGGTTATTTTACCGGTGGCTGTTACGTGTATGCTCATTGCACCGGCTAATTTATCTACTGCTTTGTTGCTAGGTGCCAGTTGTATGTTATTATTATTTATTGGCAGGGTAAGTACCAGGCATTTAATGCTTACCATTAGTTGTGCCTTAATACCGGTAGTCTTCCTAATAATGGCAGCAGTAATCAAACACAAATCGGGGGCCGATGAGGAACTGGCGTCCCCTGCTTCTAAAAAGGAAAAATCATCCAGGCTCTTTGCCCGTGTAGATACATGGATTAGTCGTGTAGAGAATTTTATATATGGCAGTAAAGAAGCTGATAATGACAATTCTTATCAGATCAACCAGGCTAAGATTGCCATCGCAAAAGGAGGGTTGCTGGGAGCTGGTCCGGGTAACAGCGAACAAAGAAACTTTTTACCACAGGCCTACAACGATTTCATTTATGCCATCATTATAGAGGAGTACGGATTGTTCGGTGGCGCGTTTATCATATTTATTTATCTCGTATTTCTTTATCGCAGCATACGGTTATTTAAAAAATGCCCTTATGCCTTCGGTGCCTTCCTGGCATTGGGACTCAGTTTTACACTAGTGATACAGGCAATGGCTAATATGGCGGTGAATGTGAACTTATTTCCTGTGACCGGTGTAACACTTCCGCTGGTAAGCATGGGTGGAAGTAGCTTTCTTTTTACCTGTTTATCTATTGGTATCATACTCAGTGTAGCAAGAAACGTAGAACAGTTAGAAGGAAAGAAAAGACAAGAAGCGCTTGATAGGGAAGCAGCAGAAGAAGAGGAAGAAGAAGGCGAAGAAGAAATAGAGGAAGGATTAGCAGAAGCATAAAAATATGAGCAATGATAAAGAAAGCAATAGTAAAATATCTCACCCTTCCCTTCAACCGGGCGGCAAGTGGAAGATTATTATTGCTGGTGGCGGCACCGGCGGGCATATTTTTCCCGCAATTGCCATTGCTAATGCATTAAAAAAAATTGAACCAGCGATAGAGGTGCTGTTTGTAGGAGCGAAGGGAAAAATGGAAATGGAAAAAGTACCACAAGCCGGATATAGGATTGAAGGTTTGGATATAGCAGGTTTCAATAGAAGTTCTTTGATTAAAAATATTGGTTTGCCATTCAAACTGGTGAAGAGCTTTCTCCAGGTGAGAAAGATCATTAACCGGTTTGCGCCAGCTGCCGTGATTGGTGTGGGTGGTTATTCTTCTTTTCCTGTGTTGCGTTATGCACAGGCGAAAGGAATTGCAACCTTCATTCATGAATCCAATTCGTTTGCCGGAAAATCAAACATCCTGTTAGGTAAAAAAGCCACAAAGGTTTTTGTAGCAACGGATGGAATGCAAAAATTTTTTCCTGCGGATAGAATTATAATCACCGGCAATCCTGTTAGACCCAATATTGTAAATGTGTCATCAATCAACAAAGATGAAGCATTGAAATTTTTCGGATTGACTCAGGCAAAAAAAACTGTGCTAATTGTGGGCGGAAGCCTTGGTGCCAAATCAATTAATGAGGCAATTGCAAACGGTTTAGATGAATTATTACAAGCCGACTTACAGTTGATCTGGCAAACAGGTAAGTCGGATGCGGCAAAATGGAAAGAAAAAGCCGCGGGCAAAACGTCTGTTTGGGTAGGCGAGTTTATCAGGGAAATGGAGCAGGGATATGCAGCGGCCGACATGGTGATATCGCGGGCAGGAGCCATGGCCATTGCAGAATTGTGTGTAGTGAAAAAACCTGTACTGTTTGTGCCTTATCCATTTGCGGCGGAAGACCATCAAACAGTGAATGCGCAGAACCTTGTGGACAAAGAGGCAGCGCTTATGGTAAAAGATAGTGAAGCTGTTACGAAAATAATACCAACAATTCTTGAATTGGCAAACAACGAAGAAAAACAAACGGAACTAAAAAATAATATCGCCAGGTACGCAGTACAGGATGCAGACGAACGTGTAGCAAAAGAAATTTTGAAAAGCATTGGGACGAAATGAGTAACGAATTAAATATACAAGCCACGCCACTTACCACCTTGGAAGGGGTGAATAACGTGTATTTTATTGGCATTGGCGGTATTGGTATGAGCGCCATTGCCCGTTACTTCCATTCTAAAGGCATACAGGTAAGCGGTTATGATAAAACAAGAACAGCTTTGACCAAAGAATTAGAAGCCGAAGGAATTGCTGTTCATTATGCAGAGGACCTTGACGCTGCTCCTAAAGACGCTGACCTTGTTGTGTATACTCCTGCAGTTCCTAAGGAGCATGCGGAATTGGTATACTATCAAAACAATGGATATAAAGTAGTAAAGCGCAGCGATGTATTGCAAGCCATCACTGCAGATTCATTCAACATTTGTGTAGCGGGAACGCATGGCAAAACAACTATTTCAACGATGATTGCCCACATCCTTCGTCATACGGGTTATGGATGCAACGCTTTCTTAGGAGGGATATCTGTTAATTATGAGACTAACTTTTGGAGCAGCGAAAAAAATATTTGTGTTGTTGAAGCCGATGAATATGACCGCAGCTTTTTGAAGTTGAATCCCAATGTTGCCATCATTACAGCTATGGATGCTGATCACCTGGATATTTATGGTGATGAAAGATCCATGCAGGATGCTTTTGTTGCTTTTGGTAATAAAGTAAAAGAAGATGGACTGCTCATTAGTAAGTTTGGATTAAAAAGAATAAAAGAGGTTACAGTAAAGAAGAAGTTGGCTTACAGTTTGCAAAATGAAGCGGCTGACGCGTTTGCAAGCAACATAACAATAAAAGAAGGCGGGTATCAATTTGATGTTCGGTTGCCCAACACAGTTCTTTCGAATATTGATATGAGGATTGGAGGAATGCATAACGTAGAGAATGCAGTAGTGGCAATTGCGGTGGCTAATGGTTTGGAAGTGGAAGAAGAAAAGATCAGGGAAGCAGTTGCTGCGTTCAAAGGTGTAAAGCGGAGGTTTGAATATGTAATTCCGCCGAAAAAAGTAAGCAACGGTGCTTATATACAACCTGTGTTGGTGGATGATTATGCCCATCATCCTGAAGAGTTGAAAGCTTTACTTAGTAGTATAAGAAGTTTGTTCCCGCAGCGACTGGTTACGGTGATCTTTCAACCTCATTTATTTACAAGAACAAGAGATTTTGCTGATGGCTTTGCCAATGCTTTGTCTATTGCTGATAGAATAATTCTATTGCCTATTTACCCGGCGAGAGAGTTACCCATTGAAGGAGTAACAAGTGAAATCATTTTAAAAAAAATAGATCGTGAGGATAAAGCTTTGGTAACAAAAGAAGGATTATTAAACTGGGTGAAGGCGCATACCCATCAGATCGACAAAGAATTTGGTGAAGTGATAGTAATGGCTGGTGCCGGTGATATCGATGCTTTAGTACAACCTGTTAAACATATTATTGATGACACGAATTAAAGGCACGAATTACACGAATTGACACGTAACACAGTAATTGGTGTAATGCGAGAAAATTATTGTAATAAAACTCTAAGAATAAAAAGTAACTAACACTGGAAAAAAAGAAAGTCATAAGAAAAGTTATTGTACTCACAGTATGGTTCCTGGTCATCTGTGGCATTACCACTCTGCTCATTGCTGCCAACAAGAAAAAGACGCAGCATGTTTGTGAAAAGGTGGTTGTGAGGATTAAAGGCACAGGAGAGAAGTTTTATATAAAAGAGTCGGATATTAAAAACCAAATTGAAAAAACAGCTGGTGGTTCTCTGGTAAATAAAACTTTAGCCAGCATTTCCCTGGTTTCATTGGAAAAGGCTTTGGAAAAGAATCAATGGATAAAGGATGCAGAATTATATTTTGACAGGGAAGATGTATTGCATGTTGCTGTAGAAGAAAGGGAACCGATAGCAAGGATTTTTACAGCAGGCGGGTCCTCTTTTTACATGGATAGTTCAGGACATCAAATGCCTTTGATTGATAAAGTAAGTGCAAGGGTGCCTGTGATAACTGGTTATACCAATGCTAAACGCCTTTCTGTTAAAGACAGCATTTTATTGAAGGGGGTAAAGCAGGTGGCCAAATTTGTATACGCTGATGCTTTCTGGAATGCACAGATCGGTCAAATAGATATTACGCCCGACCGGAAGTTTGAGTTGATCCCTGTGATAGGAGATCACATTATAAGAATAGGAAGCGCAGAAAATTTAGAGCAGAAGCTCGCTCGTCTCTTCCTTTTTTACAAACAGGTGATGAGCAAAACAGGTTTTAACAGGTACAGTGTGGTAGATGTACAATATGACGGGCAGGTAATTGGAGTGAATAAAGGACCTGCTTCAAAAGTTGATTCCATTCAGTTACAAAAAAACATTGAAGAATTATTAAAAAATAGCACCATTCAAAACGTATCAGACGAGATGTTACCCGATGCAAAGAGCGCAACTGATTCAGTACAATATTCCATGACAGCAGAGTATGATTCTGTTTCTATGAAGACCAATCCTAACCCTGCGACTAGAACAAATCCAAAACCCGTTGACAAACTGAAAAGGCAAGTACCGAGGGCAAAGGCTGTAATGAAAAAGAAGAATTGAAGTAGAGATTAAACAGCAGGATGGCGTACGAAGAATGGTGTAAGAGGAGCAAGGAGAACGGCTGCTGAATAGAGGCAAGAATGTACAAGTGTGCGACGCAACAGAAGTTGATTAATGATAGGAAGTTGGGTACATGTTTATCAACTTCTAACAGAAGGAGAGAAACATTCGGAAAAACAGTTTACAAGTCCCTTTAGGGATTTAGGCACAAACAACTAAAAACAACATAGAACATGAACAACGAGCAACCAATTATTGTGGGGCTTGACATTGGAACCACCAAAATCGCCGTCATTGCCGGTCGCAAGAACGAATGGGGCAAACTGGAGATTCTGGGCTTTGGCAAGTCAAACTCTAACGGCGTAAAACATGGGCAAGTGTTAAACATTGATGAAACGATCAAGGCAATTAAACAAGCACTGGACGCCTGTTATGCTTCCAACCCGAACCTGGAAGTGGCAGAGGTGTACGTGGGTATTGCAGGTCATCACATCAAAAGTTTACAAACCCGCGGTGACATTGTGCGTCACGACACAGAGAACGAGATTTCACAGAAAGAGATTGACCAACTCATTTCTGATCAGTACAAAACCTACATTCCTGCCGGCGATCAGATCATTGATGTGATTCCACAGGAATATACGGTTGACAACTTTCAAAACATTGCTGATCCTATTGGTTATGGTGGCGTAAAAGTGGGAGCCAATTTTCACATCATCACCGGCGATAAAAATGCTATCAGGAACATTAACCGTTCTGTAGAAAAATCAGGTTTGATTACCAAAGACCTGGTGTTGCAACCCCTGGCATCCTCCGCTGCTGTTATGGCGCAGGAAGATATGGAAGCAGGTGTTGCAATAGTAGATATTGGCGGTGGCACAACAGACCTGGCGGTTTTCTACGAGGGCATTTTAAAGCACACGGCGGTGATTCCATTTGCTGGTGAGAACATTACCAATGACATCAAAACAGGATTGGGTGTATTAAAAACACAGGCCGAACAAATGAAGGTTCAGTTTGGAAGTGCTTTATCAAACGAAGCGAAAGCCAACGCCTACATCACCATTCCTGGTTTGCGTGGCATGCCTGCAAAAGAGATCAGTGTAAAGAACCTGGCAAACATTATCCAGGCAAGAATGAGCGAAATTTTAGATTTTGTTACCTACCATTTAAAACAAGTGGGTTTGGATAATAAAATGTTGAATGGCGGTGTGGTTCTTACAGGTGGCGGAGCCCAGTTAAAACATTTAATCCAGTTAACTGAATACGTTACCGGGTTGAATTGCAGGATTGGCTTACCAACCGAACATTTAGCGGCAGGTCATATTGAAGAATTGGCTAGGCCTACGTATTCAACCTGTTTGGGTTTAATACTAAAAGGATATGATGATTATGAGCACAATCGTAAACAATTTGAACAAAACTTTAAATCCGTATCAGTACCTGAAAACCTAAGAACAGAAGCGGAAGAAGTTGCCGTAGAAGTAGAATCTCATGGCAGTGTTATTACTACAGAAAGACGTAGAGGCATGAGTAACTTCTGGGGCAAATTTAAAACCAGCCTGATCGAGATTTTTAAAGAAGAAGAAGATCAGCATTTGTAATGAACGATAGTTCGAAGTAAGTAATCGAAAAGATAAACACTTTGAACTTTCAAACAAGAACTTTGAATTGTAAAAACAACCATCATCAATCATCCATTTTAAGATTCATTCATCCGTTGTTGCAATCGTACATGTAACGACACAAACCAGATTCTTATGATCCATTTCGATCTCCCCAAAGAAAAATCATCCATAATAAAAGTCATCGGTATAGGCGGTGGCGGAAGCAACGCAGTAAACCACATGCATAGCCAGAATATTGAAGGCGTTAACTTCATTATTTGCAATACCGATGCGCAGGCCATTACGCAAAGTAATGTGCCTAATAAAATTCAGTTAGGCCCACACCTTACGCAAGGTTTAGGAGCCGGCGCCAATCCCGAAATCGGGCGCCAGGCAACTGAAGAAAGTTTAGAAGAAATCAAACGCATTTTGGAAGTAAACACAAAAATGGCGTTTGTTACAGCTGGCATGGGCGGCGGTACAGGCACAGGCGGTGCACCCATTATTGCAAAAATTTGTAAAGACCTTGGCGTACTTACGGTTGGCATTGTTACAACTCCGTTTTCATACGAGGGAAAGAAGCGTCAACAACAAGCAGAAGACGGTATTAAAACATTAAAGCAGTATGTTGATACGCTTTTGGTAATCAGTAACGACAAGCTACGTCACCAGTTTGGTAATTTAAAAATGCGGGAAGCCTTTTCCAAAGCAGATAATGTATTGGCAACAGCCGCTAAATGTATAACGGATGTTATTAACAGCACCGGCCAGATCAACGTTGACTTTGCCGATGTATGCACCGTGATGAAGAATGGTGGAGTGGCTATTTTGGGCAACGCCGCTTGTGAAGGAGAGAACCGTGCACAACGTGCTATTGAAGATGCATTGAACTCACCATTACTGAACGACAATGAAATTCGTGGTGCTAAATGGATCCTTATCAATATCAATTCTGCAGAGGGTGAACATGAGTTTACAATGGATGAAGTAGAAATCATTCAGAACCATTTATTAAGCCAGGCCGGGGAGAATACGGATGTCATTCTTGGTTTAGGCTATGATAATACCCTGGGAAGCCATATTGGAATTACCCTGATCGCCACCGGTTTCCAACACAAGGATCCATTCACAAAAAAAGATTCACAAAAGCCGCAACATCAGGAAGCAGCAAAAAACGAAAAAATCCTCATGACTTTAGGAGAGCAGCCCCTCCCAAAGCTGCAAGCCACCACCACACCCACTAAAGAGGACCTGTTAGCGCCTAAATTAATTGACGAAAATGCAATTGCAGAAGAAATTCCAATGCCGCAGATGCACGATGCCGATTTTGACTTACATTTAGGAACTATTAATTTGGTAGAAGAGAAGGAAGAAGAGCCGGAAGCTCCAGTTCACCTGCAGTTAAAGATCAAAGACGAGAAAGTAGAAGCGGACGATGAAAAGAAAGAACTGGAACGCAAAAAGCAATGGCTCGATGATCGTTTTGAAAGATTGCGTCAGTCCATTTTATCCACAGACAATACGGCTTCACAGCCATCTCAAAATACGTCCTCGACGTCTGCAGCGTCGGGAGGTTATCTGGCCAGACCATCCAATATCTATGCAGAGTCCAAACCGGAAGTTTCTACTTCCAAGCCTGCAGAGGAAAAACCGGTTACGGTACCAGTAGCAAAAGTTGAAGATCCGGAAACTTTCAACATGCAATTGGTGATACGTAATGACATTCCGGAAGCGGCGGAGACGCCTACGAGCCACCAGGTTCAAACACCACAACAACCTTTAGCCGAGGCACCTGCTCTGCAGGACGGGGCGGAGGATCAAAAAAGGAGGGCTGCAGAACGACTTCAAAAGTTGCGCAACTTGTCGTTCAACATTAATGCAGCCGATCCTAACAACGAGTTTGAATCGGTTCCGGCCTACATCCGCCGCAATATGGAATTATACAACACAGTCTCCTCAGTTGAAAATTTCTATAGCAATTACACAGTAAAAGACGACGGAAAAAGCGGTGCCACAATCAGCACGATCAATACATTTTTAGACGGTAAGAAACCTGACTAAGTCTTCGATAACTCAGTGTGACGTTGTCATGCCGGGAATGTCGAAGCACTAAGTGAACTATCGAAGCCAACCGATCTCGTTCAATGAAGCCACGTCCTTTTTATGGACTAAGAATAAGGCTTGTGTTTTTAGTTGTTCCCTCCCGATTATTCGGGAGGGTTTTTTTATAACACCTAAGGCGGATCAAATAATTTTCAAGACTTTATATTGGAATTCGATGCGGTATTTGTGGTTCGTATTTTTTGAGATAAATTTTTTTACTGGGCTGGGTTAATAGTATTGGGCTTCTGTTGCGTCGCACACTTCGGCTTCCTGGACCATACTCCCCGTTTCAGCTCTCTATTCGAAAGATTCAGTTTACTTATGAAAAACTTACAAATCCCTCCTGCTATTGATTCTATAACATAAACCCCACACCAGCGCAGTAAGGAGTACAGTATACAAAATATGATAATTCACTGCAGCCAATGAGGCTTTGTAACCTTCCGGATTCAATCTTCCAAAAAAAGCAGGCACTGGAATCAAACGGTCTGAAATTTCCAATGGCAGAAACCTGCCGGCATCATTTAAAAATTCTCTTGATAATCCAGCCATAATTGGTTCCAAGGGAAAGAAATAAAAGATAAAAATTCCCAGCGCAATAAAGGCCTT
>DAIQPL010000388.1:0-3565 GCA_036787395.1 Flavisolibacter sp. | reverse complement strand
CATATTGCAGAACTGAAAATAATACACTTACTTTGCATTACAAAGTGCTTTTTATGAGCGAACAAAACCAACATTTGGACACGCTGAAAGATATCCGGAAAATGATGCAACGCTCCAGCCGATTTATTTCGCTAAGCGGACTAAGTGGAATTGCAGCAGGGTTTTGGGCTTTATCAGGAGCCTATTTTGCTTATGACTGGATCCAGGAATATTACCATCAATACAATGACCTGGGCTATTCTAACCTGGCATTCCAGAAATTAAAACTGAGTCTTTTTATGCTGGCGGCGGTTGTGTTAGCAGTCTCACTTTTATCGGCTTTCTATTTTACCTGGCGCAGAGCGGGTAAAAATAATCTGCCACTTTGGGATCATACTTCTAAAATGCTGACGACGAACATGATGATTCCTTTGGTAACAGGCGGAGTTTTTATAATAACCATGTTACAATACAACGAATGGCGTTTCATAGTTCCGGCCTGTTTAATTTTTTATGGCCTTGCATTAGTAAATGGAAGTAAATACACTTTAAGCGAGATCAGGTACCTGGGTTTGACGGAGATTTTGATAGGCCTTATTAGTACACAATTCCTTGGATATGGTATCTATTTTTGGGCTATCGGGTTCGGCCTGTTGCACATTGTTTATGGATTTGCCATGTGGTGGAAATACGAAAGACAACCCATTACAGAATAATTAAACAACGAGGAAATGAAGAACTAATGGCAGTTAACAATCCCATATTCGGATTAAACAAAATTTTTGATAACCGCATTCGATTAGGTGTTATGAGTACATTGATGGTAAATGAAGAAATAAGCTTTAATGACCTTAAGCAGATGCTGGAAGTTACTGATGGCAATTTAGCAACTCATTTGGTAACCCTGGAGGGCGAAGGCTTCATTAAAGTGCATAAAGGATTTATTGGACGTAAAACCAATACTACCTATTCTGCAACTAAGGCAGGTGAAAAAGCTTTTACTGACCACATAGCGGCTTTAGAAAAAATGATCAAAGGCATAAAATAATTTTTTTTGACTTTACACTTTGTAATACAAAGCACTTTTTATATGAAAACAGATTTAAAAATAATCCGCTGGTTAATGGCTTTTTTTATCCTTAGCCTTTTTATAAGTGGATTTACAGCCATTCCTATTGAGCCGCAACTCTCATTTTTACTACGATGGTTTCCGCTTGATTCAAGTATTCATTATTGGCTTTCAAAAGTATTGGCTGCCTATCGCGATGTAAAAGAAGCACATCCTTTTTTATTATATGGCTATGATTGGCTGGCCTTTGCCCATTTTGTACTTGCCATCCTCTTTGTCGGACCTTATCGTGATCCTGTAAAAAATATTTGGGTAATACAATTCGGATTAATTGCATGCGTGCTGATTTTTCCTTTGGCCTTTATTGCAGGTTCCTATAGAGGCATACCTGTTGGCTGGCAATTGATCGATTGTTCATTTGGTGTATTTGGAGCTATTCCCCTTTTGATCTGCTACCGGAAAGCAAAAAAACTTTCACTCAATAATAGTTATTCAATCAAATAAAATAAAATGGAAAACGTCATTCAAAATTTCTGGACAAAAAGCAAGCTACTTATCAAAGCCTTGATAATCGCCTTTATCGTTCTCATTCTACAAATTCCCACTTTTTATGTGAAAGAGCTGATTCAGGAGCGGGAAGAAAGACAAAGGCAGGCTATAGCAGAAGTAAGTAGCAGGTGGGCAGGAAGCCAAACGGTTACAGGCCCTGTAATCGTTATACCTTTTTGGAAAGCGGAGTTAAATACGAGATCAAAACAATTTGCTTATTTCCTGCCTGACGAATTATTTATTAAAACGAATGCTATTCCCGAGGAAAAGCACCGTGGTATTTATAAAGTAATGCTCTATACTGCCAACGTCAGCATCACTGGAAAATATAACAATATTGCACTGGATGCTTTAGGCATTTCACCACAAGATGTGATCTGGAATGAGGCTGTTGTCAAAATACCTATAGCCGATAATAAAGGATTGAACGATGAATTTACTCTCAGGTGGAACGATACTTCGTTGGTACTTTCTCCTCAAACTGTAAAGGATCCTTCCATCAATAATGGATTGGAAGCAAACCTGAGATGGACAGGACCTGCCGGCATGCAGAAGATTAATTTTTCAACTTCTATGAACTTAAATGGTTCGCAACAGCTTTTGTTTACTCCTACAGGAAGAACTACTTCTGTTACCATGGCATCGCAATGGCCGCATCCCAGTTTTACAGGAAGTGATCTGCCACAAACGACTACCATCAACAGCAAAGGATTCTCTGCCACCTGGAAAAGTATTTCTCACAAAAGGCCATTTCCCCAGCAATGGATTGGAGGCAGTTATTCCTTTTCATCCGTACCCTATATTAATGCCGACGTGAGAACCACATCCACTTCTACTTCTTACAATAATCTGAACGAAAGTTCCTTTGGCGCCAACTTATTTGTTCCCGTAAGCGGTTATCAGAAAACCATGCGTTCGGTGAAATACGCCATTCTCTGTATCCTGTTAACGTTTGCGTCATTCTTTATTATTGAAACCACCAATAAACGTTCGGTGCATCCTTTTCAGTATGGTTTAATTGGTGTGGCGCTGATCTTGTTCTATACGTTATTGCTTTCTTTGTCCGAGTATATTGGATTTGATACTTCGTACTTCATTGCCTCTTTTTTTACGATTGGTCTTGTTGGCTGGTTTGTAAAAGGGCTCTTGTCCTCATCGAAGCTAGCTTCCATTTTATCACTGGTTTTGGTGTTGTTATATGTATATGTATTTACGCTGCTTCAGCTGCAGGACTATTCTCTATTACTCGGAAGCATTGGCTTGTTCCTGACGTTGGCGGTGATCATGCACTTCTCTAAAAAAATTCAATGGTAAAGTTTCAATTTTTTAAGTATGAAAATCAAAATGATTTTACCGGCTTTGACAGAACCATTTTATCGAAAGTCAACAACAAGGAGAAAGAAAGGATAAACTCTTCACCTTTTCCTGCTATTGCATAACCATAAAAGTTTTACATGAAAATGCAAATTTTAAAGTCGAACCTTAGTGCTGTTATTGGTTTGTTACTCACTACTCCAATGTTGTACTTCATTTTTAGTTCTGTGTTAAAATATGTCTTTGGAGTACCTATTCTGTTTGATGCGGCGCAGCCTATTCTGGAAGCTTGGGGAATCAAAGGGACTATTGGCTGGAATATCAATATAGCGGTCTTTTTTGGTCCCCTGGCTATCCTTATGTTTACTGCTGCAAGCGTCTTGCAACTGGACTGGCAGAACTATAAAGATCAAATGAACTTTTGTTTGAGTTCCCAAAATAGTTTCAGAAGGTGGCTGCTTATTGCTATCAGTTGCTTGACTTTGATTACCCTATTTCTATGTCATTGCCGAAAATTTCAATTGCCAATAAAATTTTCAAGACTGCTACCAGCACCTAATTTATTTATGGAGTTACTATCGATTTGTCTTTTAAAATCTTACAAATAATTGTCATGAAAACAATCTGTTTAAAAAATGGGGCTGGACTTATGTG
>DAIQPL010000123.1:0-10869 GCA_036787395.1 Flavisolibacter sp. | reverse complement strand
ACAAAAAGTGCCAAACTGTTCTATGCACGACAAATGGGACGCTATCTTTTCCTACTCTTCCCAGGGGCCAAGAAGTATTAGTAATCAGCGGGGATGGTCCCCGAGCCAGGTTTATAATTTTTAAATTGTTAAAGCCGAAATGCGAATAGTTATTCTTTCAAGTATAGCAGTTCTTTTAACCCTTGCAATCTCATTGTCGTCTTACAACATTCAAAAGAGTACAAACAAAGGAGTTAAAAACTCGGGAGCAATTGTTATTGAAGCACGAGTTAAACATTTATCAGAACCAGAATACAAGACGATGAAGCATGGCCGTGCAGCCTGGGAAAAAAATGGAAAGCGCTATCGTGTTAAACAATAGTCATTGTATCAACCTGAAACACTTACTCAGCAACTGAATCCTCAGTTGCTTTTTCGTGTCCACCGGATCCCCGTCGATATGCATGGGCGCTTCCATGGTATTTGAAATTTTAATGGCAGGCGTTTGAAAATAAATTACACTGCTTTTTTCATCTAATACTTCTGCTTCCTGTAACTGATTAAATCCTCCAACCTGTTTCATGGCCTGAAAAAGCATACTTAGTTTGTTCTGCTTTGTCATAATAACAATATCCAGCATCCCATCTGTCAGGCTTGCTTTTGGAGCTATCTTAAAATTGTTACCAAACTGGTTGCTATTGGCCACACTGATAAAAAAAGCGTCTGTAATAAACTCTTTGCCGTTGGCACGTACTTTAAAAGTATAAGCTTTGGCTGTAATGAAATTTTTTACCGTTTGTTTTATATAAGTACTCAACCCCCGGTTTGGATCATTGGCGAAATCATGCGCTACCTGTGCATCAAACCCCAGTCCGCATAACATACAGGCAAAAGTTTCATTAATGGTAAAAGCATCTGTCCATTGAGCCCTTCCTTTAAAAACGATATCCAATGCTTTTTCCGTACTTTTTGGAAGACCTGCACTAAAGGCTAGCCCATTACCTGAACCACAGGGAATGATGCCAAAACGCAGATCAAATTGTCTAAGTGCATTTATTACCTGGTTGATGGTACCATCTCCGCCGGCTATTATGATATCTGTGACCTTTTTGTTTTCAATAATATGATGAAGAAAAGAATAATCTCCGCTTTCAACAGAAGGATAAATATCGAATGGCAAGCCTGCTTTGGCAGTTCTCGTTTTGATAATCTCTTGAACAGAGGATTTGTTTTTTGTACCCGAAATAGGGTTCACGATATAAAGTAAACGTCGCTCCATGAACTATTGTAAAACCAAAGTGCACAAATGTACTCTCCGGATTCGAATAACTGCTTTGAGTTTTGGATCGGTGGGAAGTGCCCAGGTGTATACTTTTATTTTCTTTGTGTTTTTAAAAAGGGAGTGAAGTGCGGAATTTTTGATCTTTAATTGAGCCCCCTTCTGTTTTGTAAGTTCATGGTCCGTTTCATCATAAAGGACAATCACCCGCTCCCAATCATTTTTTTTATCTTTTTCTATATACTTAACAATAAAATCTTTTTTCTTTTTGAGATCAGAAGGCTTAAAGATGACTGAATTTTTTTCTTCATCTTCGGTTGTTGTGTTCAGTACCGTCTTGTCATTCAGAGTTACTTTCCAGCTTTCCTGGGCCATAACCGCAGAGGTCATAGAAAAACAAATAAATAACAGGTAAAAAAGCTTCATAGCTTAAATGTATCCTATTATTCTTCCTGGCCTTCTTTGTAAATTGCTAAAATGGACGGTAACACGGGCAAATACATTATTGTTTTTGGACTTATAGTGGTCATGGCAGGAATAATCATCTATTTTTTTCACGACAAACTTCATTGGATTGGTCGCTTGCCTGGCGATATCAGGGTTGAAAAAGAGAATTCCCGCTTTTATTTTCCTATTACTACTATGATCATCTTTAGTTTGATTCTTACCATACTCGTCAACCTCATTAAAAAGTTTTTGTAAAGTCTGCCATTCTTGTGGGATGCCCCGCCTATTTAACGTACCTTCGCCGCCTCAAAAAAATAGCCACAAGCCGTTAGCTTAAGCCGCAGTTTCATAACCTGCCAGTAGCTTTTCGCTTGCAGCTTAAGCCTTTACTTATGGATATTAGAAATATAGCAATCATTGCCCACGTTGACCATGGAAAAACCACATTAGTTGATAAAATTCTTCATGCTACTAAAGTTTTTCGTGACAACCAGGAAACCGGCGAACTGATTATGGACAGCAATGACCTGGAACGTGAAAGAGGAATTACCATTTTTTCAAAAAATGCCGCTGTTCAATACAAAGGCGTTAAAATAAATGTAATTGATACACCCGGTCACGCCGATTTTGGGGGGGAAGTGGAAAGAGTATTAAAAATGGCTGACGGTGTTATTCTTTTGGTCGATGCTTTCGAGGGGCCTATGCCACAAACCCGCTTTGTTTTACAAAAAGCATTGCAATTAAATTTAAAGCCAATTGTACTTATTAATAAAGTAGATAAGCCAAACTGCCGCCCTGACGAAGTTCATGACGCAGTGTTTGAATTATTTTTTAATCTTGATGCCAGTGAAGAACAACTGAACTTTCCCACTTATTATGGTTCTGGAAAGAATGGATGGTTCAATGATAGTTTAACCCAAAGTGAGGACATTACGCCTTTACTGGATGGTATCCTGAAGTATGTTCCTCCTCCAACAGTAAGCGAAGGCACACTTCAAATGCAGATTACTTCGTTAGATTATTCTTCTTTCCTTGGCCGGATTGCAATTGGCAGCGTGGCTCGCGGAACTATCAAAGAAAACCAGACTGTTTCATTAATGCAGGCAGATGGGGTTATCAAAAAACAAAAAGTGAGAGAGCTTTATGTGTTTGAAGGTATGGGTAAAAAGAAAGTACAGGAAGTAATTGCTGGTGACCTTTGTGCTGTAGTAGGTTTGGAGGATTTCAATATTGGCGATACCATTGCTGATGTTGACAATCCTGAAGCATTGGCAGTGATTAGTGTAGACGAGCCTACTATGAACATGCAGTTCGGTATTAATAACTCGCCGTTTTTTGGCAGAGATGGCAAGTTTGTTACGTCCCGCCACCTGCGTGACCGTTTAATGAAAGAAACAGAAAAAAATCTTGCGCTAAGAGTATTTGATACAGACAACGCTGACAGTTTTATGGTGTATGGCCGCGGTATACTGCACTTAGGGATATTGGTAGAAACCATGCGTCGTGAGGGATATGAATTAACTATTGGACAGCCGCAGGTAATAACCAAGGAAATTGACGGTAAGAAGTGCGAGCCGTTTGAGACGCTTGTAGTAGACGTGCCCCAGGAATATGCGTCCAAGGTTATTGATATGGTTACCCGCCGTAAAGGAGAAATGCTGGTAATGGAAACCAAGGGAGATATGCAACACCTGGAGTTTGATATGCCTTCACGCGGATTGCTTGGTTTACGAACACAAATGCTCACCAATACCGCAGGCGAAGCTGTAATGAATCACCGCTTTAGCGAATATAAACCCTGGAAAGGTCCTATTCCCGGGCGTAATAACGGTGTATTGATTGCAAAAGATAACGGAAGTACCACAGGATACTCTTTAGACAAATTGCAGGATAGGGGTTATTTCTTTGTTGATCCAGGACAGGAAGTATATAAAGGAATGGTCATTGGGGAAAGCAATAAGCCAGGTGATATTGTTGTTAATTCAAATGAAGGTAAAAAGCTAACCAACCACCGTGCAAGCGGTAGTGATGCCGCCACCAACATTCAGCCTAAACGCGATATGACCCTGGAAGAATGTATGGAATATATTCAGCAGGATGAATGCATTGAGGTAACACCTAATAACATTCGCATGCGTAAGGTGATATTGGATGAAGAAGAAAGAAAGAAACAACAAAAAAGAATGAGTACACAGGCTGTATAAAATTGAATCCCGCATTGCGGGATTTTTTATTGATTGGTCATAACAAACTTGAGTGATGCTTTACCCGTTTTGACAACATATATTCCATTGCTTAAAAACGAAATGTTTTGCTGCCATGCATCAGCAGTGCTTGTAAATGTTTTTTCAAATACACATTTGCCAAAGACATCGAAAATCTGTACCGCATCATCTGGCACAAAATGCTGGCGGATAGAAATGGTTCGGGTAGCCTGATTAAAAAAAACAACGGACTGTTCTTTTTCCTGTAAAACCACTTCCTGGGTAGAAGAAAGGAAAATTTTTTGATTATCGATAGCCCTTATCCGGTATTGGTAGGTTCCGGCTAATAAATTTTGATCCCGGAAATTATAGCCAGAGTGTATGGTTGAGCCTGTGATTTTTGCTATAGATAGCCAGGTCCTGTTTAATTCTTTTCTCTGAACAAAAAACTGTGTCTGGTCGCTGCTGCCTGTTACGTCCCACTGCAGCAGTGCTGTTGTTCTTTGGAGATCGACCTTAAAATAAAGCCAGTCAATAGGCAATACATTACTGCAGGTCGGTGATACAATAGAAGACTCCATGTACTGGTAATTTGCTACAATACTGCCAGCACCCCCGTTTGTACCTGTAATAGAGGAACAAGTGGAATTGACCTTTGCGCCTCTGGTTCCCCCTGCTGCAGAAGCAGTTCCCACAGGTTGTAAACCTGAAAAATAAATGATACCGCCACTGCCACCACCGCCCTCACCATAGCACCGGCCCGGCGCAAATTCATCATCTACGGTTCCTCCATTGCCACCTTTAGCTTCTAAGGAAACTGCATCACTATAATTATTTATTTCCAGCAGTATATTTCCACCACCACCGCCGCCTGAAGCGCCGTCACCAAAGACGTTACCACCAGCTAAGCCATTTGCGGAAATGGTAAAACCATTACTGACTAAAGTTTCTGCCTGTATAAAAACAATCCCGCCACCATTACCTCCGCCAGCTGATGTTAGAGTATTATTGGCATGGCCTGCACCGCCACCACCACCAAAGAAAATTTTAGTTCCACTATTGTTGTTAAGAGAGTATCCTCCTACAGCCGCCTGTTGACCGGTACACGCACCTGACGCCGTAGTTAAGTTATCGCCGCCCCTGCCACCGCTTGCTCCATTGCTGCCGCCTCCCCCGCCGTTATTATGGTTATTACCACCACCACCACCATTTGCACAAGCTCCTTTGCCACCCCTTAAAGAAAGGGGAAGATTTACAACCGACTCACCTTTGTAGCTTCCTTCCTGCACATTGGAATAAATGAAGTAGCTGGTAGGTGTTGGATCATAAGCATAGTTTTGAAACGCATTGCTCAGACAACCTCCATCGTCTTTGTAATAAATACCGCCTTTAAAGCCTTTACCCGTTGCAGAAACAGGTGCATTTAAAGTAAGTGTGCCAGTAACAATGACAGCTAAAACTCCACCTTTGCCTGTGGTGCTGTCCCAGGAGGCAGCTTTTAATGAATCGGTGACTATAGCAGAAGCGTACCTTGCAATTTTTACCAATTGAACTTTATTAGTTACTGAATAACTACGCAACAACTGTTGAAGTAAAAAAACGGAATCGTTGCGAACGTCACAAATAGTAGCTATTTCGTAATTACCCGCTTCGTTTAAAGAAGTGACGGACCCAAAGCTGCTGCTATTGACCGTTGTATTAATAGTGGCGCCCTTCATTTGAATAACCATCACCCGGTCATACACGGCAAGGCCAGCAACATTGTCGAGTTTTAGGCCTGACTGGCTTGTATTAATAGCAATAACTTTATGATAAGTGTTCACTACCCCGTTAATACTTGTTTGGGAGAAAGCTTTGCAGCCTAACATTAGTACAATAATTATCATAGCATAGATACGCATGCATGAGGCAGTTTCATAGGTGAGTAAAATACAAAGGATGGGGCGGCGTTACAAGGTATTTCCCCTTAGGATGATTAACAGTCACAATTAACCAAATGCCAATAAAACCCTTAACAACTGCGGTTTTTTGTTAACTGCTCATACATACTTGTATGCCTTTTTTGATGATAATGATCACGCTTTTTATTGCGGCGCTATTTTATATAAATATTGATAAAACGGGCTCATTTTCACTATAACTTGCAGCTTTATTACGACCATGAAAAAGAGGAGTCTGATTTTATTATTATTCTTTTTATTTCTAATTGCCAGTGTTTCTTCTTACGCTCAGTGTTCTGTATGTACACGCACAGCCCAGCAATTAGGTGAAAAGCCTGCTAGAGGGTTAAATGCGGGTATTCTTTATCTCGCTTTTACTCCTTTAATCATTGTTGGATTTATAGGATACAGGTGGTGGAAAAAAAATAACAGCTAGTATTACAGCAATTTTACTTTTGAATATCTTTAAAGTTTTCAACAAAACTATAGAGGTTAAAATTGTTTTGCGTTGATGCCTTCTCTATTTCGTGACGTAAATCCATCTTTGAAACTGAACTCATTTTTTTCTTCTCTATCAGGTAATATGCTTTTTCCGCTAATAACCACATTTTTTTATTGTTAGTTATTTGAAGTTGAAGATGCTTTTCGATTGCGGTGTACAATTCAACAATACCTTGTTTCATGTTGGCCACCGTTTTAATAACGGGTATTTCGTATTGATGGTTATGAAAAGCGGACGCCAACATTAGCCGCAGATTTTTTACAAAAAGATCTGCATCAGGCCTGTCGCTTTTGTTTACCACAAAGATGTCTGCTATTTCCATGACACCTGCTTTCATGGTTTGTATTTCATCGCCTGCTTCTGGTACTACTACAACAACCGTAGTATCGGCTAAGCCTGCTATTTCAATTTCACTTTGGCCTACACCCACTGTTTCTACAATAATAAAATCAAAGCCTGCTGTTTTTACGAGTTCAGTTATCTCAATGATCTTGGGATGCAGGCCGCCCATAGAACCCCTTGTGGCCAGGGAGCGAATAAAAACTTGTGGATGTGTATACCACTCACTCATGCGGATACGGTCTCCTAAAACTGCGCCCAGGTTAAAGGGCGATGAAGGGTCTACACAAAGAACGGCTACCTTTTTCCCGTCACCAACCATTTGGCCTATTAAAGCATCTGCAAGGGTACTTTTTCCTGCCCCAGGTGGCCCGGTAAGTCCAATGATACTCGCTGAATTCTGAAAACGTAGTGACAACAATAATTCTTCGTAACCTTCTTGTTCATTTTCTACCAATGAAATACTACGAGCAAGTGCTTTTATGTTGCCATTTTTCAAATCTTTAAGCAATTGTTGCCACATGAAATAATATTGTACGTTTATCCTGCAACTTGCAGGGCATTTATCCAAAAACCTTAAACTCTCGGTTACCATCGCAAAAGTATGGGGATTACGAAAGAGAACGATTGGAGAAATAAAAGCATCTTTGGCAGCCTTCTTTTAATGCTGGCCTGCCTTTTTATTTCCCGTGTTGGTTTGTCGGCCAGCATGATATTCTTTTTCATTCTTACAATTTTTCATAAAAATTTATTCCAGCAGTTCAAACAATTTGGTGGTAATATTTTTCTCATATGCATAAGCCTTTTATTTTTTATTCCTCTGATTTCGGGTTTGTGGAGCACCAACCTACAGGAATGGATTGAGGTTGTGCGGATCAAACTTCCTCTTTTGCTGTTTCCGGTGGCTTTTGCAGGCAGTTGGACGTTGACTGAAAAGCAATGGAAAACCGTTGCAGCATTTTTTTTGATGCTTATTTTTTTGGGATGCTGTTGGAGCTTAGGGCAATATTTTCAAAATTTTAAAGGTGTGCAAGAAGGTTATTTAAAAGCAAAGGTTTTGAACACACCTTTAGAAAACGACCATATACGATTTAGCTGGTTAGTGGCGGTGGCGATCATTTGTTGTATATTATTAAAAGAAAAGGTCCAGCAAAAAGCAGCACAAATCATTTTATTGGGTCTTGTTATTTTTTATGCATGTTATCTTCATGTCCTTGCAGCAAGAATGGGACTTCTTTGTTTTTATGTTTTCCTGTTGATCTATGCCATATGGGCGGTTTTGAAAAAAGTTAATGTAAAAAGACTTTTCCTTTTTATAGGTTTTGGTTTATTGCCATTATTGGCATGGTTGAGCCTCCCTACTTTTCAAAATAGAATTAAGTATATCGTTTATGATCTTTCAAATGTCAGGGCAGGGGTATACCAATCCGGGTCCAATGATGGTGCAAGACTATTATCTATGCAGGCAGGCTGGGATGTATTGCAACAATATCCTTTAGGCACAGGTGCAGGAGATTTAAAATTTAGAATAAATGAATGGTATAATACCTATGTTCCTAACCTGTCCAATGGAGAGAGGTTCTTGCCTTGCAATGAATGGCTTATATACGGGGGTTTTGCCGGGTGGATAGGTATTTTGTTGTTAAGCGTTACTTTATTAGTGCCGTTTGTAAGGCCTGTGAAACATGATATAATCTTTTGGCACTCTTTAAATGCAATTGTAGTTTTCAGCTTTCTTTTTGATATGAGCATTGAAGCGCAATTTGGAGTTTTCATCTATTCTGCCATTGTTTTATGGTGGTGGAAATGGTTGAACAAACAAAGTACACATGAGTGAAAAGATTTCCATTGTAGTTATTTGCAAAAACGAAGCGAGTGTTATTGAACGCCTTCTGCAAAGTGTGCAAAGTGTAAGCGATGATGTTGTTGTATATGATAATGACAGTACAGACCATACTATCCAAATCTTAAATAAATACCCGGTTCGTGTGCACCAGGGAGAGTGGCTGGGTTTTGGAAAAACAAAGAATAAAGCAGTAATGCTTGCAAAATATGATTGGATATTAAGCCTTGACTCAGACGAATCTCTTGATCTAATGCTTCGTGAGGAATTAAAAGAGCTTTCACTTTCAGACGAGAATGTAGTGTATGACATTCCCTTTAAAAATTATTTGGGCAATAAATATTTGCAATGGGGAGAGTGGGGAGGCGATCATCATGTTCGGTTATTTAATCGTAAATATGTAAACTGGAATGAGGCAAGAGTGCATGAAGAACTGGTGGTTCCTGCGGGCACCCGGGTGCAGAAATTGAAAGGCAGTATTCTTCATCATACTATGAAAGATATGGCCGACTACAGTACCAAAATGGTACAGTATGCATTATTGAATGCGGAAAAGTATTTTGAACAGGGAAAAAGATCTTCATGGATAAAAAGGCGCCTGTCTCCTTCTATTACATTTATTCTTCACTATGTATTTCAATTAGGATTTTTAGACGGATGGGAAGGTTATGTAGCTGCCCGCATGACCTCGTTCTATACCTTTCTAAAATATAGCCGTCTGCGGGAACTTTGGAGGTACGAAGTCAAGGAAAAGCATTAAGACTAAGGGATAGGAAAAAAAATATTGGTTTGCGAAAGTTTTAAACATTTTCCAGTTATCGAGCGATTGACGTACCGTTTTGGCTATTGTTGATTCACCATTTTGCATCAAATTTGCAGGGCAGAAATCATGACGAACTTTATTCCAATATTTCCTCTTGGCATTGTGGTATATCCTGGAGAAGACCTCAATCTTCACATTTTTGAGCCCCGCTATAAGCAACTGATCAATGAATGCAACGCCGAAAAAAAACAATTTGGAATTCCTTCTGTTATTGATGACCGAATGCAGGATTATGGCACACTCATGAACATAACAGAGATCACCACTGTGCATGACAATGGAGAAATAGATATTAAAACCCAGGGAGCTAAAGTTTTCCGGGTGCTTGAAGTGATTAAGGAAATTCCTGATAAATTGTATAGCGGGGCTATTGTAAATTACCCACCTAATCATGAACAGGGAAGCGCAGAAGTAATGCGACGTGTAGTGAACAGTATAAGGGAACTATACAAATTGCTGAAATTGGAAAAAGATTTTAAAAAGCGGGACGAAGAATTAAGTACTTATGACCTGGCCCACCATGTGGGGATGTCAATGCAGGAAGAGTATGAATTGCTGGGACTCATGCACGAAAGACAACGACAGGAGTATTTAAAAAGGCATTTAACAAAAGTTATCCCTTTGGTAACGGAAATGGAAACTTTGAAGGTTAAAGTGAAACTGAATGGTCATTTTAAAAACTTATCCAGCTTTAACTTTGGAACGTGAGTGCTTACTGTAATGGCAGATGAGTTATGGCTATTTTAAAAATATTGTGCAAACCATTATAACTCATCTCTGGATGATGTTAACTATTCACCATGACAACCATCTGCTTAGACTTTGGTAATACAAGATTGAAGACGGCCGTTTTTGAAAATGAACAATTGAAAGAAGTGATCGTACTAAAGGAAGATGCTTCTCAACATTTGCAAAACATCATTGATCAATACCAACCCCAAAATTCCATTCTATCATCGGTTATTAATCATGACATACGATTGGAAGAATTGCTGAATTCTAAAACAATATTTCATAAGCTCAGTAATGAATCTAAACTTCCCTTCACCATTCCTGTACGGAAGCCAGATACAGTAGGTGCGGACAGGTTGGCCATTGCAGCTGCTTCTGTCTTTTTGTTTCCTTCTACAAACAATCTTGCTATTGGATTAGGTTCTTGTATCACCTATAACTTTATTAATAAGTTTAATGAGTTACTTGGTGGTTCAATTTCTCCGGGCATGGAAATGCGCTTCAGATCTATGCACCATTTTACTGCAAAACTCCCTTTTGAGCAGGCGGACTGGAATGTACCATTGATTGGTTATGACACAAAAACAAATTTGCAATCTGGAGTAGTACTTGGTATGGCAAAAGAAATTGATGGGATCATTGACTTATATGCAAAAAAGTTTAGCAACTTTAACGTGCTTTTAACCGGGGGAGATATTGGAATATTCCAGCCGCATTTGAAAAGTGAGATATTTGCAGACCCTGATTTAATTTTTAAAGGTCTGTATGCAATTAGCCAAAT
>DAIQPL010000387.1:0-3569 GCA_036787395.1 Flavisolibacter sp. | reverse complement strand
AACGCACCCAGTTACGCTGCCTTTGCCTGTGATTGTTTATTCGCCACAGCGTGGATTTGCCTCTTTCTCGTCAAGCAAATTTGAACACGGCCATGCAGCGCACAAGGGTTATAAACTGCATGAGGGGAAAATAGTTGCGGTAAATGAAGGAGGCAAAATAGATGAATCAATCACTGTTTACGATTTATCGCTTACCAGGAATGTCGTGCAAATGTTCATTGCTTTGGCCATTTTAGTTTGGCTGCTGTTGTCTATTGCCAAAAGATACAAAACCGGTCAGGGAGTTACATCTGCTCCAAAAGGCGCTCAAAACCTGATGGAACCTATCATTAACTTTATTCGCGACGAGGTGGCTAAGCCGAATCTTGGGCGTAGTTATCCTAAATACCTTCCTTACCTTTTAACCGTATTTCTTTTCATTTTAATCAACAATATTTTTGGATTAATTCCCGGCACTGCCAACGTAACAGGGAATATTGCCTTTACCGTAGTTCTGGGTGTGATTTCCTTCGTTGTTATTTTGGTAAGCGCTAACAAACACTACTGGAAACATATCTTCTGGCCTCCAGTTCCAGGTTTTGTAAAATTTATTATGATCCCGGTGGAGATTCTCTCCATTTTTACCAAGCCTTTTGCATTGATCATTCGTCTTTTCGCCAATATGCTGGCGGGCCACATCATCATTATTTGTTTGATTTCACTGATTTTCATTTTTGCAAATATCAGTACGGGTATTGGGTGGGGTTTTTCTCCCGTTTCAATTGCTTTTGCTACGTTCATATATTTAATTGAAGTGTTGGTAGCATTTATACAGGCCTTCATTTTTACAAACCTTACAGCAGTTTTCATTGGGCAGGCAATAGAAGATCACCATCATACAGTAGAAGAAGCGCATCGCGGAGAGCCTGCAACTGAACCTGTAATTATTTGACGTTGATGTCTGGGGTGATTATACTTGATTTTATAAGTGAAAACTCATCAACTCAAAAACTGAAAAAGTCTTTTTTTCATCAATATAAAAGAACAATCATGGATTTATTAATGACATTGTTGAGCACAACACCCTGGGCAAATGCTGGTGGTGCCATTGGGGCAGGGTTAGCCGCCATGGGTGCAGGTATTGGTATTGGCCAGATCGGTAAAGGCGCGGTAGAAGCTATTGCCCGTCAGCCGGAAGCTACAAATGACATACGCGCAAACATGATCCTGACTGCTGCCTTCGTAGAGGGTGTTGCCCTTTTTGCAGTTATAGCAGGTATCCTGGCTATGTTCGTTTAATGTGTTCACCTGGTCATTTCGTTTGAAGTGGCCAAAAAAACAACTGCACCTTAAGCACAGGGCGGCGGGTGCAGTTAATTCTCAAATCTTCAAATTAGAATATGAAACTTCTTACTCCCGAATTTGGATTGTTGATCTGGACACTGGTTGCATTTTTACTGGTACTTTTTATACTTGGAAAATTTGCCTGGCCTGCCATTTTGAAAGGCTTAAAACAAAGAGAGCAGGGCATTGCTGAATCTTTGCAAACGGCTGAAAGAGTAAGAGCTGAAATGGCTCAATTAAAAAGCGAGAATGAAGAACTGCTCGTAAAAGCCCGCGAAGAAAGAGGCCTTATGCTAAAAGAAGCAAGGGAAACAAAAGACCGCATCATTAACGAGGCAAAAGAACAGGCTAAGATAGAAGCAAACAAAATTATAGTGGAAGCGCAACAACAAATTAATGTGCAAAAGATGGCTGCAATAACCGATGTAAAAAACCAGATCGGTAAACTGGTGGTAGAAGTAACCGCAAAAGTATTGCGAAGGGAACTAAGCGCACCAGGTGCCCAGGAAGAGCATATCAAAGACCTGGTGAACGAAGTAAGCCTGAGTTAATGAGCAACCTGCGTACATGCCATCGGTTGGCAGGTTATTAAAAATTGACAAATTGAATTTATGCCTAATCCACGTTTAGCTTCGAGATATGCAAAATCACTATTGGACCTTGCTATTGAAAAAGGGCAGCTGGAGCCTGTGTACAGCGACATATTGTACCTGCAACAAGTAGCCAAAAGCAGCCGCGAATTCCTAAGCTTATTACGCAGCCCTATTATTGCGTCTGATAAAAAACAGAACGTTTTGGATGCGGTTACAGCCGGTAAAATCAGCGAGATAACAAAAGCTTTTACAAGACTCCTGGTAAGTAAAGGCCGGGAAGGAGAACTGTCCGAAATAATAAGCTCTTTTGTTAAGCAGTATAAGCAGAAAAAGGAAATTTATATTGTGAAACTGACTACAGCGGTGGCTGTAAGCGATGAGGTGAAAAACCGGGTTGTAGAACAGGTGCGACGTACCAGTAATATGCAAAATATTGAGCTGGAAACTACGGTCGATCCGAAACTAATTGGTGGGTTTGTTTTGCAAGCAGGTGATAAATTGGTAGATGCCAGCATTGCTTATGATCTTAAAGAGATCTCAAAACAGTTTGAAAGCAATGATTTCATTTACAAAGTGAGATAAGTAAAAAATATTATTTGAAGCCCCGACAAGAAATTGCCGGGGCTTTTTATTTGGAATATATCAATCGGGCATTAATTTAACGGTCTGAATCCAGATCCTAATGAAAAAACTGCTGCTTTTTTGCATTGGTATAACCCCCGTTTTATCCTTTTCGCAGGATTTACAACTTCAACACCCTAAACGTTGTGCCACTTACCAGGTTTTAGAAAATTATCGTAAAGAACATCCTGAAGCTGAAACAGATCAACAGTTTGAATCCTGGCTAAACAAGAAAAAGTCGGCAAGAATAATGACCACCCTTTCAACGGTTACGATGCCTGTTGTTTTCCATATAATTCATAATGGAGAAACCGAAGCTTCCGGAACAAACATAAGCCAGGCTGCCATCCAATACCAAATCATGCAATTGAATAAAGATTTTGCTAATGGATCAAACAGCTCTTATGCAGCGGCGACTAATTCAAATATTCAATTTGCACTTGCGCAAACCGATCCATTGGGAAATCTATTGATCCAACCTGGTATTGACCGTATAAACAGAAATACAGCAGGATTCTCCGCTCCCCCTTACACAGTAGGGTATGCAAGCGCTTCCAACAACTATCTTTCATCAACGATCAAACCGGCTACCATTTGGGACCCCAACAAGTACCTTAACATATGGGTTCTGCCTATGGAAAATAGCATACTGGGTATTGCTACTTTCCCGGGAAGCTCGGTTTTATCAGGCCTTCCTTCGTCAGAATCAAGCCTGACATGTGGGGTTGCTATAGTCCCAACCTCTGTAGGTAGTGTGTTTTCTTCAACCAGTTGCTCGGGCTTCATGGGAAGAACGCTTACACATGAAATGGGACATTTTTTTGGATTACGTCATATCTGGGGTGACGCAACCTGCGGTACCGATTATTGTAACGACACTCCCATTCATGAAGATTCTAACTATGGTTTTCCCTTTCATCCAAAATCAAATAATTGTGGAACTCCGGATGAAATGTTTGAAAATTATATGGACTACACAGATGACCCCGTGATGAACACGTTTACAGTTGACCAGGTCAGCCGCATGCAAAC
>DAIQPL010000122.1:1829-10929 GCA_036787395.1 Flavisolibacter sp. | reverse complement strand
AAAACCCTTTTTAATTTTGATGCCTATTCTTATCCCGACGTTGGTGGATGGATAGTGATTGCTGTGGGAAGCATTTTCTTTTTAGTATGGGGCTATGAATGGTACAAAAACAGGAGCAGGACAACTGCTAAATCACAATTTAAAACTGCTACTCCTATTGCAGTCCTCCTGCTTCTTTTTATTTCATCCTGCACCACCAAGCCAGAAGCTTTTAAGCTGGGTAAAGACGTTTGTGATGATTGCAAAATGACTATTATGGATGCCAAATTTGGAGGAGAAATTATTACCAAAAAAGGCAGAACCTACAAGTTTGACGATGCACATTGCTTAGCCAATTTTATAAAGGGTGGGAATGTGAAAGAAGCTGACATTGAACAGGCTGTATTTTCTAACTACGAACAGGAAAATACATTTTTAGATTCCAAAGCGGCACAATTTGTTATTAGCGATCAGTTGAAAAGTCCTATGAACAGTAATGCAGCAGCTTTCGCCAACAAAACAAATGCAGGACAAAAGGCAAAAGAAACGGCTGGGACAGTGAAAAACTGGGATGAACTTTTTAAATCTCTGTAGGCGAAACAATCGCTCAACAAAATGAAACGAATTCTAACCATATTATTTCTTTTTTGCTTTCAAACGATTTTTGCCAAAACAATTATTGTCGGCAGAAGCCAGGTCATTACTTCCCTACGCAAAGCTGTTGAAATAGCCAGCAGCATGGATACAATTCTTTTACATAAAGGAGTGTATAAGGAAGGAAATATCGTCATCAAAAAGCCGCTTTTCCTGATTGGAGTCGATGAACCTGTTTTAGACGGAGAAAACAAATATGAAATTTTAACGATCAGCGCCAATGGCATTGTTGTAAAAGGAATCCAATTCCGTAATGCCGGCTATTCCAGTACAAACGACTTTGCATCCATTGGTGTAATTGACGCACAAAATGTGATCATTGAAAATAATACCATCACACACTCTTACTTCGCCATTCATTTTGCCAATACCACAGAAAGCATCATCCGCAACAATATTATTAATGGTACGCCCAAAACTGAGCAAACCTCAGGCAACGGCATCCATCTCTGGAAGTGCAACAGAATAGTGATAGAGAACAATGACATACAAGGTCACAGGGATGGCATCTATTTCGAATTTGTGACCAACTCAATTATACAGGAAAACAACAGCCACAACAATATACGTTATGGACTGCATTTTATGTTCTCCAACAACGATGCGTACCTGCAAAACACTTTCAGTAACAATGGTGCCGGCGTTGCCGTCATGTACTCGCATCATGTGCAGATGCAACGAAACAGTTTTGAGAACAACTGGGGACCTAGTGCCTATGGACTTTTACTAAAAGAAATCTCTGATGCCGATATCCTGCAAAATAAATTCATTCAAAATACGGTTGGCATCTTAATGGAAAGCACTAACCGCATTGAGATACAATTGAATGCTTTTGAAAACAACGGCTGGTCGTTGCGCGTACAGGCTAGTTGCAGTGACAACAATGTTCACCATAACAATTTCCAGGGAAACACTTTTGATGTTGCTACCAACGGCACCCTGGTGCTGAACAAATTTTACAACAACTATTGGGATAAGTATGAGGGTTATGATTTAAACAGAGACCTTGTGGGTGATATTCCTTATCACCCTATAAGCATGTATTCCATGGTAATTGAACAAAATCCAAACTCAGTGATGTTGCTTCGCAGTTTCATGGTTTCACTTTTAGACAAAGCGGAAAAAGCTATCCCTAGTCTTACCCCTGAAAATATGGTTGACGAACAGCCTTTAATGAAACCTTTAGCATTATGATCAGGATTCAAAATATAAATAAACGATTTAGAAAATTACAGGCATTGGATAATATCAATGCTGAATTTAATAAAGGGCAAGTGGTCTCTTTGATTGGCCCAAATGGGTCGGGTAAAACTACTTTGATCAAGGCAGTTTTAGGGTTGGTGAGGCCAGATAGCGGCAGCATTACATTTAATGGTGTGCCGGTAACAGAGGAAGTTGGTTACCGGAGTAACATTGGTTATATGCCACAGATTGGACGCTATCCTGATAATATGAAGATTGGCCAATTATTCAGTATGCTCAAAAATCTGCGCAGTAATAAAAAAGAAGTTGATGAAGAATTGTATTTTAAATATAAACTGGACACCATTCTTGATAAGTCTATGCAGGCTTTATCGGGTGGCACACGTCAAAAAGTAAGTGCTGCGCTTGCATTTTTATTTAATGCTGATGTGTTAATACTGGATGAACCAACTGCAGGGCTTGATCCTCTTTCATCTGAGATCCTGAAAGAAAAGATTATTTCAGAAAAACAAAAGGGAAAACTCATTTTGATCACTTCTCATGTATTAACAGACCTGGAAGAAATTACTACAGATGTAATGTATTTACAGGAAGGGAAGGAAATGTTTTTTAAATCACTAGTTGAATTACAGAAACAGACCGGCGAAGAAAAGCTCAGCAAGATCATAGCTCACATGATGAAACACGGTCTACAAAAAAAAGAAGCGATCTATTTAAAAATTGCAAAATGATTGACTAACCCCCTGAAGGTAACCTGCAAAAGCTGACTATTCCGTCGGGGCTCACAGAAATTTTACTACCATGCTGAAAATATCTAAATACGTTTTATATGACATTCTTCGAAACAAGATAATGATTGCATATACTGCATTCTTATTTATTGTTTCCATTAGCCTTTTTCAAATGGAAGAGAACAGTGCCAAAGCTATGCTCAGTTTACTAAACATTGTTTTGATCGTTGTTCCCCTAATAAGCCTGATCTTCTCTACCATTCATTGGTATAATTCGTATGAGTTTATTGAGCTCATGTTAACTCAGCCCATCAGCCGTAAAAAAGTTCTGTTGAGTGAATACACCGGAATAAGTTCTTCTTTAGTTACTGCGTTTTTAATTGGTGTAGGTGTACCAGTTTGCATTTACAACTTTAATGCAACTGGAGTATCCCTACTACTGATAGGTAGCTTGCTTAGTCTCATCTTTACTTCCCTTGCTTTCCTGGCTTCTGTAAAATCAAAAGACAAAGCCCGGGGAATTGGTGTGGCTTTATTGCTATGGTTTTATTTTGCCTTAATATATGATGGATTAGTGCTTTTAATCCTCTTTAGTTTTAGTGACTATCCGCTGGAAAAAATTACCTTGCTTTTGTCGTCTCTCAACCCGGTTGACCTTGGAAGAATATTCATTATGCTTAATATGGACATCAGCGCATTAATGGGATACACCGGTGCCATGTACAAAGATTTCCTGGGCAGCAACGCTGGTTTGTTATATACGCTGGGCATTATGCTCGTATGGATGATACTGCCTTTATTCTTAGCTGTTCGTTCGTTCAATAAAAAAGACCTTTAAAAAGTTTTGGGATAATTTGAATTTAGAACAGCCATTTCCTTTATTTAGATTTCTCGTAGGACACTCTCCAAAAATTAGTGATCTTATCAAAAAAGGGACGGTTTAATGGAATTGAATATTATGAAGGTTCTTTTTAATGCCTGTAATCATCCGCAAAACTCCAATTGGAAAAAACAGGCTGAAGACCAACAGCCATTGTGCGTAGTAAGGTATAGTGAATGAAAACGCATTTGCCAGCAGCAGCAATTCGGTACTTAAAAAGGACAAGGCGAAGAAATACACTCCTTGTCTTACAGTTTTTACATCCTTGACAGAGGCGAATACCTGTGCAAAGAAGAAACCACTGATAAAACCAAGCAATACCAAATGCAAATAAGCAATTACAAAGTTTCTGTGGTGGTATGCCATCAAGGCGATCGACGGCCAGGCGCTAAACAGTTGAAGGATGATTTTTATTGCAAAAGAGATAAAAGAAAACAGTAATAAGCGGTTGATCCAATTTTTGTCCCATGGTATAAGCCGTATATCTTTCACTAAATATATTGATCCACCCACCTGAAGTAAAGAACCTGCTCCTCCAATAAGATTGAAAAGTAAAGAAGGCTGGCTCCATAAAACTGAAAGTGCATAAGTAGGAATACAGGCCAGATTAAAAAACGTCAAAACTTTTCCTGCATGCTGAGTTGTTCCTTTTCCCTCCAGCATGCGGTAAAAAAGAGCCAGAACAAAGAATGTAAAAAAACCGTTGTACTGGAAATGCAGAAAAAAATAGACGACATTAAAATAAAGTGGAGTGCCTTGCTTACCCAAAACCATCAATGGGCCGGTTGCAAAGGGGCCAATAGCAGAAATTGCATAATAAACCAATCCCCACTTTATGAAACCATATGTTGCCTTTACCTCTATTCCTTTCGTTGCCTTCCAAATGACAATGGCCAAATAATACCCGGAAGCAATAGACGAACTGGAAAAAAAAATGCTTGCAGCCTTGTATCCCTGAACAGGGAAACTAAGAAGCATGCCATAGGCAGAGGCCAGCATGAGTAAACTAATATTTCGCCAATGATTATAGGTCACCCTTTCTGCAATTTCTGGATACGACCTTAAGAAAAGCGCCAATAGCACAGGCATTATCCATCCACCAAAAGCAAAATGTGAGTGACTATGCAAAACGTTTTTATACTCAAATGGAAAATGAGAAATAAAAGGGAAGCTGCGCATCAGCAGGCCGAGGAGTGATACCAGCAATAAATTAAAAAAAGCAAACCTCAACAAAGTGTTGCTTAGTGATACCAGGCTTGAATAACCTTCTTCTTTCTCAAAAAAGTACAACTTAACTCCAGAGTACATAGAGGCAAATTGCTTAAAAGCCTGCTCAGTTAAGCTTCCGTATGTCAACCATGCGTATGATTATTGTCATTGCCTTCAGAATTTAAACTGCTGATTAAAATCATATTCAGGTATGAGCCAGACAATGTGCTTGTAACTCAAATAAAAAGACATTTGTGTCCGAAATGAAATTATTGGCTGCTTCTATATTGATCTTACTCATTTGCATACAAAGTTTTGCTTCATGGGTAATAATAGCTGAATATGCTATTAACAAAGATTACATTACCCGAAACCTTTGTGTAAATAAGGAACGGCCTAAACTTCATTGCAATGGCAAATGCCAGTTAGCCAAAAAACTTGCGGCTGAAGAAAACCAAAACTCGTCCGATAGTTTCAACCACGCTAAAATATCGGTTGACCTTATATGTTTTCAACAAGCGTTTCCTGCGAATATTATTTCACAGGAAAAAAATCTGGACGAATCTTTCGCGTCTTATAAACATTCCTTAGGTGTCTTATTACCCACTGCTGTATTTCATCCGCCTTGCTCTTAAACTGTTAGTTCCTTTTATTTCTTATTCATTTCAAAAACTTAGTTAATGAAAAAAATATTCATAGCTACCCTGCTATCGGCGTTCCTGTTCACGACTGCTAACGCTTGTGATATTTGTGGTGGCGGCAGTGCTGATTATAACCCGTTTTTGTTCCCACATTTATCTAAAAATTATATAGGACTAAATTTTTTAAACCGTTCGTTGCACGGGCACAACCATGATGGTTCAACTACCAGGGCCCGTTACTCTACGCTTTTGATCTTTGGCCAGTACAGCATTAGCCGCAAAGTCAAATTTCTTGCTTTTGTTCCTTACTCTGCTAATATGATTGAAAGAGATAACAACATCATTAAGAGCAAAGGAACAGGAGATGTAATCTTACTGGTTAATTACAAATTATGGGACAAAGCCGGAGAAAGTATAAGCCAGTCCCTGATTATTGGAGGAGGTGCGAAATTGCACACTGGCACATATACTCAGCCCAAAACTGAAGACGTCAACGACCGCAACTTTCAGTTAGGCACCGGAAGTATAGACTATATTCTAAATGGCAGTTATCGCATGGGTTACGGCAATTGGGTCGTAAATGCCATTGGTTCCTATAAATACAATACAGCCAATAAAGAACATTATCGCTTTGGTGATATATTGACTGCAGGTGGCACTGTAGCCTATCAAAAAACTTTTGATAAGATTTCTATTGCTCCCTATGTACAAGTAGTTCATGAAAGCCAGATGAAAGATGCGGATAAGCATGTATTACAGGACCATTCAGGTGGCAGTATTTTATATACAGGAGCCGGAATGGATATAAGTGTATCTAAAATAACAATTGGCGCTAATTACCAGTTTGCTGCCAACAACATTTCAAAAGGCGAGCTCAATGCAAATCCGCGTTTCTCTGCCCGTATTTCCTTTGCCTTATAATAAAGACACCAAAACATATTATAATCAAACAAATTATCCCGCTATTTTTTCTGATTATTACCATAGGTGCCTGTTCAAAACACGCAGGGTGATATAAAAGAAAATGTTCCTTCTGCAGCAATTATTTTAATGAGTCCGATCAAAGGAGCAGTTTATAGTTTGACTGACAGTATAACCATAAGCGGTACAACCATTTCTACCCAAATTATTCATGGATATGATATAGCCATAGCGTGAACTAATGACACCACTACTTATTTCTTTCAACACATTCACGACGATAACGATACCCTGGTAATTAACAAGAAATGGAAAGGTGAATTAAAAACCGGAACTAATATTGAAGCGGTGGTAACCAGTATTTAGATCATGAAGCCATACTAAAACTCAAAAGCTAGCTTTAAAGTTCGGTAACGATGCCCTAATGTATTTTTTCAGGCTGCTCAGCTGAGCGGCTTTTTTGTGCACGCTTACCCGGTTTTCCAAGCTGATTAAAATCATCTTTTACTTGTTTTCATATCATGGCTATGGCTTTCGACCGCCAATACATTTGCCATCACAAAACTTTCGACATGCAAACACCCGAAACAGTTAAAGCCAGACCCACAGTGCCAATGACTGAAGCTGAATTTGACGCGTCTTTCAAACCCAAAGGTGCAATAGCATTTTTTATTTTACTCGTCATTCTCGGAGCCATCATATGGTATGGCATCTATTTCATCATGCTGCAACGTGCGTAAAAAAATATATTCTATGGTATTAGACAGATTTGAAAAACGAGTCATTCTTATTACAGGAGCAGTGCTTTCACTGTTTATATTTTCAATGCTGTATGGCAGGAGTAAGTACAATGATCTGCCCGAATGCCTGCCTTTCGATAAAGCGTATACGGAACCTAAGGTCACAAAACTGGACGATAAAACTTACCAGGTATTTGCTGTAGCCCAGATGTGGCAATTCCAACCTTCTCAAATTTACATTCCTGTTGGAAGCGAAGTCGATTTTTTCCTTACTTCAAAAGATGTGGTACATGGCTTTAATATTCCTGACAAAAATGTAAACCTGATGGCTGTATATGGCAACATTAACAAGCAAACAGTGAAGTTTGATAAGCCTGGTGTATATAAAATCACCTGTCACGAATACTGTGGCGTTGGACACCAAAACATGCAGGCTGAAGTGATCGTAAATGACCCTGCGGCAAAACCATAATCTTAGAAAAGAAAACAACGAACTATGCAACTGAGTAAATCATTAAAGAGAGTTATATACTGGGAGCTGGGAATTCCACTGGCACTTCTTTCAATCGGCATTTATCATGGATTGATGCAGGTAATTTATCGGGCAGGAGTATTACAACAACCTGCCTTTGCAAAACTGGACTATTATCAGGGCCTTACTTTACACGGCGTTATTAATGCCATTGTGCTAACCACGTTTTTTGCTGTTGCCTTTGGACATGCTACCATTGCCTTTTTCCTCAAAAAAGAACCGAACAAAAAACTAGCCTGGTTAAGCTTTTGGCTAATGACCATAGGCACTGTAATGGCGGCATGGGCCATGCTGGCCGGCAAGGCTTCAGTGCTGTACACCTTCTATCCTCCGCTAAAAGCACACCCGCTCTTCTATTTAGGAACAGCACTTTTAATCGTTGGCTCATGGATTCCTTTATTCGACTGGTCGAGATTGTATCGCGAATGGAAAAGAGAAAATCCCGACACTAAAACTCCTTTAGCAGTATTGGGGACGTTAGTAAACTTTATTATATGGTTTGTATGCACACTTGCCGCTGCTTATGAAGTGCTCGTGCTTTTATTACCATGGGCCATGGGTTGGAAAACAACGGTAAATGTTACCCTTGCCCGAACACTGTTTTGGTTCTTTGGCCATGCCCTGGTTTACTTCTGGCTATTGCCGGCTTATATTATGTTCTATAATTTTCTGCCAAAGCTGGCAGGAGGAAAATTATTCTCTGACATGGCGGGCCGCATTGCTTTGTTTGGTTTCTTATTATTTTCTATACCTGTAGGTGTACACCACCAGTTTTCTGATCCTTCAATTACAAAAGGTGTAAAAATCTTTCAAAGCTTGTTAACATTTGGTGTGGCAATACCCAGCTTCATCACCGCATTTACTATTGCGGCATCGCTGGAGTATGCAGGCAGAAGAAGGGGAGCAAAAAGTTTGCTCGGCTACTTCAGCAAACTACCTTACCTGGATACAAACCGGTTTTTATTTGCCTATTTAATTTCTGGTTTATTTCTTTTCATTTTCGGAGGGTTAACCGGCATGGTGAATGCCTCCAGCGAACTGAATAACGTAGTGCATAACACAGCATGGTTACCGGGGCACTTTCACATGACGGTTGCTGGCCCTGTGTTCCTTGGAATTATTGGAATGAGTTTATACCTCTATTCAAAAATATCAGGCAAAAAGATTTTCCTCCCGAAAGTCGCTGTCATTATTCCTTACTTATGGGTCATTGGTATTCTTATCTTCTCTACAGGCTTGTCATGGGGAGGCCTTATAGGTGAGCCACGCAGAACGAACCTTGGAATGACCTATCTCAATCCAAAAGATCCTTTGTTTACTCCAGAATGGGTGCCCACTACGCTCCTGGGTTTGTTAGGCGGGACCATCATGTTTATTGCAGGCATGCTGTTCCTGGTAGTATTTTTTGGAACGATGTTTAGGAAAGCAACTCAGGAGGCTGCATTGGAGCTGCCTGTGAGCGAACCGTTGCATAATGAAAGACGCATTCCTCTGTTCGACAGTTTTAAGCCATGGCTTGTTGCAATGGCTGTGATACTGGTAGTAGCCTATGTACCTGCCTTCATGGATGCAACAAAAAATCCCGGACCGGGTGCGCCTCAGTTTACGCC
>DAIQPL010000122.1:0-1729 GCA_036787395.1 Flavisolibacter sp. | reverse complement strand
GATAAAATTGTTGTAGCTAATCTTTTTTTTACTCATTGCCCATCAGTCTGTCCTAAAATGATAAGGAGTTTAAAGCGAGTACAGCAGGTATACGCAAATGATCCGCAGCTTCTCATCAATTCATTTAGTGTTGATCCGGAAAGAGATACTGTAGCACAATTAGCACGCTATGCTTCAATGGTCGATATCAGAAATAATTGGCAACTCATAACAGGAAATAAAAAAGATATCTATAAACTCGCACGTAAAAGTTTTTTAATTGTTGCCACAGACGGAGATGGAGGGCCCGATGATTTTATTCATAGTGAATTAGTGGTTCTTATTGACAAGGAAAAACACATCCGCGGCTTTTACAATGGAACGGACGAAGGGGAGGTAACCAACCTTTTGCGGGATATAAAGAGATTGAAACAGGGATACGTGAGGAAATAGCTGATTAAAATCAGTACCAGGTCTGTCCTGGATAAGCTTTTTTCTTTTACGAAATTTCCAGCTTTGCATCAGAAATAAATCGCTTAACAATATTAGCAATGAAAACTAAGATCGTTTTATTTACCCTGCTTTTGATTTCAGCCTTTCGTTTATTAGCTGCACCACCTCTTGAAGAAGGAAAAGCAATCTTTACTTCACGTTGTGCCGGCTGTCATAATATTAATAAGGTTCTTACGGGGCCAGCTTTGGCCGGGGTAGACCAAAGACGTTCCATAGATTGGATTGTAAAATTTGTTCACTCCTCGCAGACATTGATAAAAACTGGTGATAAAGATGCTATTGCGCTTTATAACAAATTCAATAAAATCCCTATGCCGGATCACGCAGATTTAACTCCCGATAAGGTAAAAAGTATAGTGGAGTACATTAAATCTGAAAGTAAGACAACAACCGAAGAGGCAGCACCTTTTAGAAAGCCTGGAAAATTACGTCCCGCTTATAATCCTGTTTCTATTTACAATTATGGATTGCTTATTGGTTTCCTTGGGGCTGTAGTCTTGCTGATTGCCGGATTATTAATGGCTGTGCAAATAAAAGAAGTAGAACGAAAAAAATTGAATGATCAATAAATAGCGTCTCGTTGGTTTTCGTTTCAACTGTGCTCTGTCCTCAGTTATAAAGGATGGGGCACTTTTTTTATTGCAATTATCTTTGCTTCCATGCATATAGATATCATTACTGTATTACCTGAATTATTACAAAGCCCCCTATCCCACTCTATTATGAAAAGAGCACAGGATAAAGGATTGCTTAAGGTTGAAGTACATAATTTAAGACAATGGGCTGTGAATGAATATGGACAGGTAGACGATTACCAGTATGGTGGTGGGGCGGGTATGGTTATGATGTGCGAACCGCTGGTGACTGCTATTGAACACTTACAAAAAGAAAAAAACTTTGATGAAATCATCTATCTCACTCCAGACGGTACTACATTGAATCAAAAAATTGCCAACCAATTTTCTTTAAAAGGAAACTTATTATTGATTTGCGGGCATTACAAAGGCATTGATGAACGCATACGAGAACACTATGTTACTAAAGAAATTTCAATAGGCGATTATGTTTTAAGTGGCGGCGAACTGGCAGCTGCTGTGTTAGTAGATGCTGTGGGAAGATTGTTGCCAGGTGTATTGAATGATGAAACCTCTGCCCTTACTGATTCATTCCAGGACAATTTGTTAGCCCCTCCTGTTTATACCCGGCCTGCCGATTTCAATGGCTGGAAGGTACCTTC
>DAIQPL010000121.1:0-10947 GCA_036787395.1 Flavisolibacter sp. | reverse complement strand
CGCAAGCTCTTTAGGATTCATAAATAGTGAGTAGTTTACAAGTTCGCAAGTTCATGGGTTTACACGTTTCGTATCTTAGCCGGTTTCACCCGATTGAAGGGAATAGCTTTAATACTCGCTACTTCCCACTTGCTCCTAGCCCCCATCCATCAACTATACTTTTCCAAAATAGCTTTGGTACTTTCAAATCCGGCATGTTGGATAGCCGGAATACCGATCCTTTTTGCGGCTTCTACCAACATGGCGCGGTCGTCAAAATAAAGGCATTCCTGTGTGCTTACCTGGGCAATACCGAGTGCCAATTGAAAAATGCCGGGATCTGGTTTGCGCATGGCTACTTCAGAGGAAGAGATAAAAGCATCGAAGCAGCGGTGCAGGCCAAATTTTTTAATTCGATAGTCATTTAGCTCCCTGCCTTCGTTGTTGATGGATATGATTTTGATGTTGCCCTTTTGATTTTTCCAGTCCACCAGCCATTCGAGCATTTGAGGCAATTGTTTAGATTCAGAGAACATAAATGCCTTGAAATCTTCTTTGGTGAATGCCCTGGGTTGGTAAAATAGAGTTGTATTAAGATATTCATCCAGCGTAATCTTTCCAATTTCGTAAACATTGAAGATAAATTCATGCAAGGCATTCATTTCACTATAGTCAAATTCGAATACCTCTGCCGCCTTTTGTCTTGATTCATGGCCCCAGCCATTTGTAAGCAACACACCTCCTATATCTAAAAACAGCGTTTTGATGGAAGCTGGCTGCATGAACCTGTTTTGGTATAAAAATACTTCTTCCTTTCAATAAAAACGGGAGCTCCTTGTTTTATGAGTAGCAGCATTTGTGAATTGGGCTGTAGCCTTTCAACCTGATACTTATTACATTTTATGTATTACTTCATAATTTCACATTTATTTGGTTGAACTAACATGCTATGAATTTGTCCAAACTCGTTGTTTAGCTACTTTTACAAATCCTAAATAGTTCAACCTGAGAAAGTTTTCCAAAATATTTGTTCGGGTTTTCCTGGCCATTTTGCTACTGCTCATCATTGTATGGGGGCTATTACAAACAGGATGGGCCCAAAACTGGCTTGCCCGACAGGTTACCAAAAAACTTTCAAAAGATCTTCAAACACATATCAGCATTAAACATGTAAGGTTTCATTTTTTTAATAAGATGGACCTTGACAGTGTCCTGGTAGAAGATCAGAAAAAAGACACACTCTTATCTGCCGGTACCGTGCAGGTGAGTATTACAGACTGGTTTTTTTTAAAAGACAAAGCCCAGCTGGAATATATAGTTCTTTCCAATGCAGTAGTCAATTTTAACCGCATTGATTCAGTGTGGAACTACGATTTCCTCGCAAAATATTTTGCCTCGCCGGCTGCTACTTCTTCCTCTTCAGATACCACCATAAAGAAAAAGTCTGGAATTGCATTCGACCTCAAAAAGGTAGTACTGAATAATGTAAGCTTTATACAAAAAGACGGCTGGTTAGGTTCCGATTTCACTGTCCGTGTAAGGTCATTGGATATGGACGCCCGGGAAATCAGTGTTACCAAAAAAACGGTGGATATAATCAACCTTGAACTTGAGGACCCCTACTTTTCTACTTTTAATTATACCGGTCGCAAGCCGAAAACAGATTCTACTAAAAAAGCAAATACTTCCCCGTCGGACTGGAACATATTGTTAAGTAATGTAAAGCTCACCAACGGAAGGTTTAAATCAGATAATGAAACTACACTGGCTGTAACAGGAGTATTTAATGCAGGACATATGGACTTTAGTAAGATCAATGGAAGTTTTAAAAATGTTGGTTGGGCAAAAGACACTATAAGAGGAACTATAAACGTATCAGCGCAGGAACGTAGTGGTTTAGTGATCAGGTCATTAAAAGCCAACACAACCTTCCATTCCCAGGCAATGATCTTTGATGATCTTTATTTACAAACTAACCGAAGTACGATCGGAGATTATTTTTCCCTGAAATATAAAAATGGCATGAAGGATTTTAATCATGCTGTACTGATAGAAACTAATCTTAGTAAGTCTTCCCTTGCCAGTGATGATATTGCTTTTTTTGCGCCCGCTGCCAAAAACTGGAACCGTTTGATCAGGATCAATGGAAAAATAAAAGGAACGGTTGACGCACTGAATGCCAAAAACCTGGAGGTTTGGGCGGGGGATAAAACCTATGTAAATGGAAATCTTAGTCTTGTTGGATTACCCAATATAAATGAAACGCTGATCAACCTGGAAGCAAGGGACCTAAGAACGACTTATGCAGATGCCGTCAACTTTGTCCCTTCACTTAGACGTGTAAATAATCCAGACCTGCGTAAACTCGGATACTTGCGTTTTACAGGAACCTATACGGGCTTTATAAATGATTTTGTCACTTTTGGAACGGTACAAACTGCCTTAGGTACTTTGACAACGGATCTTCGTATGAATTTCCCAAAGACCGGCGAGCCTGTGTATTCAGGGAAACTTTCCACAGGGGGTTTCCAGTTAGGAAGCTTTCTTAATAACTCTCAATTAGGTGTGGTTGATTTTCATGGCCACTTAAAAGGCAAAGGTTTTAATTGGAAAACTATCGACATAGATATAGATGGTATTATTCACCATTTTGGTTTTGGAGGTTATACCTATCAGGATATAGCAGCAAAAGGAAGGCTAAGCAATCGTAAGTTCAATGGTGATTTTGTATCGAAAGACCCAAATGCTAACCTGAGTTTAAAAGGATTAATTGATTTTACTGGAAAAACACCCCTGTTTGATGCAAGGGCAAATATAACAAGGGTGAATTTGCAAGCGCTGCATTTAAGTAAGGAAGATGTACAATTAAGCGGTGTCTTTGATTTGAACCTGCAGGGTAATTCCTTGTCCAATTTGCTGGGCAATGCCCGCATTACTAATGCCACCTTATTGCACAATGGCAAAAGGCTAGGATTTGACTCGCTGGTTGTTTCTTCTAATTACGTAGATGGCTTAAAAACCTTGAAAGCAAGATCAAACGAATTTGATGCTACCATCACCGGTGATTTTAATTTAAATACCCTGCCACAGGCGTTCACGTTGTTCCTAAGCAGGTATTATCCATCCTATATCAAAGCGCCGGGTAATGTGGCTCCTCAAACATTTACTTTTGATATTACCACGGGAGTGATAGAAGATTATATTCAACTCTTGGACAAAAACGTTTCCGGTTTCAACAACAGTCATATAACGGGTTCACTAAATACGGCGGCTAATACGATGACGGTAGATGCGGATGTGCCTTACGTCTCTTACAATCAATATAATTTTTCTGACATACAGCTTAAGGGTAGTGGCAATTTTGAAAAACTTGTATTGACCGGCCAGGTGAACAATGCCTTTGTAAGTGAAAAATTCAATTTTCCCCAAACTACTTTTAGTATTGAAGCACAAAATGATATTTCAAATATTACCATCAATACAGAAGCAAATCAAACCATCAACCGGGCCAACCTCTCTGCGCAAATAAAGACCTTTAGCGATGGCGCTACCATCCTGTTCAACCCTTCCTCATTTGTATTAAATGGAAAAAGCTGGACGATTGACCAGGGAGGCGAATTGAATTTTAGAAAGAATACCGTAGTACAAGGCCAATTGGTTTTGAAAGAATCGAACCAGGAAATCCAAATAAGCACGCAACCTTCAGCTATTGGCAATTGGAATGATTTGCACATTGCTTTAAGAAATCTGAATCTTGGTGACATTTCCCCGTTTTTGACACCAAAAAACAGGCTTGAAGGGTTGCTTCATGGCGATATTGTAGTTGAAGACCCACAAAATAAGTTTAATCTAATAGCGAACCTGCATACAGACGAACTGCGCCTCGATAACGATTCGATAGGAAAGGTAGAGGCAGCCGTACTATACAATAATAAAACTGGTTTACTCACAGGTAAGGGTAATAACGCCGACCCTGATCACCATATAGACTTTGACCTGGCAATGGATCTGAAGGACTCGGCGAATGCTTTTACAGATCGGATTTCACTGCATCCAAAAAACTTTCAATTAAAATACCTTGAACGTTTCATCGGAACATTGTTTACTGACATTGAAGGTTATTTAACCGGCGATATTGATATTTTAGGTGAGGGAGCTAACCGTGACTATTTAGCTAAAGCAAGACTTAAAGACGCTGGTTTTAAAGTGGTGTTTACCCAGGTATTTTATAAGATTGAGGATACGGAAATTGAATTGACAAAAGACCAGATTAAGCTGGATGGAATAAGAATAAGGGACCGGAAGGGCAATGTGGGGTTATTACGGGGCAACATAAAACACCACTCCTTCCAAAACATGTATTTTGACCTTGTAGTACAGTCACAATCAAGGCAGTTGGAATTGCTGAACACCAGCTATAATGATAACCAGCAATTCTTTGGAAGGGCTTGGGGCTCCGGAACTTTTGTGTTGGTTGGCCCCCAAAAAGACATGCAAATGATTATTGAGGTAAAGGCGTCAGAAACAGATAGCTCTTATATCACTTTGCCGCCTTCCAACACCAGGCAAAGCGGGCAAGCCGGGTTTATGATAGAGAAAAAGTATGGCAGGGAAATGAGCCCTGTTGCCTTAAGTGGTTCCTCGACCAATTTAAAATACGACATTACGCTGACGGCCACCCCCCACGTCAATATGGAAGTTATATTGGATGAACTAACGGGCGATATTATCAGGGGTAAGGGATCAGGTATTTTATCGCTCCATTCCGGCACTTCTGAGCCCCTCACTATTAACGGCCGGTATAATATTGATGAAGGAAACTATTTGTTCACTTTCCAATCGTTCTTTAAAAAACCCTTTATATTGCGAAAGGGCGCTAATAATTATATTGAGTGGAGTGGCGATCCATATAAAGCTAATGTTAACCTTGTTGCTGTTTATACAGCAGAAAACGTAAGTTTTGCGCCCTTGGCCAATACACTGTTAGCAGATGCAAATACAGGTGGAACTACTGGCGGAAGTCCTGCCAACGGAAGCCTTACCGGGTTTAGAGATGACGTAAACGTGATAGCCACCCTCACCGGTGAGTTATTTCAGCCGGCGTTTAGTTTCAGACTTGAATTTCCCAGCAACAGTCTTGTTTATCGTAATCCCTCGGTTGCATTTGGTATTCAACAAATCGAAAAAAATCCGAATGAGCTGAACAAGCAGGTTACCTATCTTATTGTATTCAATAGCTTTGCGCCCTACGAAAACCAGCAGTCAAACTACAATCCTTTTGGAGAGGCCATTTCAAGTACCATCTCCGGTTTACTATTTGGCGAAGTAAACAGGAGGATCAATGAACTTCTTTCAAAGGTCTTACAAAGAAATAACCTTACGTTGAATTTCACAGGCTCTTTATATAACCGTAACCTAGTTGCGCAGAACCAGGGCGGTCTTTTACAGATTAACCAGAGCGACGTAAATGTTACTGTTGGAAAATCGTTGTTTGAGGGAAGGGTGAACTTTTCCGTTGGTGGAACCTTTGACGTGCCCATCCAGTCTGTAGAACAAACCATACGATTGTTTCCTGATGTAACCGTGGAATTGTTATTGAATAAGTCGGGTTCGGTCAAGGCAAGCTTCTTTTACCGTGAAAACCTGGACTACCTGACCTCTACTACAACCGCTGGTTTGCAAACAAGGCGATATGGGGCCAGTATTTCGTACGGAAAAGAGTTTGATTCTAAACAGAGTAAAAGAGGAAAACTAAAGCCTGTTGATTCAATCCAGGTTAAGAAAGAAACTTCTAAAATTGACCAATAGCTTCGGCCGCTTACAAAATTTCATGTCCTAATTTGTCCTTCTTTGTTTGCAGGTATTTTTGATTATGCGGGTTAGGATCAACATTTATTGGAAGGTTATCTACAATCTCGAGTCCATACCCTATCAGGCCCACTCTTTTCTTAGGGTTGTTAGATATTAAACGAAGCTTGCTTATTCCAAGGTGGCGAAGTATTTGAGCTCCTACCCCATAATCTCTTTGATCAGTTTGAAAACCTAAGTGCAGGTTGGCTTCCACCGTATCCAATCCCTCCTCCTGCAAGCGATAAGCTCTTAATTTATTAACCAAACCTATTCCTCTTCCCTCCTGGTTCATATACAAAATCACGCCTTTGCCTTCGGCTTCTACCATTTGCATGGCTTTATGTAACTGCTCACCGCAATCACAACGCAGTGAGCCAAGGATGTCTCCGGTAAAGCAGGAAGAATGTACCCTCACCATAACCGGCTCATCAGGTTGCCAGCTTCCTTTCATTAAAGCCAGGTGTTCGTTACTTGAATTTTTTTCCTGGAAAGCTACCAGTTTAAAGTGGCCAAACTGTGTAGGCATGTCCACCCTTACAATTTCATCGATAAGCGAATCTCTCTTAATCCGGTATTCGATCAGGTCTTTTATGGAAATGATCTTAAAATCAAATTTTTTGGCAATCTCTTTTAACTGTGGCAACCTTGCCATCGAGCCATCGTCGTTCATAATTTCCACCAAAACACCAGAAGGTTCAAAGCCAGCCAGTCTTGCCAGGTCAACGGTTGCCTCGGTATGGCCTGCTCTTCTCAAAACACCACCTTTCTTTGCTATTAAAGGAAATATATGTCCCGGCTTACCCAGCTCTTCGGGCTTAGTATTAGGATCTAAAAGGGCCTGAATAGTTTTAGACCTGTCGTGTGCTGAAATGCCCGTAGTACATCCATGCCCCAAAAGGTCGACAGATACAGTGAACGCGGTTTCGTGAAGGGCTGTATTGTTATTTACCATCAATTCCAGGCCTAACTCCTTACAACGATCTTCCAGCATAGGTACGCAGATCAGCCCCCTTCCGTGCTTGCTCATGAAATTGATCACTTCTGGAGTGGCATTATGCGAAGCGGTAATAAAATCACCCTCGTTTTCACGGTCCTCGTCATCTACAACTATCACCAATTTACCCGCCTTAATATCTTCAATAGCGCTTTCAATAGTGTTCAGCATGAAAATCTTTTTACAAAAATAGCAACTATACAATGGTTTTTCCTACATTCCAATTTTAATAAAATGCAGCGTTACTGCGGGTTTTGCTCTCTTAGAGAAGGTGACGAAATGTTAATATTTGTCAATAACTGATGTCGGAATATTCCCTTTCTTTGCATCCGAAAACAAACTATTTATATGCTTAAGAGGATTTTCTATCTGCTTTTATTTGTTTCAACAATATCGGAAAGTGTTAATGCCCAGGTGACAACCAGTAGTATAAGTGGTGTAGTCACAGCTCAATCGGGTGATGCATTGGTGGGAGCTACGATCACCGCCACCCACTTACCTACAGGTTCAAAATATACAACAACAACGCGTGCCGGCGGGCAGTTCGATATAAGTAATATGAACCCCGGCGGTCCTTACACCATTGCTGTTTCTTACGTAGGTATGGAAACACAAACCCGTAATGATATTTATTTGGTACTGGGTGAAAGCTCAAGACAAGACTTCAATATCAGTGCTACTAACACAGAATTAGCGACAGTGGTGGTTGCCAGCACTACCCGTGCCACTGCTAAAAATGGTTCGGAGACAAATATCAATAGGGAGAGATTGGCTAACGTTCCTACTGTAGGCCGTAACCTTAACGATTTTGTGCGTCTTACGCCACAGGCGCGAATTACTGCAAACGGCGGTATTTCGCTTGGAGGCCAAAACAACCGTTATAACTCCTTTATGATAGACGGCGCGGTAAACAACGATGTATTTGGTGTTTCGGAAACGGGTACCAATGGTGGAAGAGCTGGTGTTCCTCCTATCAGTATTGATGCGGTAGACCAGATTGTAGTGCAATTGTCTCCCTTTGACGCGTCTGTAGGTAATTTTACAGGTGGCGGTATCAATGCCATTACAAAATCAGGAACTAATGCTTATCACGGTTCAGCCTATTACATCTTTCGTAACCAGAATTTTGCGGGCAAAACACCTGGCGTTCCAGACAGTTTAAGAATAAAATTGGCTGATTTCAAAAATCAGACTTATGGATTTACGATTGGCGGTCCTATCATTAAGAACAAGGCCTTTTTCTTTGTGAATGTGGAAAAACAAAACGATAATCGCCCACAACCTTATACTCCCATCAATCCCGCAACTGGCTACAGGATCGCAGATACCATAGCTAAACTGGTTAACTATCTGAAAACAACCTATAACTATGATCCGGGAGATTACTTGAATAATCCTGATAAAATTGACAGGACCAATATAAATACGCGATTTGACTGGAGTGTAACTGACCTCAACAAATTAACGCTAAGCTACCGCCTAACAAAAGCTGAAAGATACAATCCTGGTCGCAGCAGCAATAACGCTATTCAGTTTACAAACGGCGCAGAATATTTTCCCTCTACCACCCATTCAGGAAATGCGGAATTAAACACAAAGTTTTCCAATAAGGCTAACAACAAAATAAGACTATCTTTTACCGATGTAGTGGATGACAGGGATATAACAGGAACACCTTTCCCAAGAGTGGTTATTAATTCGTTCAATGGAGGACCAAGCCTGAATTTTGGCTCGGAAACTGCCTCTGCTGCTAATCTTTTGAAACAAAGAATCATCAATGTATATGATGCTTTTAAATATTTTACCGGAGATCATTCTTTTACATTTGGTGCTGACCTTGACTTCAATAGCTCTTACAATCTCTTTATTAACAGGAGTTATGGTGAGTATACTTATTCTAATCTTGGGTCCGGTGCCACTCAGATAAATGCCTTGCAGGCATTTATCGAAAACCGGGGTCCAAGCCGTTATAGAAGAGGATATTCACTGGTAGATGCTGGTAACAAAGGAGGTGATGCCAATGTAAATTCAGCAGCTAATTTTAAATCTGTCCGTGCGGGTTTCTTTGCAAACGATGATATTAAAGTAACCAATGCCTTTACTTTAACGCTTGGCTTAAGAGCAGATAAAACTTCATTTTTAAGCGACCTGCCGATAGATACCTTTTTTAGAGATTCTGCTTCTAAAACAATAGCGACCGTTTATGATCTGCAGGGGGCAGAGTCAGGGCAAAAATTCCGCCCATCCTGGCAATTTTCGCCAAGAGTGGGTTTCCGGTATAATATAGAAGAGCAAAAACTAGTTGTACGCGGTGGTATTGGCGTGTTTGCTGGCAGAACTCCTTTGGTTTGGCCTGGTGGCGTTTACCAGAATACCGGAGTTACTATTGGTGGTGTAGACACCTCAAGTAACGCAGGCCTAAGAATAGGTACGCAGCCGGTTCAGTTCCGTCCTGAAGTAGACAATCAATATACTCAGCTCGATTTTGGACTTTCTCCCAATCTTTTGTTTCCACAAGGTGATTTAAACCTTATTGCGAGAAATTTTAAACTACCCTCTGTTTATAAGGTGTCTTTAGCTTTTGATAAGCGTTTTGGGACCGGATGGACATTTACGCTCGATGGCTTATTTACCAAAAATATCAATGAAGTTGACTGGCTTAATGTCAACATATTACCGCCGGCTATTCAAACAAGCGGCCCAGATAAAAGAACCATCTACTCTACCGGAGGTAGCCCTGCAAGATTTGTGTTCAGGCCACAATCAAGTGTACCAGCTGCAAGAAATCCTTATTCAAACATTATCCTTATTCAAAACACACAAGGAAGAAAAGGCTATGCGTATAATTTTACCGCTATTATTGACAAGCAGACGAGAACAGGATTTAACTTCAACGCATCGTACACTTATGGCAGCTCAATGGTAAATAATGAAGCAACCAGTTCTGTAAATACTTCTAACTGGCAGTTTGGCGCAGAAACAGTTACGGGCCGCAACTTTGTAACGCTAAGCAACTCCGATTACGATCTGGGACATAGAATATTTGCCTTCGTTTCCAAACGCTTTAGCTATGCACAAAAACGTTTTGCAACAACAGTAAGCCTTGTATATAATGGCCAATCAGGGAACCCTTATAGCTATACCTATGGCAACAGGCAGTTTGTAGGTGATGGCGTATCTGGTAATGACCTGATCTATATACCAAGAGACAGGGCTGAAATGGATCAGATGGTGTTTACCCAAAGCGGGGCTCTAACGCCTACACAGCAAAAAGATGATTTTGAAAAATTTATTCAAGGCGATAAGTATCTGAGTAAGCGACGCGGCCAGTTTGCTGAAAGAAACGGAGTCCGCTTACCTTTTACAAACATTGTTGATTTGAACGTTCAGCAAGACTTTTCTCTCAAAGTAGGCACCGTAAACCATAACCTGACAGTAAGAGTGGATATTGCCAACTTTACAAACTTGTTGAACAAAGACTGGGGCAGACAGTATTTCTTAACCAATGACATGTTTCAATTAGTAAGTTTTGAAGGATTTGTAAACACGCCTGCTCCCAATACACCAACCTACAGATTTTTTAAACCTGCAGGTGACAGGGTAGGAACGATCAGTGATGGTGTAAATGTGTTCAACAGTTCACGCTGGAATGCACAACTTACGGTAAGATATTCTTTTTAAGGAACCCTATTTGTTTTAAAAGGCCGGTTATATGCCGGCCTTTTTATTGGTATAGTTATTTAAAAAAATCCATTATTGTTTCACCGCCCACCCCCATAATAAAAACGCCGGCATGGCCCTTCCCCATGTAGTTACATCATGCTTCCCGTCCTCATAGTTGGCGTAGTGAATATCAGTTTCTTTATTATAGCCTTTTTTCTTCAGCTCTTCAATTAAAGCCATGGTATCATCAATAGAATCGATAACACCGTTGCAATTACGGTCGGCTGTTTCGTCCAGAGAGCCTGTGGTAAAATAAAAGCGTAAACCCCCGTTGTATTCTCCATTGCGTATTTGCTGATGCATTATGCGGTCTGTATTATCGTTATAACTATCCCCTAAGCCTTTGTTACGCCACCAAAGCGAACCGGAAAACACACCGGCCACCGAAAAGACATCAGGAT
>DAIQPL010000386.1:0-3603 GCA_036787395.1 Flavisolibacter sp. | reverse complement strand
ATAAGTAACTGGTGCGTCGCGATAATGTATTGCAATTTGAATCCCCATTGTTTTGTTTTTAAATCTTACTAATGCTCATGATGTGAAAATTTTATGCCCATGAACTCGCGGCTATTAATATCATAGGTATCGGAGTTAGTCATGATAGAAACCTGGAGATTAGCTACTGAAATTGGCATGCCACCTTTTATATCAGCTATGTTGTTATGATTGATAAAGCTACCATCTACAATTACCACGCTACTTGAACCAATAGCCCTTAGCTTACTTCCTTTTTCAATCACTACGCCGGTATCCTCATCCAATCCAATACCTATAGCTCCAGGTTGAGCCGCAATAGCCTGAACCAGGCGGCCAAACCTTCCTCTCGCGTCAAAATGAGTGTCAATAATTATTTCTCTTAAAAAACCAAGGCCTATACCTAGCTCCACTTTTCCTTTTAGGTAGGCTTTGGCTTCTTCGCCGCCGCAAATCATTGTATTGCCCATAGCGGCTGCTCCTGCACTGGTGCCTGCAATAACAAATTGTTCCTTCTCAAAACGTTCCCGGACAATATCAAGAAAATCAGTACCTCCCAGCATAGAACATAAGCGCAGCTGGTCGCCACCTGAAAACAGAATGCAGTTACATTTTTCCAGGCGCTCTAGAGTTTTTTTGCTATCTGCCTCCTCGCGTGACGTGATTTTTAAATGGCCGATGTCAATTAACCCCAGTTTCTTAAAAGCCTTTTTATAGATTTGCGCTACCTCATCAGGAATTGAAGATGCAGTTGTAATAACTTCGATTTTCGGACTGCTTTTTTTACCAGCTAATTCAACAATCTGCTGCAAAATGCCTTGCTTAAAAAAATCTAAACTATTCTGCCTTTCTTTTTCTTCCTCCGAGCCTTTGTCCTCAGCCCCGCCGATAGCTATCAAATATCCTTTGGGATGCTGCATAGCAAATGAATCCAAAAAAGCATGCCATCACCTGTGTAGCTATTGAAATTTTCGTGATTAAAAAGATTGTTTCCTTAAGCTCAACCATCTACCTGTGCACGGTTATTGAACACCATATCAAAACATAATTACTATGGAAGTTCAAACAAAAAAACGCTCAAAGAGCCCCAATGTTGACAAGCTAAGACAGGAATTCCCGATGCTTGGTAAAAAAGTTAACCGTAAACCCTTTATTTATTTTGACAATGCGGCAACGGGTCATAAACCCCAATCTGTTTTGCAACGCCTGCAACAGTTTTATATGGGTGAATATGGTAAGCCAAAAGAGTCCCATGAGCTAGGTAAAATGGCAACGGAGTCCGTCGAAGAAGCCCGGTCTAAAATTGCAAATTTCATTGGCGCTGGCAGTGAAAAAAGTATTGTCTTTACCCGCGGTTGTACTGAAAGCATCAACATAGTTGCCGGTGGATTTGCGAGGGAGATACTAAAAAAACGGGATGAGATTTTAATTACGGCACTTGAACATCACGCCAATATTATTCCCTGGCAAATGGCCTGTGCACAATCGGGCGCAATTTTGAAAGTAGTTCCCATCACGCCTTCGGGTGAAGTAGAAATTGAAAGCTTTGAAAACATGCTATCTGACCGTACAAAAATCGTGGCTGTTTCTCATTCATCGCATGTATTTGGAACCATTTTGCCAGTCAAGAAAATGATTGCCTTAGCTCATAAAAAAGGTATACCTGTGTTGTTGGACGGAGCCCAGACAGTTCCGCATATGCCTGTTAATGTAGAAGACCTGGATTGTGATTTTTACACGTTCTCTGCACATAAGATGGGTGGTCCTGCCGGTGTTGGCGTTTTATATGGAAAAAGAAAATGGCTGAATCAACTACCTCCTTTTGAAGGCGGATCGGATATGGCAAAAAAAGTAAGCTTTGAAAAAACGGAATATGAATCTGTTCCACAAAAATTTGAAGCTGGCACCATGCCTTTTGCAGATATTATTGCTTTTGGTGCAGGAATAGATTTCCTGGAAGAGTTGGGGATGGAAAACTTGTTTCAGTACGAACAGGAACTTCTTGCTTATGCAACGGAAGAACTATCCAAAATAAGCGGTGTAACCCTTTTGGGTTCTGCAGCAGAAAAAGAGGCGGTGATTTCTTTTTATATGGAACAAAAAGATGTAAAAAAGCTGGAAAAATACCTGAGCAACGAACACAATATTTTTGTTAGGGCAGGGGAGCTCAATGCACAACCACTCATGAAAGTGTTGGGAGTAAAAGGCTTGTTGAGAATCTCATTTTCTTATTATAATACAATGAGTGAAATAGACACGTTTGTAAAGGCATTAAAAAAGTTTTTAGAAGAGAAAAAATAGGAAATCGCAAATTAATTGTATTGCCTGGAAGTGCCGCCGGGCCTGCTTATTGGGGCAAAGATAGAAATTGGTATAAAATTTTTCCTATAGATATTTGAACCAATAATGGCTATATGAAAATTGTAGAGTTTAAAGTACTCAAAGGACCGAACTTTTGGTCCATTAAACGTCAAAATCTAATCCAGATGACCCTGGATCTGGAAGAACTGGAACACCGCCCTACGGATACTATTCATGGTTTTTACGAACGGCTTCAACAATTGTTGCCATCGCTCTACGAACATCGGTGCAGTGAAGGCAAACCGGGGGGCTTTTTCACACGTGTTAAGAGAGGTACCTGGATGGGTCATGTAATCGAACACATTGCTATTGAAATTCAAAACCTCGCCGGTGTAAAGGCGAATTTTGGCCAAACGAGAGGCACTGGTAAAGAAGGCGTTTATCACGTGGTTTTTGAGTATGGAGAAGAGAACCAGGGTAAGTACACTGCAAGGGCGGCCGTACGCATTGCTGAAGCTTTAATTAACGGGGAAGACTATGATTTGGATGAAGATATTTTCGAGATAAGAAAACTTTGGTTTACACACCGGCTAGGGCCCAGTACCGGGTCTATTGTGGAAGAAGCTAAAAAGCGAAATATTCCTTACCTCAGAATAGACGATGGCTCCTTAATTCAATTAGGTTATGGCTGCAAACAAAAGCGCATTGAGGCAACGATAACCAGTTTAACCGGCAATATTGCGGTAGATATTGCTGGTGATAAAGATCGGACGAAGAAGATATTAACAGCTGCGAATGTACCGGTTCCAACAGGCGATGTAGTTTGTTCTGTGGAAAAGCTTAAGGAAGTTATCGATCTCATTAATTACCCCATTGTGCTGAAACCGCTCGACGGTAATCATGGAAAAGGCGCTACAATAAATATCCAAAAATGGGAGGAGGCTATTGTGGCTTTTGACCGTGCAAAAGAATATTCTGAAAAAATTATAGTCGAAAAATATATCACAGGTAAAGATTTCAGGGTACTTATTGTGAACCACCGATTTGTTGCGGCAGCATTGCGCACACCAGCTTCTGTTACAGGCGATGGCCGTCACACTATCAGGGAATTAATCCAGATTGTAAATAGTGATCCAAGGCGTGGTAATGGTCATGATAATGTATTAACCTGTATCGAGATTAACGATGTTTGTCATGAGTACCTTCAGAAGCACGGGTTTACATTGGAAAGCGTTCTGTCCTTTGGAGAAGTATGCTATTTAAAACCTACTGCTAACTTAAGCA
>DAIQPL010000385.1:0-3611 GCA_036787395.1 Flavisolibacter sp. | reverse complement strand
ATTAGGTGTATTTGAAATTGATTTAAAATCCGGCGAGGTAAAAGCGGACAAAAGATTCTATAGCATTTTTGGTGTTGAAGAACCTGTCAGCAGGAGCCAGCTCATTTCTCTTATTTATCCCGATGATTTGCATGCACGGGAAAAAGCATTGAGGGAAGCGGTTAAAACAGGCCTGTTTGAATATGAGTTCCGGGTTCCTGATAAAGATGGTAAAGTGCGATGGATTAAAAGCAAGGGGAACTTTTATCGTAATGAAGAAGGCGAACCATTAATAGCATTCGGGGTAGTGCAGGAGATAACAAAACAAAAACTATTTGAAGAAGAGTTGGCAAAACAAGTAAAAGAAAGAACAACTGAACTGGAAGATAAGAACAAAGAATTGGAACGTTCCAATGCTAACCTGGAAGAATTTGCCCATGCTGCATCGCATGATCTGAAAGAGCCCATTAGAAAAATACTTTTTTTTACGGACCACTTAAAAGATCAGCTGACAGAACGTTTAACCGAAGAAGAAAAACTTACATTTAAACGCATTGAAAAAGCAAGCCAGCGTATGGGCGCTCTTATTGACGACTTGCTTTTATATTCACACGTGAGCCATCGTCCGCATGAAAAGGAAGAGGTAGACCTGAATGAAAAATTGAACAAAGTACTGGAAGACCTAGAGCTTGATATCCAACAAAAGAAAGCCACCATAACTCCAGGCAAATTGCCTGTTGTAAAGGGATATAGAAGACAATTGCAACAACTTTTTCAAAACCTCATTGGCAATGCTTTAAAATATTGCAACCCTGGCGTAGCTCCTGAGATTACCATTACTTCCAATATTGTAACAGGAAGAACAATTGGCGTGCCACTGGGAGACGGGGACCTGGATAAAAAATATTACCGCATTGAAGTGAAAGATAACGGGATTGGATTTGAACAAAATGAAGCACAACGAATATTTCAAATGTTCCAACGCCTACACGGCAATACAGAATACCGGGGAACAGGTGTAGGTTTATCTATTGCTCAAAAGGTAGCCGAAAATCATGGTGGAAAAATTGTGGCTGAAAGCGAACCGGGAAAAGGAGCAAGTTTTAAGGTTTATTTGCCAATGACTAGTAGTAACCAGTAACAAACCAACCGGTACAAATTTCATCTAGTTAAATTGACGAGCTTAGTTTTCAAAAATTTTTTTATCCTTTATGGCCTGAATGGTTTTGTTCAAATCATTTTCTATTTCATGCAGCCATTGCGGAACAAGAGGACCCTTTACTATTTTCCATCCTTCACTGGTGTTTTCCATGTAAAATTTAATATGCTTCAGGTTGATATCTGCTGCTGAAACAAACCAGCGAAGGCCATGTACGGTAAATATCCTGGTGAAACTAAACTCTACCGTGCAGGCGTTAGGGATAACTATCTTTTTCGAGAAAATTGACATCGTTGGTTAAGGGTTAAGCCTAACAAAAATATTTAACCCTTCAATTTTAATTATTAAAAGAACATTAGTAATTACTTTCAAAAGCTATGCCCTCATCTATTCACTTTAGTCGTTGGGGTATCACATGCTTTATGTAACCGTATACAATGCCATAAATTTGAAGTTCTTAATCGTAAATTATATGAAGCGTCTTAAAACAATTACCCGTACCCTCTTTGTTTTTGCAATTTTATCAATCAATCTGCCAGCCTTAGCACAGCAGAAAGTAAAAGTGAAAGAGGATAAAATGAAAATTAAAAATGAAGCAGGCAATAACGTTATGAACAAGGAGGAAATGAAAGCCTTCGCTCCTTTAGACACTGCTGTCATTGAACAAATAACAGGCATAAAAGGCAGGTCGAACAAGGGTGAGTATAAAATCACTATCCCACAAAACGATTTAAGTATTATAGTAGATGGATTCAAGATCATTCCTGCTATGGGATTGGGTACCTGGATAGCGTTCACACCATCTCCGGATGGTGCTATGATAATGGGCGACATTGTGATTACTGAAACCGATTTAAAACCTGTGCAGCAGGAAATCATCCGCCAGGGTCTAACCATCAGTGCCATTCACAATCATTTTGTTCGCAACCATCCCAATGTGATGTATATGCACCTGGGCGGCTCTGGTGCCACGGAGCAGATGGCAGAAAAAGCAAAAGCAGTACTGGATAAAGTAGCCAGCATAAGAGGCGGCGATCCTTCCAAAGGGACGGCTTCTTCTGAAGCTGTAGCAAACACAATAGACACAAAAAAATTGGATTATATCCTTGGATACAAAGCCGAAATGAGTAAAGGGATTTATAAATATACCCTCGGAAGGCCGGACGTAAGTCTTCGGGAACATGGTGTACCTGTTACCAGTTTTTTAGGGTTTAATACATGGGCTGCTTTCCAGGGAACACATGAAAAAGCGGCAGTGGGCGGAGACTTCACTATGTTAGAAGATGAAGTAGCTCCCGTAATAAAGGCATTAGTTGATAATGGAATAGAAGTGGTGGCTGTACATAACCATATGGTACATGAACAACCACGAATTTTCTTTTTACACTATTGGGGAATTGGTAACGCAGAACAACTGGCCCATGGATTAAGGTCTGCGTTAGATCAGACGGCAAAGAAAAGCACCGGCACAAACATGAATATGCATTGATGCCGTACACCAATCTCATTCATTTTATTTAAAGTGGTAGCGACTAAATAAAATCACTATACCACAGCCGTAACAGTTTTGTGATCAAACTTGCAAGGCTCTATTCCATTTATCTATAAAAATGATAACCTCATAAATGGGGCCTTTCCTTTATGAAAACTCATCACTGATATTGTTCAGCATCTACACTTAGTTGTTCATTGGCGAAATTAGTAGACACTATGTAGAAAAATTCATGATATATGAAGCAGTTTTTCTTTTATTGCAATTGGCATTATTTCTGAAAATTAAGCACTGAATCAAATTTTAGAATTATGAAGTTTATTGGAACAAAAACTCATGGGTACATAGATTACATCATGGGTGCGCTGCTAATTGCAGCTCCGTGGATATTTGATTTTGACAGAGGTGGTGCAGAAACCTGGGTGCCTGTAATATTAGGTGCAGGTGTAATACTGTACAGTTTATTGACAGACTATGAACTGGGCGCCTCTCACCAAATTTCAATGCGTACACACTTAATGCTCGATTTTATTGGCGGGGCACTGCTTGCTGCGTCACCATGGATCTTTGGTTTTGCTGACTATGTATGGCAGCCACACCTTATCTTAGGTATTTTAGAAATTGGTGCTGCTTTGTTTACAAAGACAATACCGGGTACCGAAAGAAGAGGACACCATCGCCACCGTACAGCAACAACGCATTAAGAAATACATTGTGGACCAAATGTAGCAATAGCCTGGCCCAAAGGGTTGGGCTATTCTTATTAAGGAATGCATTTAATTGAATCTTTGCAGCATCACGCAGCCTTACGTTTATCACCTTCCTGCACTAATTACGGCAAGTAAAAAAACGGCCATGACAAACAAAGAACTACATCAGACATGGAGCGCTAGTCAGTAGTATAACTGCATTAAACGTCCGGCACTCAACCCTTTTGTCGAAAGCTCAATTTGCACTGCTTCATTGTTTTATTCTCACAAA
>DAIQPL010000384.1:0-3611 GCA_036787395.1 Flavisolibacter sp. | reverse complement strand
AAATAAAAATTCTACCTATTTAGAAAATTTGAAAAGTTTTTTCAAAAAATAAATACCAGGAGTACCGCCTGGCTATAGCAATCCAAACAATTTATTTTTTTCGAGGCCCACAAAAATGCCATCGTTACGAATTTCGACAGGCCAGTGCTTTAGATAATAACCCTCGCCTGAAACATTCCTTCCATTCTTTATACAATATTTATAGCGGTGTAAGGGACAAACTACGTTACCCAAAGCATCCAGATATCCACCAATAAAAAAGCCGCCGGCATGCGGGCATTTATGAGCAAAAGCATATAGCTCATTGTTATAACGGGCTAAGCAAATGCGTTTGCCGTTGGCTTCTACTTCGGCTATATGGTTGGTGGAAAATGGAATTTCTTCAATGGCGTCTGCAATTTTAATCCATTGCAAATTGTCGTTGCTCATTTAGTAAAGGAAGTCTGTTTTGTAAGGATACCGGATACGATAAAGTTCTCTTACTTTTTCTAACATGGTTGTTCTTAGTTCATCAATATTGGTTCTTTCCAATGCAGAAATAAAAAGAGCATTACCACGCGTCTGATCCTGCCACCTTGCCTTAAGGTCGCTCAGTAGTTGTTGCTTAGTAGATTCATCCAGCCATTCGTCGAAAGTGTTTTTGATATAGAGGTCCATTTTATTAAAGACGGTAATAACAGGCTTTTCAAAAGCACCAAGTTCCTGTAGGGTTTTATTGACAACACCCATTTGATCTTCATAGTTGGAATGAGAAATATCTACAACATGCATCAGGATATCTGCTTCTCTAACCTCATCAAGTGTGCTTTTAAAACTTTCTACCAAATGGTGCGGTAGCTTTCTTATGAATCCAACGGTATCGCTTAATAGAAAAGGTGTATTCTCATAAACCATTTTACGTGTTGTAGTATCGAGGGTAGCAAATAATTTATTTTCTGCCAGCACATCACTTTTACTAAGCAGGTTCATAATGGTTGACTTTCCAACATTGGTATAACCCACCAGCGATACTCTTATAAATTCTCCCCTGTCTTTTCTTTGTGTAAAGGCCTGCTTGTCTATTTCGGATAAGCGTTTTCGCAGGAGCGAAATCTTATCCCTAACAATACGGCGGTCTGTTTCTATTTCCGTTTCACCCGGACCTCTTGTACCAATACCACCGCCTAACCGCTCAAGGTGTTTCCACATGCCCCGCAGCCTGGGAAGAATATATTGATATTGCGCGAGTTCTACCTGTGCCTTCGCCTGGGCTGTTTTTGCCCGGCGCGCAAATATGTCAAGAATCAGGTCCGAGCGGTCAATGGTTTTTATGTCTACTTCCTTTTGAATGTTTGAGATTTGTGAACCATTCAACTCGTCATCGAATATGAGCACATCAATGTCCTTGTCCTTAATATAATTTTTGATCTCTTCCAGCTTTCCTTTTCCTATATAAGTTCTGCTATCGGGGTGAGCCAGTTTTTGAATGAACGTCTTTGCAGCAATGGCGCCAGCTGTCTCCGCCAGGAATGCTAACTCATCCAGATACTCCAATACTTCCTGTTCGCTTTGTTCCTTACGAATGACACCAACCAAAACTGCTCTTTCTTCCTGGTTAATTCTATTTTTCTTGTCCAGCATTATAATCTTTTTATAAACTAAAAGCGATCCCGCCAAAAGCGGGATCGCTATCACAAGTATTATGCAAATCTATTAAAGACCGCTTAAAGTTAAACCAATTGATAACGGGTGTACTTCCGGTGCTACGCCTTCTTTGAATACAGAGTTGATACCATAAGAAGTAAACAAACTGAATTTACCATAACCCAATCTGCCCATGACGGACAACCTGGTGCTATTGAAATAGCGTTTGCTTTTTTCTTTTACAATGGTGGATCGTATGACATTATTTTTTTTGTCCTGCAGGTCTTTTCCTTTAACCCAGGCGCTTAGCAAAGTTCCTACTTTAGCACCTAACGCCACTTTAAAGCTGTGTTTGTCGTCATTTGGATTTGAGCTATAACGTAATTCAACGGGAGCTTCTAAAAAGGCGGTGGCTACCTTGAATTTTTTATAATGGTTGGTATCTGCTGTATTTTTGAAAGCGAGCGTTGGACTGGGATCTCCAATGCGTACGTCCATATTCTCAAAAAAAATGTGGTCCGTAGCAATGCCCGGGCCGATAGCCACACTTAGACGCGGGTTGGTTTTAAACGGAAAAGCAAACATGAAGTACATATTAAAACTTCGGGAGAATCCTTTGGTATTAATGGAGTCCGGTTTTCCTTGCCACTGGGCATATCCTAACTGTATTAGAAAATGGTCATAGCCTCCAATGCTGACGTTTGTTGCAGGAGCAGTGCGGGTTACAACCGTTGTATCCTGTGCAAATACAAAATGAGCAGCACAAATAGCCAGAGCAGTAATTACAATTCTTCTCATATTATTGGTTAATTCAACAAATGTATTTTTCAATCGGTTAATGAAAGGTTAAACGAAGGCGCAAAAATACAGGCTATTCGGTAAGCTGCAGATTATTTCTACGCCTATGCTGCTGATAAAACTTAACCCGTACTTCAGTATCAATGAAAAGAATACTGAGTAATTTATTTCGATTGTTATTCCTTCCGCGATTAATAAAAAGAAGCCGTACCTGTTTAGGATACGGCTTCAAATAGGTATACTAAAGTTACATCTTCACAAAACGAACCGTTGCATTTGAACCTTCAAAAACCATTTGGTAAGTACCCTGGGTAAGGCCTTGAACATCTATATCCTGGGAGGTTGATAGTTTCACTTTCTTTACCAGTGAACCATTGGCGCTGTAAATGGCAATGGTAGTTGGCCCGGGTATAGTTACAAATATCCTGGAATTGGTAGCTGTTGGATGAGCTGAATACAAAGCGTTAATTGCAGCATCCACCATTTCTATAGAAGAATATTTAGGGGTAGCAAAGTTTTCCAGGATTTTTATTCTGTAAAACATTTTTCCCCCGGTGTAGGAATAGTCAGTAAAATTAAAACTGGAGGTAATGTTGCCTGATGGAATGGTCAGTGTTCCGATTTGTTGGAAATTAATACGATCCGTACTGCGTTCAATAACAAATTTACCGCCTTCGCCTGTGGCAAACACATTCCACTTGAGGTCAACATTTTTTCCTGATTTTTGTACAGTAAATTTCAGTATGTAAACAGGTAATACGGTAGAGCTAATAAATTTGGGATCGTTGACATCTACTCCTGCGGTAGACCCTAAAGTAGCGTTTCGCCCATTTGCAGATGCGTCAACGGCTATTTGTGAAGAGACGGCATCTTCAAAATGATATAAAACAACTGTGTTGGCGTCTGAAGTAAATGTTGTCGGGGGTGGAGCATAAGTAGTGTTTGTATACCGCACTATATTAGAGATTCTGAATTCATCTATCTCACCATTAAAATAAGGATCTCCAGGATATTGCGAACGTCCCAGCCAGTTATTGAGTGTATTCCCTAAGTCTGAAGGTTTAATAGTAACATTAGTATTTGCGTCAATAGGGATTCCGTCAAAGAATAAAGTAGCTGAATCGTAAGCAACAATATAAGTAACAGCCACATGATGCCAGGTCCAGGGAGTAAATGCTGGTCCGCTTTGA
>DAIQPL010000383.1:0-3612 GCA_036787395.1 Flavisolibacter sp. | reverse complement strand
ATTATTCTTTTTTTCATTTTGAACATGTTTGGTGGCGGTGGCAGAGGTGGCGGCTTTATGTCACGCAGGGGGTATAGAGGATTTGGCGGACCTGTTATTTTCCCTGGTGGTTTTGGCGGCGGAGGAGGGGGAAGCAGTGGAGGCGGTGGTTTTGGTGGTGGCGGATTTGGAGGCTTTGGTGGCGGTGGTGGTGGCGGCGGCGGCGCAGGTGGAAGCTGGTAACGATATTAAAGTCAACAAAACCGGGCTTTTAAATCTCGTTGGTACATGAATTGCTCAGGTTTCATAAATTGAATAATATGAAAAGTTTATTAATTGCAGCAACCGCATTGGGTGCTGTCATAGCTGGTCTCATACTATATAATAGAAACAGCAACTCTACCCAGGGTCAAATAGAAGGCGCTGCAAAAGATGCGTATAAGACAATGAATGAGGGAATAGGGAGAGTGGAACGGTTGGGCCAACATAGTATGGGATAATAATAATACCAAGGCTCTGAAACAGGGCCTTTTTTATTTTGGAAATTAACCTGCGCATTTTATATAAGAACTTGTACATAAGAGAAGGCTATGTTGGTTAACCAGAACGGAATGCTAACCGCTTAATAAAAAAAACTACCTTTTCTCTAGCTTGACTATTAAAGCTTAACAATAGATATTATCTTATCATGCAATTTAGTTGACAAGAAGATAGTTGAGTGATAGACGCCATTTGTATTAATTCCTGGCTTATTGGCTACAAAGAATTCCATTAATTTTGAAAATCCATGAAGAAACTCCTTCCCCTTTTTTTCTCTTTTTGTCTTTACTTACCTGTATCAGCGCAAAAAGTTTTTTTTATTTACCTGGAAGCAGAGAATAATATTCCGTTTTACATACGCCTGGGAGATAAAGTATACAGTTCTTCTGACCTGGGTTATCTTTTATTGCCAAACCTGGAAAATGGTAATTATACTTTCTTCATTGGCTCTGCTTCTGGTGGAACAAAGGAAGCCAGGTTTATGCTGAACATTGCTGACACCGACCGTGGATTTGTAGTCGGTAGATCAGGAGAAGGTATTACTCTTTTTGACCTTCAAGACCAACATCTTTTAAAACCGGTACAAGAGGCCGTAAATAGTAATGTAACTTATGAAAGAAGATCTGATGCCTTTACTTCGCTGCTTTCGAAAGCTTCGGGAGACTCGAGTCTGTTATTCATGCCAATATTTGCAAAAACAGAATCTCCAAAGCCAGAAGAAAAAAAAGATGCAATAGTAACAAAGCCTGAAGAAGTAAAGCCTAAAGTTGAGGAGACTAAAGCAATAACACAGGAGGCTAACTCTAATACGGAGGAAGTGAAGCCTAAGACAGATTTAATGACAAATGATAAGATAGCAAATAAACCCACTTCAGATTCGGTTACAGCTAACCCCCTGCAAACAACCGTAGCTTCTGAAAACAAAAACGAAAAAGATATAAAAGAAAAAGAGCAAAAGACGGAACAATTACAGTCGCAAAATAGTATGGATAGTACCAAGATGGTTTCCTCCATAGAAGAATATAAAAAGTCTGTTGTAAAAAAACATTCAGAAAGTTCTACTAAAGAAGGATTTGGTTTGGTTTTTCTTGACAAAGACGGGGAAGTAACAGATACAATCCGGTTGCTTATACCCGGCACAAAGCCGGCACTAAAAGATGGCGATGCCAACGAAGATGATAAAGTGTTTTTAGATGTAAAAAAAGATTCCGTTCAAAGTCTTCCACCGGTTAAGGATGCAGGTTCACAAACCACAGCTATGTCTTCAGGAACAATTAAAGATTCAAAAGTTGATACATCAAATAGTAAGGCCATCATTACTAAACCTGCAAATGCGAAATGTACAAGCCAGGCAACCGAGAGTGATTTTTTCAAACTTCGTAAAAATATGGCGGCAAAGGAAAACGATGAAGCCATGGTAAACGAAGCAAAAAAATCTTTTAGAAGCAAATGTTATTCAACAGCGCAAATAAAATACCTTAGTTCGCTCTTTCTTACGGCAGCAGGCAAATATCAGTTCTTTGACGCAGCATACGTTCATGTGTCAGACCAGGAGCAATTCCCTTCTTTACAAACAGAGATCAAAGATGATTATTACCTCAAACGTTTCAAGGCCTTAATTGCAGAATAATGCCCCGCTATTTTTTAGAAATAGCCTACAAGGGCACCAATTACAGTGGCTTTCAGGTCCAGGAAAATGCAGTCACTATTCAGTCTGAAGTTGAAAAAGCGTTTGAAATCCTCCATCGCAACCCTGTTAGTCTAACCGGTTCATCTCGTACAGACACAGGAGTACACGCTCTTCAGAATTTTTTTCATTTTGATTATGAAAATGACCTCAATCCACAACTGCTTTATAAGTTGAATGCACTGCTCCCAAAGGATATTGCAATAAAACACCTCTTTAAAATGCCTTCCGAAGCTCATTGCCGTTTCGACGCAACAAGCAGGGAATATGTTTATAGAATCCACCGCTTCAAAAACCCTTTTTTGCAAACCACCTCCTATTTTTTTCCCTATAAACTTGATCTGGATTTAATGCACGAGGCTGCTTGTATGGTAAAAGCCCAAACGAACTTCTATGCTTTTTCAAAAACCAACACCCAGGTAAAAAATTTTAATTGCTCCATTCACCAAAGCCAACTGATAGCAGAAAGTGATGAACTACTCTATAATATAGAAGCTAACAGGTTTTTAAGAGGAATGGTTCGACTGCTTACGGCGTCTATATTAAAAGTAGGCAGGCATAAATTATCAATCCAACAATTTAGAAACCTCTTTGGTAATGATATAAAATGTGGCTATTCTGTTCCGGCAGCAGGCTTATTTTTAAAGAGGGTCAATTACCCCGAAAGCTATTTTCCTGCACCAGACCTGCATTTCACAAGTTTTTAGTATTTATTTTCCTGTATGATTTGGAATGAATAACCAATGCTCTGTATCTTTGCATCCGCTTTTTGAAATCGATCATAAATGTCCGGCAAAAGCAAAATCCTTTTGCATTTTTTTATGATGGAACAAGTAAATTAATTTGTTGGCAGCCAAATACTTACTTATCTTTGCATCCGCTTTTTGAAGATAGGATTTATGTCGGAATTTTGGTGATGCTCTTCACAGTTTTTTGTGAGTTTTCAAACAGAAAAATTTGGTTGGAAATGTGAAGTGGGTGTATCTTTGCAGTCCGCAAAAAAAATTCAAAAACAAGTTCTTTTCTTAGTAGGTTATTTTTCCAAAAGATTCATCTGGCCGGGATGTTAAAAAACTGAGAATCAGAAAAATAAATTTGGTAGACTTAAAACGTCTCGTACATTTGCACTCCCAATTAAAAAAGGGAAAACAAAAGAGTTCTTTTAGATAAGTTAAGATGAGGCAAAAGGCCTGAGGATTCATAATCTTGTCATCTGCAAAAAATCACGACAAAGCAATTTGTTTTGATTAAGATCTTTGAAAGTTTGGAAGCAACAGCACGTAAATCTTTATGATTTACAAATAGGTAAGTCAAGCGAATAACATTCGATTTTGACTCGTTAATTTTCTTTTTTGAGAATTTTAATAGTCAGTATCAAAACTCATTTACAATGGAGAGTTTGATCC
>DAIQPL010000013.1:21454-30878 GCA_036787395.1 Flavisolibacter sp. | reverse complement strand
TATTTTCTTTCAGAAAATCAATTTGTTTGTTTAGGCCTGTGACCTCGGTTTCCAACAAGGCTTTGCGACGGGAAGCCTCGGCTTCTTCATCACGGCATTTTTTAAGATCATCCTGAACCTGCATATAAAAGCTATTAAGCTTTGCATATTTGTCCTGTTCGGCTTTTAATTCTTTGCGGCTTACACAGGAAGTAAAAGCTAAAACCGGCAGGCAAATGAGAAGGAGATGGTGGAGTTTCATAAAATAATTTTTTAGTAAATGACTATTCTAACAGCAGGTGATACACATCAACCAGCCTCAAAAGTAATGGCAAGATATTGAAATAAAGAAATCTTAGTTTTTAGTAGTTACCAAACAACGGTTTTAGCAGTTTACCTAGATCTTCTCGTTTGTTCTAAATAAACTTGGGTACCTGTAAATTCAACCCATAGGCTTTATTTAAATGTTGTAACAGGTAAATCGTTAATTCCGGGGAGAGCGCTTAATCATGCATGTGCAAGAAAAAATAAATTTCCTGCAGGCCGTTGTCCAGCCAGTATTTCATTCTTGCTATCCATGCATCGATTCTTTTATAATTAGAAGAATGTAAACTTTGCCAACGTAACGGACAAATGTTTTAGAAATGGTCACATGCATATGGCAGCAATCTCTCCGGCCGGCAGTATCCGTTATAATGGCACTAATGTTAAGTTTTTTCAATACCGTAAAAAGTTCTTGCTGTTGGGTTCTATAAACCAATCAGGGTGGCGTACCTCTAAAAAAAATTGCACGTCTTTGGGTAAAGTTTCTAAATAGTGATACAGTTCTTCCTTGCGCTTAGGAGCAAACTTATCACTCACCTGCAAAAACACGGGGCCTAAGTGATTTTTAAAACCCACAATACTTTCCAAAAAAGCATCGGTCAAAAATTTCTTACCATTCAATGAACCAAAATGGCTAATTCCATTATATACTTTAGGACAAAATTTAAATTCCAGCTCACCTGCTTTGTCAGACCATTTTTTTATTTCAGCAGGTTTGTACAATTTATAATGCGTGGCATTTAGCTCTATGGAATTATAGTGCTTTAAATACTCGTCCAGGAAGTTAGCATCCTTGTTCCTTCGGGTAGAGCTTACCAATCCATTCTTTCCTTCCCCACTTGGCACAACCAATAAATACTTCAACTTCCTTTTCCTTTTTGCCTTTCAATACTGTTTTATTGATTGCGGGCTCGGGAGGCAAGCTAAAGTTTACTTGTTTCAATCCATTTTGCGGAACGCGGCCAAAATCCATAATAACGGATTAAGCGTTTCTCAATTCTTCAAAAACGCCTGTTTCTTTATTTTTTCTAACGTTAGTAGCATTGAAGTAGCGGCCATTCATAGCCACGTACACGCCGGGTGCTAAAGTTTGTACAAATGCCAATGCACTTCCTAAATTAAATAGTCCATCGGAGGAGCCAAACTTATAAGGAATCATAGCCCCGGTGAGCACAATAGTTTTGTCTTTTATTTTTTGCGCCAATAGTTGAGCCGTTTCCGGCATTGTATCGGTACCGTGGGTAATAATAATTTTTGCTTCAGGACTTTTCAAACAATGTTCTGCAATCAGTTCACGGTCTATGTCTGTCATTTCCAGGCTATCTACCATCATAAGCGTCCTTAATTCTACATCAACAAGATTACGGCCAAGGTCCAGCATTTCAGGTAAATGTGAATCATTGAAATATAACTGCCCGGTCAATTCATTATATTCTTTATCAAATGTTCCTCCTGTAATAAAAATGCGAATGCTCATACTTGAAAGATTGCGGTAAAATTAGGGAGAGAAGATGATTATGTAGCCCGCTAAACGTCTACTATAAAGCTTTACTTGCGTCGCACTCTTGTACTTTGGTAATTCTATTGAGTAATTTTCTGGCCTTAATAAAAAGGTTTGATTTTATTTACAAATTCAACCGCAGGCCTCCACCTTCAATTACAGATTTATATTCTTGCCATTTTTCTTTTTCAACTTTTGAATAATGATCACATACTTTACTCATAACAAATTGTACTTCCAACTTTTGTAGGCTTTTAGAATAACTATCATAACGGTAGCTTCAGGACCAGGCGTATAAAAAGCATTTTTACGGCTTTGTCTTTTATTTTTGGTGCTTCATCAATTAATTCTCAATGCGATGCTTCCTTCTCCATATTCCTGCCGATCATATAGCCGATGATTGTGCCTAATAAGGTGCCAACTGCCAATACTATATAGTTATCGCCTGCAGCAAAAAAGCCAACCAATAATCCAAATACGCCAAAAAGTATTGCCCAGGTGGCTCTGCCTTTTGTTCTTTGTTTACCGGGAATATCAGAAGGTTTTCGATATTCATGATGGCCATGGCGTTTGCGGCTTTGAGGCATAAGTTCTTTTTTGAAAAGTTAGATAAAAAGCCGTTCAATACCAATGATCTTTCCCCTGCCTGCAAATAAAACATCATGCTGACGACCTTACAATTGCCTAGAGCACTTATGGCATAATATTTACACTATATCTGTTCAAAATCAGATACCATGGAGGAGAATAGAAACAGAAATAGCGCTGCGCCTTACAATGAACAGGTAGCAGCAGGCACAGCGGGGGGTATCGTTACAGAATATATAGTGGAGGAAAAAGACACTTTACCTGATATAGCCAAAAGGTATGGCGTTTCCATAGAGCAGATCATAGCGGCAAACCCCGAAACACTTAAAGAACCGTCTGACCTCACCCGTCCAGGCCTCCGGATTATGATACCTAAAAAGATGGACTAAGGTTCGTTTGCCAAAACTTATGTCATTATATGCCTCTTTAAATCTCATATCTCACGAATCAAACTTGCCTTATTTAATAAATCCATTGCCTCATTGTCCAGATTTAATTGAATTGCATTTTCCAATTCTTTTAATTGCTCTACCGAAGTAGCACTGGCAATAGGTGCTGTTATACTTGGTCTCGCTATCAGCCAGGCAAGGGCAACGCTGGCAGGAGTTGATCGATACCGGGCGGCTATTTTATCTAATGTATGTAAAATGTGTAGGCCTCGATCATTCAGATAATTTTTTATTATACCACCGCCCCGGGTACTTTTATCAGCATCTTCCTGCGAACGATATTTACCTGTTAAGAACCCACTGGCCAGGGCAAAATAATTAATCACTCCTAAACCCTTGTCTATACATATCGGTTCATACTCCTGTTCATATTTCTGGCGGTTGTACAAATTGTATTCGGGTTGCAAAACTTCGTAACGGGGCAAGCCATTTTCGGTACTGAATTGCAGGGACTCAAGTAATCTTTCAGCGCTGAGGTTCGAAGCCCCAATGGTTCTTGCCTTTCCTTCTTTTACCAATTGAGCATAAGCTTCTATGGTTTCACTCACCGGTGTGTTTAAATCATCCCAATGACTTAAGTAAAGATCAATGTAATCGGTTTGCAAGCGTCGTAAGGAATCCTCTGCCGCTTTCAAAATATATTGTTTGGCAAGACATTTATTTCCATCTCCAAAGGCACCTCCCACCTTTGTAACTATAATTACTTTGTCTCTGTTGCTTCTTTGCTTCATCCAATTGCCAATGATGGTCTCAGATTCACCGCCTTTATTACCCGGCTTCCAATGAGAATACACATCTGCTGTATCAATGAGGTTAAACCCTGCTCCCGTAAAAGAATCCAGTAATTTAAAAGACGTTTTTTCATCAATGGTCCATCCAAATACGTTTCCTCCAAATGCCAGAGGTGCTACTTCAATACCAGTTGCTAATTTTCTTTTTTCCATTTTTAAGTTTTATAATGTAGGCATATCAATAATAAATCCGTACCTCTAATTTACTTTCATCAGATAATAGTAACCCATTCATACCTACGTGGTGAATGGAATGAGAAACACCGCAGTACAAAATTTCTGATTGAACATCATGAGGGCTTGTTTCGCTTTTTGAAATTGAAAAGGCGCAGGTAGAGCTGTCGCATCCCGTGCAGCAAATCTTTTCGTAGTTGCCATGCTTATATGGTTTTGGATGAAGCGCAAATGTAAGCAGCAAAATAGATTGTAGAATGGTTGAGGTTCAATGTTTGAGGCGAACTTTTACGCAGGTTGCTGTTTGCCTCCTGCTTTTATCTTCTCAAAATAGAATAAGTCGTTGAAAGGCTGACAGTTTTAATTAACAGATGACAAGATTGTTCACTTAGATTCGCAACTAAAAATCGGTTTTCATGAAGGCTGCAAGCAGTAACGAAATAAAACAGGAGTTGAAAGAACTATCTCAATCCAAACTGGTTGATCTATGTCTGCGCCTTGCCCGATTTAAAAAAGAAAATAAAGAGCTGCTTACTTACCTGTTGTTTGAGGCCGATGATAGGGAAGCCTATATAAGGAGTGTGAAGCAGGAAATTGAGAATGGTTTTTCCGACATCAATACAGCGAGCACCTATTTTGCAAAGAAAAGCTTGCGAAAGGTCTTGCGAATGACCAATAAATACGTCCGCTACACAGGTAACAAACAGGTAGAAGTCGAATTACTACTTCACTTCTGCATGGTACTTTTTAGTTCCAAAATATCGTTCCGAAAAAGCACTGCACTGAATAATTTATATACGGCACAACTTAAAAAAATTAAAGCAGCTATTAGTACTTTGCATGAAGACCTTCAATATGATTATATCAGGCAATTGGAGGGACTGTCTTAACTGGAATTGTTGGAAAAGCAGCGAAATAGAGCCCTTAAAATTTTACCAGTAAGCCCAATCCTACTAATGATTTCAACTGCACCGCAGAAGACTTGTTATCTTTTCCAAACAATTTTACATCATCATCGTAAATAAGGTCAACATTCCACGTGGCCGACAATACCTTTGATAATTTTATAGCAAGTACATTAGTCATGAACACGTCGATCTTTTCAGGGTTGTGTGTGTAGTTTGAGAAAAGGTCTAACCTTGCTTTATAGGTAATAATTTTACTTACATCATTTAAATAGTTGACCGAAGCAAAAGCGCCAAACTCAGATCGGCTGTTTTTCCCCGGCTCAACACCATATAAACCCTTTGCTGATAAAGTATCATCTTTTACAATTGTCCACCGGGCAGTAGCGGGGGATAGAAATAACGAAAAATGATTCCCAGGTTTGTAATCCATACCTATACTAGCTAAAACATAGGCAGGAGAGAGAAACGTAGAAGAAAATGCTTTTACATTATTTTGATACGTATAGCCCTTAAATAATTGAGTACGGAAATTACCCAAAACAGCAATATTCCATTTAGGTGAAATGGCACGGCCGTATTTGGAAAGCAGGTCAAATTTGTCATCGTTTTTACGGCTACCGAGGGTGGTTGTACGAACATAACCAATATTAAAGTCCAGGGTATTGTCCCAACTGTGCTTTCCTTTTTTATAAAAACCATAAAGGTTTAAAATGGAATTAACAGCTATTGAGAAGTTGTCACCGCCGGCAGCCCAATTGCTCAAAGAACCTTGTGACAAGTTGAGATTATACATGCCGCCTTTCTTCCAATCTTTTTGTACCGTGTCGGGTTCCTTTTTAATGGTTACCGAGGCATCAGTACTTAATTTTTTTACTGTTTCGTCCTGTGCGCTGGCTATTACTCCTGCATTGAAGAGCAGCATTATTAGTAAACCTTTTTTCATACTATAGTAAAGCTAAAACGCTTTCCGTAAAAAGCGCAACAGTAATTTTGCCCCATGTTTATCAAAGGCAGGATCAATTATGCTCTCAGCAATGCCAGAAGCAAGATCCATGGCATGGGAACATATGCTAAAGAATCGATCCCCGCCAGAAGAAAAATAGGTTCCATGAGCGGTGAAGTAATATCGAAAAGACTAGCCCGTAAAAGAGTAAAAGAGCGGGAATCTATTGCTATGGTGGAACTATGGAATGGTAAGGCTATTGATGCATCCGGCAAAAGCAATGAGTTACGGTTTATTAATCATTCGTGCGAGCCGAATACATACTTGCGAACATTTAATTATCATGTGGAATTTTATGCCTTAAAAATCATTTCGCCCAACGAAGAGTTAACCTGTAACTATGGCCCTACACATCATGACGGAAAAATAAAATGTACATGCGGTGCAGTTAATTGTCAAGGCTATTTATAGATTGCTGGCCGCAAATTTTTCAACCAACATTAAGAAAGCTGCGAGTATTCTTCCTCAAAAGTCATGTGCTTATTTGTATAAGATGCATCTGCAGTGTTGACCTCTGCACGTTAATTGCTTTACATTATTAAAATTGCTATGGCGGAGGTTAAGCTTAAGAACACGGAGATATTATCCGATGCACATTACCTACTTAAGAAAGTTAGTTTCGATTTGAAGAAAAAAGACGGCACCTGGGAAACACAGGAAAGAGAAGTATATGATCATGGTAATGCGGCTACAGCTTTGCTTTATAATAAAGCTCAACGAACCATTATCCTTACAAGGCAGTTCCGTGTTCCTACCTATTTGAATGGTAACCCTACAGGTATGCTCTTAGAGACCTGTGCCGGTTTATTGGAAGAAGGTGAAGATCCTGATGAAACTATAATTCGCGAAATAAAAGAGGAAACCGGTTATGCAATTGATGCGGTGCAAAAAATATATGAAGCCTATACTTCTGCCGGCTCGTTAACTGAACTACTTTATTTGTATACAGCTGAATATAGAAAAGAGCAAAAAGTTTCAACCGGCGGGGGTCTCCCAGATGAAGGCGAAGAAATAAAAATTGTAGAATTAGATTTCGATGAGGCTTTACAACTTATGGATAGGGGAGGCATCAAAGACGCAAAGACCATACTCCTGCTGCAATATGCAAGGTTGAAGCAGATCTTATAAAACAATTCTAATTGAGGAAAATGCTGTACAAACTGAACAGTGTGCACATTTTTTGTAGCCAAAAGTTTGGCTATATCTGATTTTCTTTGGTCATCGCGGGTTGCTTTGGCCATCTCCGCCTAGCGTTTTAATGGCAGACAATTTGACTATTAGTAAATAAACATTTTAATGAACACCATTAAGGGATATATGGTTCGGATGTGGACAAGCGATAAAGCCATTCACTCGGAAAAATTTTTTAAGTCAGAAAATTTATTGGAAGCAAGAAGAGAAGCTTTTGCGTATGCCCATAATTTACTGGACATTATGGAAGAGGCCAAACAAGCCGGTGTAATCAATTACAATAATCCTGAAGAAATTCTGGATCCGGAAGTAGGGATTGACGAGGTAATTATTGGGAGTGTGCATGTAAGTGTAGTTTACGAGGAAGTAAAGGACGGAATGACCTTGACAGAGGAAGACCTTATTTATATGCCTGTGCCAAACGAGGGAACTACCGTAGAAATACCCGTTGAAGAAGACCAGGTTATGGAGGTAACAAACATTGAGACAATTGACCTGACTGACCCGGAAACAATACGCATACACAACCGGGAAGCAGAATATTATATCAAGACAGGCGGCCACCAGGGCATTGTTTTTCTCACTATTGAAAACAGGGAGTTGTTCCTGTTAATGGATGATTTCATAAGGCTAAAAGACAAAGACCTTATCATTGTAGAAGAGATGGGAAGTGTAAATGAAAATGCATAAATATTAGTTATAAAAAAGCAGAATTTGTCCTGCTTTTTTTATAACTGCTTTACGTAGGTTACAGGTCTTGTGCTTAATTGTAGTTCGTGTTGCTGGAAACATGCGTAGATCTTTGTTTTAACCTCGCTTTGTATTTCATCGGCGCTATTGATGTCACTTATCCAGAATTGAACTAAGATGAGTAACTCTGTGTTTGTAATCTCTTCGATCAGCACCTGCGGTTGTCTATGAGTAATTAAATCCGGCTGGGATTTTATAATATCAAGGATAAGCGCCTTTACCATTCTGAAATTGGGGCTACCTGTTAAGTTAAGGCGGAGTTCTGCCATTACATGGCGGTTGGTAAGTGTCCAGTTAATAACCTGCTGTGAAAGAAGGTCTCCGTTCGGCACGATGATCTCGGCACCTTTGTCTGTTTGTATAACTGAGGAGCGGACAGAAATATTTTTTACCCGACCCAACTTACCTCCAATTTCAATGGTATCACCAATATGGAATGGCCTTTCAAAAATTAAGATGATACCAGATACAAAATTATTGACTATGTTTTGCAGGCCTAAACCAATCCCCACACCTAAGGCACTAAATACAATCGTTAGTTTGTCAACCGGAAGACCAGAAGCCGCAATAGCCAATAAAAATCCTGCGATCACAATCACCAGTCTTGCAAATAACAACTTATTGCCTTTCCGGCCTAAGTTCTCATTCATTATATTATCCTGGTCTACAATGCCCATAAAATAACCTGTAAACTTTTGCAGAATAAACGATACCCACAATACCAGCATAAATACCAGGAGGTTGGCCAGTGTAAATGCAGTGCTGCCCAGGTGTCTTTCCGCGCTGAGGAATTTATTTACAGATTTATAGAGCGGACCGTATGCATGTAAATTACTGGCAAAAACAAGTGCCCATAAGATGATGACAACCAACGTAAGAATGTTATTAAACTTAGGTGCTACCTGTTCATAAGATACCGGTGTGTGCATGTTGTTTCTAAGCCGGCTTTTTTGTACCTGAAGATAAAAAGCTTCTGTAACCAGCTGCATAAATGCAGCTAGCCCTATGATCTGGGTCAGACTAAATATACTCGTTGACCCAAGTGTTTGTGCAAGTGTTGTTCTTCCAAAAATATTAAAGAGGGCAGCCGCAATATGTAAGGTGATGCCCGTAAGCAAAACAGGCCGAACAAACTTTGGAAATACAATTTGTTGGAGGTGTTTTAAGAAAAGCGCCGTAAACCCTGCCGCTACTACATTCAGTATAAGTAGTGTCCATCTTTCTATAAAACCGGGATTGATCATAGTCCGGCTAAAACCAAATAATAAAAACAGGGCTATAACACCCATCCAATACCAGGATAAGAGCCTCGGCCAGTGCCGGGTAAAACAAAGAGTTAGAACCACCAATAAACACAGCTGCATTACCTGGTTGTATACGGCCGGGGCATACAGGTCAAAGAGAGGAGCCAATGTAAAAACAAGAATAAGGGAGGCTATTATAGGGATGGGCTTTAATAATTGAGAAGGCCGGGTTGCAGATTGTTGTTGTAATTTTTTAGTGACCCTGAAATTATAAAATACCCAACCAAAGAAAATCAGGCCGGTTAACCCAAGAAATAAACGGTTCCAATATCTTTTGCTGAAATAATAACCCATGGCATTTCTTTCAGCTGTGTAGGATTTGCCGGCCTTTGTCCTGATATCATCATTTGAAGTTTTCCAGCTAACCTGCCACAAATAGGGAGCTTCTTTGGTGAAGGTGCGGTTAGTAGACATGCGTAATTGACGTCGCACTTTATTTCTTGCTTCAGTAGCATCAATATA
>DAIQPL010000013.1:10501-21354 GCA_036787395.1 Flavisolibacter sp. | reverse complement strand
TAGACATGCGTAATTGACGTCGCACTTTATTTCTTGCTTCAGTAGCATCAATATAATTTTCTGAGATCTTTGTTTGCAACGAGGTGATCTTTGATATGCTTAGTTTTAATGTACTATCGGCAGTCCTGAACTTTTGTCTTCCAGCGCTTAACTGTGCTCCGTATTGCGCCCTTAGTTCCTGGTTCTGCCGTAACCTACGAAAGGCTGAATCTTTCCTTAAGGCGTCTAGTTCACCTGTCATCCCGCGTACTTTCGTTTCATACTCAAGCAATAAAGCTCTCCATTCTTCCAGATCGGCAAGCATTTCTATTATCAATATTTCGTACATCTGCAAAGTGCGGATGGTTAAGGTCCGGTCTTCCGATGCCAGGTTTTCTTTTAAGCCACGAAGATTCACTGAAACTTCCGTCAGTTCCTTTTCGATATCCTGCACGTTGAGTTTACTGCCTGTGGTGTAGTTGATCCGATTCAATGTAATGTAAACCTGGTTCAGGCGCGAGAGTAATTGCGCTGCCATGGCTTCAGTAGCGGCAGATGTATCTATGGTGACGGTGCGGGAACTATCCTGTGCATGAAGATTAAAAGAACACACGATAAAAAGCAGTAAAGCATAGGGGCTTACCAGTTTCATAAGATATTGGTTGTATACATGCCCAAGATAGACAAGAAAATGGAAGAATTATAAACCTGTGCAATCCTGCCCGGGGGCTGACATTGCTTGCAATTTTGCCGCTTTTTGTCTATCCTTGTAGCTTCATAATTACCAATATCTATTGAGGGAGACCTATCCGTTCAATAGCTTATTAACCTCCTGTATTTACAGGAGGTTGTTTTTCAGCTGTGCTATTTTTGTTTTGTCTTTAATTGTTCGCGGCTGACAAACACTCTTCCGCCTTTTTCGTTGATCCAGTAATACTTGCTACCATCATCAACATAAATTGTTTGTCCTTCAGGGCCTACCCACTCGTCCGACTTCTTGTCCGTTACTTTAGCCTTGCCTTTGGTAGCCAGTTCGGCTGTTTCGTTGCCTACTTTTTTAGCTCCTTTTTTAACACCCTTGCCTGCTTTTTTTGCACCTTTTCCAATGCCCTTTTCTACCTTCTTAACAGTGCCATCATGGTGGGTGGTGTCCTGCGCAAAGCAAGGCGAACTAAAACCAAGAGCTGCCGCCAACACGGCCATTGCAAAAATCTTTTTCATAGTTAAATAAATTTAATGACTGTATTAACGCTCATCTAAAACGATGCCACGGTGACTCACTGGTAGACTCAGAATAGTTAACCGCTGAGCCTAATTTTCATAAAGCAGATTCGTTATTTCTAAGTTCCTTGACAGTCAAACAAGATGATTAAACTCATGCTGACAATTTATTCAACACACTATGCAGTAAAACACTGTTGACCTTCATAAGCATTTAACAAATTTGTGGTTTTAATGTCAATGCAACAGCTCATTAAGGAAGGGTATACTTACTTATAAAAGGCATGATTTTCGTGGACTGTCAATTACTATTCGTATGCACTATCCATGAGAAACTGTTAATCCCTTAATGAGTGATGTATGAAAATGATTTATGGAAATAGTGCTGCACTGTTATTCCAGGTTTTTTTTGCGCTTTTAGTATTGTCATCCTGTCAAAAAGAAAATGATCTAACGAGTGTTGACCGGGTTCTTTCTCCGTCCCAAAGTTCTGCCAGGGATTCGATATATATGATCCTGTCTGCTACATCAAAAGCTATTAATAGTAAAATAGGGGGGTATTACCAGGCGCTGCCTTCTAATTATGACAAAACTACCCAGGTTTATCCTTTATTAGTTTATATGCATGGAGCGGGACAAATAGGAAATGGTAACAGCGATCTTTCACTCTTGTTAAAGGACGGTGTAGCACAGGTTATTAATGATAAAAAATTCCCGGGCACTTTTACCGTTAATGACAAGGAATATTCTTTTATTGTGTTGATGCCACAGGTGAAAAGTTTTCCGCTTGCAGCCGATATTACTGATTGCATAGAATTAGCAAAAAAAAGCTGGCGGGTGGATACCAATCGTATTTATCTTTCAGGACTGAGTGCTGGAAGTATGGCCAGTTGTGATCTTGCCGGAGAAAGTTCGTCAAAGTTTGCAGCGCTGGTTCCAATGGCGGGCGTGTCATCAGATTATGCATTTACCAATAAATGTCAAACCATAGTCGCCGGCAAATTACCCGTGTGGGCTTTTCACTCAGCCGATGATCCCCAGGTAAGCGTTTCAAGTACAAAAGGGTTTGTTGACAAGATATCTTCTTTAGGTCCTCTTTTACCACCACGCCTAACTATATGGCCTAATGGAGGACATGATGCGTGGACAAGGGCCGTTGATCCGTCTTATAAAGAAAACGGTTTGAACATTTATGAATGGATGCTCCAGTATCATCGATAAAACAAGTTTGATAGTATAAGTCTAAAAAAACAGGCTGCCATTTTCTATTTGTTTATGGAGATCGGACGCCTCTAATTTAATAATGCTTTTATATTCAGCTCCGTTAAAGGCCTTTGTATCTTCTGCCCCATGTTTGATCAGGTAATCGAGCTTAGCTAAAAGGGTTTCTTTTTTTTCTGCTGCGGAAGCACATTCTATGTATAATCTCTTTAAGGCTAATTCGGCATCATGTACGCCTTTTAAATTATTGGCGTCGTGCCTGAACTTATATTGATCAGGATCGTATTTGCTATATAGCTTCATGAAATGATCTACTGCTTTTGCCCGGTCCCATGACATACCTATTTTTCAAGAAATGAATGTGCCAAAGACAAATCAGCGGAATTAATAAGGTTAATTTCTTTAGTCGGCTTAAGGTTATGCATAGTTTATATCAATAAATAAACCTTGCCATCTTTCTCCTCAACTGTATATATTGCGATATTTTCTTTTGCAGGTCCTGCTTTTACAGCACCCGTTTCAACGTCGAAATGCGAGCCATGCCAGGGACATTGCACCGTACCACAAATCAAAGCACCATCGGCCAGTGATCCCCCACGGTGAGTACAATGATCGTTAAAAGCCACGTGTCCCTTTTCGGTTTTGGCAATAACAATACGTTTTTCATTTATATGCACCAGTTTCATTCCATTTGTTTTCAATTCATCAATGGCACCAACTTCTATTCTTCCATTCTGCGCATCAATATATTGTTCTTTCCACTTGCCGGCGTTTGCATAACGGTGATCAACACCTATCTGGTTTCTATGAACAAGAGTGCCTCCCATCCAACCAGCGATAGATAGCAAAGCAATGCCAACGCCTTCCATTGCCAGTACCGTATACACATTGGGGTTGTCCATACGTCTGTAATAAACAATAAAAGCAAAAAGGGCTGTATTGAGTAGATTGATAATGGCATGTTGGGTAGCTCTTTTCTTTGCAGAACTTTTCGGAGGTACCGTATAAAAATAATCAATGGCCCCCGGCACTGCGGCAAGAACAGCGCCTATGAGGCCTGCGATGCCAAGGTAATAACCGGTTTGCCAAAGATTTGTATTACCGGTTATTAATGATAAAAGGTCAAAGGCAAAAGCTCCAATAAAAAAAGCAATAGGAAAGGCTATCAAAATGGGATGAAGAGGATGCGATTTGATATGGGCTTTGCTTCTCATAATAGATTACCATCAAAAAGCTTACCCCAGGGTGAACAACTTCCAACACTCTTTCTATTAGCACCCAGGTATAGTTGTTGAAATTATTAATCAGCCCGTTAATCACCTCAGAAGAAAATTTTTAATCATTGTGTGATCCTGAGTTTCATTACATTTGTAACCGAACAGTTACATATTATGAGACGAGATGTATTCCAGGCTATTGCCGATCCTACAAGAAGAAATATAATTCATTTATTAGCCCAACAACCTTTAACGCTGAATGCTTTGGCCGAAAATTTTGATATAAGTCGCCCAGCCATTTCAAAACATGTTAAGATATTAACTGAATGCGGTTTGCTGATGATACGACAACAGGGGAGGGAGCGGTATTGCGAAGCACAATTACACAAGCTAAAGGAAGTGGCCGCATGGACAGAACGATACAGCCAGTTCTGGTGCGTGAAGTTGAGTAACCTGAAAGACTTTTTGGAAAGTGAACCCAGGGGAAAGAAAAAATCATGATAAGCATGGTGTTATGGGTAATAGGAAATGTCTTTAATAACTTAAATTAAAATAAGATGGAAACAAGTAAAAGCACAATACCAGTAGTTAAAGAAGTAATGGTGAATGCACCTATAAGCAGGGTGTGGAAAGCCATTTCGGATAAAGATGATATGAAGCAATGGTATTTTGATCTCGAAGCGTTTAGGCCAGAGGTTGGCTTTACGTTTCAGTTTTGGGGAGAGAATGAAGGAAGAAAGTTCCTGCACTTATGTAAAATAACTGAAGTTATCAAGGACAGGAAACTAAGTTATAGTTGGGCATATGAGGGTCATCCCGGTGAATCTTTCGTAACATTTGAGTTATTTGATGAAGGCGATAAAACAAGGGTAAGATTAACGCATGAAGGACTTGAAACCTTTGGTAGTGATCAACCTGATTTTGCAAAAGAAAATTTTGTTGAGGGGTGGAACCAGATTATTGGAACGGGCTTGAAAGAATTTGTAGAGAAGCAATAGTTTACAAAAAAATAGTCATCGTTTGGCGATGACTATTTTGAAACTTAAGCTAAAACTGTCCCCTTACAAGGCTTGTCGTTTAGCGTGAAATAATATTTAATTATTACAAACAGATTCTATAGTTTAAAGAATAGAACCTGTTTTATTTATGAAACAATCACTTTGCTTCTTCTCTGAAAACTGCCCCGGGGCTTTACGGAAGATGCACTTGTTATTTCTTTTTCCTGGGCTTCAAAAGGATGCTCTACTGCGGGTATTTTTTGACCAATAAGTTTATTGATACCTTTCAGGTTGCCCATTTCTTCGCCGCCATCACAGAAAGAAAGTGCTGAACCACTGGCGCCAGCCCGGCCCGTACGCCCAATGCGGTGCACATAGGTTTCCGGTACATCAGGCAGGTCAAAATTGATAACATGTTCCAGAGCATCCACATCAATACCACGCGCAGCAATATCGGTAGCTACCAGTACTTTTATTCTACCTCTTTTAAAATTTGCAAGAGCGTTTTGTCTTGCTGATTGCGATTTATTACCATGAATAGCGTCAGCATTGATGTTTGCTTTTTTGAGATCTTTTGCAATACGATCAGCGCCATGCTTGGTACGCGTAAAAACAAGAGTACGTTGAATATTCAATTCGTTCAGCAAATGCTCTAACAGGGATTGCTTTTGTTTTTTGCCAACGAAATAAACCGATTGTTCAATTCTATCCGCAGTAGAAGACACCGGAGCAACTTCTACCCGCACAGGCGATTTTAGCAGAGACCCGGCTAATTCTGCAATCTGTGGCGGCATAGTAGCAGAAAACAACAAGGTTTGTCTTTGTTTCGGCAAATGCCTGATCACTCTTTTTACGTCGTGAATAAAGCCCATATCCAGCATACGGTCGGCTTCATCCAGCACAAACATTTCCAGGTGATCAAGATGTACATAGCCCTGGTTCATCAGGTCTAACAACCTGCCTGGAGTAGCTACGAGTATATCTGTTCCATTACGTAAAGCAAGGGTTTGAGGATGTTGTGAAACACCACCAAAAATAACCTCGTGTTTTATGCCGGTACATCGTCCATAAGCTTCAAAGCTTTCGCTAATCTGCATTGCTAATTCTCTGGTTGGCGTTAAGATGAGGGCTCTTGTATGCCGGTACCCTCTGCTATTGTTATTTTGATAAAGCAATTGCAGTATGGGCATAGCAAAAGCCGCAGTTTTACCCGTGCCTGTTTGAGCAAGACCTAAGATGTCTTTTCCTTCCAGCACTATGGGTATAGCTTGTTGTTGTATGGGTGTTGGTATGGTATAACCTTCCTTCTTAAGAGCCTTTAATATAGGCTCTATAAGACCTAATTGTTCGAATAACATGAAATAAAAACCTTTCAATTTGATTTAAAAATGAAGCTCTGATAAGAGCTTTCTCATCATTAGGACCAGATGAGCTTCTACGGAATAGGGAAGAAATTTATCAAGTCTTAAATAGAGTAACAGGGCAAAGATAGTTTTTAGTTTGTAAAAACTATGGTAAAGAACCATCAATAATTAATAGTGATCGAAAACAAATAGCAACGACAGGTGACCAGTGGTGAAAAATTGCAAGTTAAAGAAGTTGACTGTTAGCAACTTGTATTAGAGTATTGCCAACGAGCTTACTACTCCTTCGGAGGTTCAATGTCATTTTGTTCTTCCAGTTTCTTACGTACTTTTTTATCATTTCGTCTCAAAACTGAAAGCTTCATCGGACTTGATTTAGGCCTTTCATCTCCCAGTAATACTCCCCATTGATTAAAATTATCGGTGCGGTCGAAAATAATCTTCAAAACGGCAATAACAGGGAGTGATAAAAACATCCCTGAAATTCCAGCCAGTGCACCGGCTACAATTACGCCTAGAATAGTGATCAATGCGTTGATCTTTACTTTAGATCCAACTATCCTTGGCATCAGGATGTTATTGTCAAGAAACTGCACAAAAGCAATGGTGCCCAGCACAGCAAAAATGGGCCATATCTCCTGGGAGGAAGAGAGTGTAAGTAATACGCCAATAATATTACCAATCAAAGCGCCTACATAAGGAATCAAATTTAAAATTGCGAAGATAGCCCCGATAAGAATAGCATGTTTAATACCTATTAAAAGCAAAATTCCACCTAACAAAATAGTAATGTAAGAGATCTGTATCAGCAGTCCAATAAGATAGCTTTTAATAATCACCTCCGATTCCCTCATTACCTCTTCTACCCTGGCATGCGTACTTTTCGCAAACCATAAAAACACAAAGCGCAACAACAGGTTTTTGTAAAACAGCAAAAGGAAGATATAAATAGGTAACAGCCCAACGAATATAAGTATGCCTGTAACCGAGGAGGCGGCTCCCCCCAATACACCTCCGGCATAGTTAAGTAACTTATCGTTTTGCTCATTGATTAGTTTTACCTGCCGCTCTGTAGAAAAATTCCATTTATTGTCAATCCAAACACTAAGTGAAGTCAGGTGCTGTTGTACATTCTTCTTTATTAGCGGAAAGTCTGAAATCAATTGGCTAATCTGGGAAGAAAAGAACCACACTAACAAGCCGATGATCACCAATAAAAGCAATATGGATAATGCTATAGAAAGGGTTTCCGGAAATCTCTTTCTCCTTAAAAAACGATATACCGGCAACAGCATAATAGCCAGGAAAAAAGCCATCACAATCGGTGTAATGATATCCTTACCCACAATAATGATCACTCCTAAAAAATAAATACCCATCAATTCTATAGCTCTTCTTACGGTAAGTGGCAGATTGGACATAAGTTATATTTGACGCTAAAGTTAGACGCAGCAACAATAAAACCAGACCAGTATTCCTAATGCACGCAAGTAAAAAGACTGAATGCATAAAGCTGCATGTCTCATAGCGCATGGGAAACAACCTCTGCTGCTGGTATTTCTTTTGCAGTCCTCTTGTGATAACCACCTTATGGAACAAAAACAGGAAACAGAGCTTTATCCCATTTATATTAAAGCACCCGCGGTATTGTTGACCCTCGTCTTGTCTGTATTCATACTTTATGTGCTTTCATCAGTGTTTGTTCCCCTTGCTTTTGCGGTTCTTTTTGCTATGTTGTTAAACCGTTTATATGTACGGCTGGAAGGAGTAATGCCTAAAATTCCAGCTATTATATTAACCATCCTTATTGCAATTTTGTTTCTGGGTGTTTTATTTTATTTTCTTTCTACACAAATTGCAGGGTTCGTGAATAGTTTACCACTGCTGAAGCAAAAACTGACAACGCTATTATCTGAACTGCAAAACTGGACAAAAGATAAGTTGGGGATTAACATGAACAAACAGATAAAGTCTATTACAAATGGATTTGAAAGCGGTGGCGGAAGTATGATAACAGGCACACTTGGAACACTTATCTCAAGTCTTGGAGTAATCGTATTGATTCCTACCTATGTTTTTATGCTTCTTTATTACAAACCCTTACTGCTGGATTTTATCTTCCAAGTGTTTAAAGAGCAAAATTCGTTAAGAGTAGCGGAAATTCTTAGCCAGACAAAATCGGCTGTTCAAAGTTTTATGACGGGCCTTTTAATTGAAACTGCTATTGTTTGCATTTTAAACAGCATTGCCCTATTGCTTATTGGGGTTCCGTCCGCAATTGTTATCGGTGTTATTGGCGGTATACTGAATATTCTACCGTATATCGGGGGTCTCGTGGCCATCGCTTTACCTGTACTGATGGTAACCGTGACACGAGATGGCTACTCTGCTCAGCTTTTGGTAATTGGCGCTTACCTGGCTATCCAGTTTATTGACAACAACATTCTTGTGCCCCGCATCGTCTCTAAAAAAGTGCAGATCAATGCACTCATGTCTATTATAGTTGTTTTGTTGGGAGGTCTGTTATGGGGTATACCGGGCATGTTCCTCTCCATCCCGTTTATTGGCGTGCTTAAAATAATTTTTGATCGTATAGATGACCTGAAACCCTGGGGCCGCTTGTTGGGCGATGAAGTACCAACAGAGCATACAGGCCTCGTTTGGCAAAAAAGGTGGGATCGTATTTTCCGCAGAATGCAAAAGAAAAAAGAAACAGAAAATAATATTGAAACAGATCCAGGTGCCACATCTGCATGAGCATATAAATATTTAATACTTGTCCCTTCTATACACGGTGATAACAAATCGCGAGGAGTAGAGGATAACTAATTGCAACATAAATTTGTTACGCAAATTTAATTTATGGCCTGGTTCATTTTGTTACTGGCAGGTTTATTTGAGATAGGCTTTACTACATGTTTAACTAAAGCAAAAGAAGCCAGCGGTATAACTTATATATTATGGCTGACCGGCTTTTTTATATCTATGTGTTTAAGCCTCTATTTTTTGTTTAAGGCAACGCAAACATTACCTATGGGAACAGCGTATGCCGTATGGACCGGTATTGGTGCAGCCGGCACAGCTATTATTGGTATCCTGTTTTTTAAAGAACCAGCTGGGTTATGGCGAATGTTTTTTATTTCTACACTGATTGGTTCTATCATCGGTTTAAAATATGTCTCTCCGCATTGATCAATTACAAGGGTTACATGTACATGCTTTAGACTACTACTTTATTTAAACAATTGGCTTATGGCGATGAACACGGATAAGCCATGTGCGAAATGCTTAACCTCGAATCGCTAAATCTTCTACTGATTAAATTAATTATGACTGTTTCGTATTGAAGAGTTCGAAAAGCTGCATGCGAAGGCCCAAAAGCATGAGTTTGTTTTGCAGGACTGGTTGGACATACCAGGCAAATGATTTTGCCAATCCAGCTTTCTTTGAGATTATCCTGATCACAGGTAAAACAATTATCGTATCGTTCAAAATTGTAGTCAAGCTGGACAAGAACTTCCACATCTGCATTCATCTTGGGAATACAACCTTACAGGAAAGATGTAGAGATGGATGGTCGTAATTTCTACAAGAATGTATTACAGGCGTAAATAAACATTAAGGCTGGGGTTAAACTGAACAGTCTCTCCACAGATTGGGGAACACATACTCTACTGGCATGCTTTATGAAATAATAGAAGTATTAATTCACTTAAAACTTAAAATTATGTTACGCTGGACAATTATCTTTTTAGTCGTAGCTATTATAGCAGCCGTATTTGGGTTTGGTGGTATAGCAGCCGGTGCTGCAGGTATAGCTAAAATTTTGTTCTTTATCTTTTTGATCCTTTTCGTTCTTAGCTTAATAGCTGGCAGAAGAGGAAGTGTAGGCGACGGTATATAAAACTTTTGCTTAAATGTATAATGCAATTCCGGGAAACCGGAATTGCATTTTTTGTTGCCTATTAACTATTGTTACCTGGTTTTCAGTTGAAAAGAAATGCCAGTAGATACAAAATAATTCATAGCATGCGGGCTTAGTCCGGTTCCTCCCGAAAGATCCCATTTGACGTTGTCATTGATATAATAAGCCACTCCTCCATCAACATGGTGTTGTGGATGTTCCCCTTTTTGCAATTGCCCAAAAACTTCTATAAAAAGTTCCCATTTATCTGCTATCTCAAATTGCGGTGAAAAAGTGTATACCCATTGTGGCGTAGAGGAAAACCCATCCCATTCAGACCCAATATTGTAACCCAATTCTATTTTCTCAGTAATGTCATTTTGAAAAAGCAATCGTATGCCTGGAAAAACTTTGTCTGCTCTAAATTGTTCCGAGGCTAAACCTGGAATACCTATGTGCGTCAATAAAGACAGTTCCGGAATAGCACCTTTGCTTTCGAGCAGTTTAAGTTTAAACCCTAATTCTAAAGGTTGCAGCCCACTTTCTTTTTGAGCCAACATCTTTTCACTAACAACATTGAGCGCTGCCCTTAGTTCAAGCTGTTTGAAAAGTCTATATCTTAATAACGCTTCAGGATGATAGATGGTATATTCTTCTTTTTCTTTTTGATCTTTTCTAAAACCAATTTCCGCCTGCACATAACCTTTATGCATAAGTTCAGCAGTTTGTGTTTCGCTTGGCCTATCTGCAGTTATTTTATTGTCTTGAGCTTCTGTTCTTATACTAATGGTACAAATGAAAATAAAAAGGAGTTTATGCATTTTTATTTAATAAAAACATAAAAGACATGCCATTTTGGTAGCATGCATGGGCTTAATGAATTAAATTTGTTGAACATCAAACAATACACTATGGGATTACTAACACCTAAAGGAAAGAAAAATGATAA
>DAIQPL010000013.1:0-10401 GCA_036787395.1 Flavisolibacter sp. | reverse complement strand
ACATCAAACAATACACTATGGGATTACTAACACCTAAAGGAAAGAAAAATGATAAAAAAGGTTCTGCTGCTCCCAAGCATGCAAACCAGGGTTCTAAATTCATCAACAATAAGAATACGAAAGGATCTGGTGGGTTTGCAAAAAAGCCAATGACAGGCGGGTCGCAGAGAGGTAGCTGAATAATACCGGAAGAAATAGAACAAATAAAAATGAGGAAGGATATAAGCATCCTTCCTCATTTTTATTTTTAATTTTCGTTAGAACTGGAAGTAAATAAACGAGCCGCTACTTTCCTGAGTTAGTATCAAAAGTATCAACATAGCAGCCCATACGATACCCACCAGCCACCATGGTGATTTGCCAGCAACATTTAAAACCCTGGTGTTACGCATCATCCAATGACAAGCTACCAAAGCAATGGTAATGAAGGTAATTTTAATGACACTTAAGGTAGGTAAGATGGCCGCGCCATTTGTTACATTTCCAAACATGGAACTTAGCAAGCGCCATGCAGTGGTGAAGTCTGCAGAACGAAAGAATACCCATGTTACATTTATTAAGAAAAAAGTAATCAGCGCAAGTAAAAAGTTAGAAGACGTTACTTTCCTCAAAAAGCGAGGCGCCATATATCCCTGTACTACTACTTTTTCAATATTTTGAATTTCAACCGGTATCATAATTTTCGGTTTGCGCATATCCTGGATCAATTTCTCAACGCATAAATACAATCCATGCAAACCGCCCCACACAACAAAGGTCCAATTAGCACCATGCCATAAACCACCCAATAACATTGTTATCATAAGATTGACATAGGTTTTGAATTTTCCTGTGCGGTTGCCCCCTAATGGTATGTACAAGTAATCGCGAAGCCATGCCGATAATGTTATGTGCCATCTTCTCCAGAAATCTGAGAAGCCCACAGCTGCATAGGGGTATAAAAAGTTTTCAGGTAATACAAAGCCTAGACAGGAAGCTACTCCGATCGCACACGTAGAATAGCCGGCAAAGTCAAAAAATATTTGGCCGGAAAATGCCAGTACGCCCATCCACGCATCTAAAGTATGTAGGGCATTAGGCGCAGAAAATACCATGTCGGCTGATTTTGACAACATACTATCTGCTAACACCACCTTCATAAATAAACCAAGCGATAATAATAATAATCCCTGGGTCAATTGCTTTTGCGTAGCGGAATGTGGCGTTTCAAACTGGGGTACCAATTGCGGCGGACGTACAATAGGGCCTGCTACAAGGTGAGGGAAGAAGGTAACAAATAGAGAAAAATCAAGCATTGATTTTACTGGTTCACTTTTCTTTTTATACATATCAATGGTGTAGCAAAGCGTGGTGAAAGTGTAAAACGAAATGCCTGCGGGTAAAATAATGTTTGGCTTTGCCGGATGATAATTGATGCCAAGACTGTTGACAAGTGTTACAAAGTTTTCTAATAAAAAACCGCCGTACTTAAAAAAGCAAAGCATGCCTAAATTTCCAATAAGGCTTACCACCAGCAACAGCTTTCGTTTGCTTTTATTTTCCTGGTGATAAAGAGCTTTGCCTACAAAATAGTCTACAACCGTAGAAAGCCACAAAAGAAGAATGAATGGAGGATTCCATGCAGCATAAAATAAATAACTGGCTAGTAAAAGATTTACTTTTTTTACTTTCCACGGGAATGGCATATTATGCAATACAAGCATAATAATAAAGAAGGCTATGAATGTATAAGAATTGAAGACCATAAAGAGTTAGTTATGAGGTTGAAGTGAGGATAAGGCTAATTGTTTACCAGAGAAATTCCATCCTTTTTGTTTAAGTAGCTGAACAAAATGTTCTGTAAATACAATTGCATCTTTGGGCGCCAGGTGAGAAAATTCAGGACAAACAAAATGCGCAATAGGAGCGTAATCTTCAAAATGAATTCCGGGGCACTGGGTTATTGCTAATAATTTATCCCAATAGGCGGCACGCGGGAACCCCATTTTCTCTCCAAAGAGGAATGGTCCGCTGGACGGGGTGCGTACAAAAATAACTTGTCCCCCCCTGGCTTTAATTTTATCAACATCAGCTTTTACTACCGTCATGAAAGAATCAAGACGCTTGCCTGTGGGAGGCTTTTCGGTACTCATTTTGGCAAAAGAACCCCAGATGCCTTTAACCTTGTTTTGCAGGTTGGTGTCACTTACAAAGCGATCATCCATTATGCTTTGGCGGTTAAATGCTGTTTTATCGAATTCCCAGGGAAAATCAGGTCCGCCATATATACCCGGACGGTCTTTAACATGAAAACTATCCAATAAGGAATTTAACGAAAGGAAATCTTTGTCTAAGAAAACGAACTTTGATTCTACCCAATGATTGAGTGTAAAGCTGGCCCTTTGTGCAGGCGTGCGGTTTTTGTAATATTTTATATTATCATTTGGCATTTTGCTACTGCCGTCTGAGGCTGAAAAAAACAATATTTCTGTAACATCTATAACCAATTTCCCTTTAAAATTTTTATCATCGGCAAGGTTATGCAGTACCGGCAGAGGAGAGCTTCCAACTATAGCCAACTGAATAGCTTTTTCGCCGGTAAGTTTTTCCCATGTTGGTATATCTAAATCGAATTTAATTCTTGACGAGCCAATAAAAACAGTGGCTTTGTCAGACGGTTGGTATGCCTGGGCTCTTTTGTCGGACCATAACGGCCCTCCATCATCATAAGAAACAGAATAACCTTTGTGTCGAAGAAAAACTTCCCAGCAAATTACAAAGGACAATATTGTCACAGTAGCCAGGATGCCTGCTTTAAGAAAATGGTTTGGTTGCATCTATGTTGGTTTTAGTAAAAAAAAGACAAGCGAACAAATAGAGCCAAGCTTTCACTCAACTAGATCTATCGTTTCAGAGTAACATTCGGTGGGGTAACTGGATAAGGCGGCTTCAAGAGGTTATCTAAAATAATAAAATATTGAATAGCAAGGATAGATGAGATAAAAAAAAGCGAGCCGGTGGGGCTCGCTACGTTCAGTTAGTTTTGATTGCTCTTAGCGAAAATTTGGTTGGCAAATCGGGATGGTGGCGGTTAATTCTTTCAGATATTGGATGTAAATCGGTTTTTTCAAATGGATAAACCGAAGATAATGTGGTTACATCCCGTTTCAGTAAATTATCGGTGAAGTCTTTGTTCCGGGGGTTGATAACCCTGTAAATTTTCGGCAACGCCCACCCGTCTTTGACTCATTTATTTTTTAATTAATAGGAAGAAGTTGCAAAATCATTCCATTATTTCTTCATAATGCGTCAGCAAACCTTCTTTACTCATTCCTTCAATAATTACCCTGAAAGATCTGGTAACATCGTTATTGTAAAAGCTAAACTTAACCGAACGATTCTTGGGAGAAGTGATCACCAGTGGATTCCAATATAAAGTGCTTCGAACATCAGGTTGTTCATTTCGTTTATCAAAACTCGCATAGTTAGGAGAGTAGAACTCACGGATAGGAGTATATCCTGCAACAGCATTAGTGCTAAGTCCTCCGGGTTTACTTCTTAATTCATCTCCTCTACGGGTATAAATTGCAATAGCCCCACCACTTCCACCACCGGCGGCGCCCATGAATGGAGGTCTAAATACTTTTACATAGGCTATATCAGTAACCGACATAGAATTAAGAAAATCAGCATCTATCTGCATCTCGTCAAGGAATAGTTGCGGAGTACCTCCACGCCAGGAAAGGCTGGGTGTTCCACCACCAGTAGTGATCTGTAATCCCGCCACTTTTCCCTGCAGGTAAGAAAAAATATTGGTGCTGCTAAGGGCAAACGGATCATTGACAAGGTCAAACTGGTAACCATCGCCACCGCTAAAAAGTCCCCGCGCATATTTTTCATCCAATTGTTGCAAAGGAGGTTTTGTCCTGGCAGTAACAGTAATGCCCTCCATCACTTTACCTTTTTGAAGATTTGCCAGGCGTAACGCTTCTGCAGCCAGCATTGAATGACGGTAATTTCCCGTAGTATCAAGTGGCGCGGTGAACGGTAAAAAGTTTTTGCTGGCCGCTAAGTAATTGAACGGTGGTAAGCGGTCAGTCATAAACCTTGCTTCTGCACTACTGAACAATTTTGATTTTAGCTGGTAAAAAACTCTTAGCGTGTCAAAAAAGATCATAGAGGGGTCGCTGAACGTACCGTCAACATTCAGTGGCATAAGCATCCCTTTGGTGCCTGAGTCCTTATCTTTTACAAAAAGAAAAATGCTTTCTTTACCACTTAACATTCCTTTGGTTACGCCATACACTTTGCCCGATAAAGCCAGATAAGAAGTGTCCTTAGGATAGGTTATTTTAGGAAGTTTCCCTTTCACTATATCTTCCCATTTAAACCTTCTCCAGCCATGCGTGAGCATAACCAGGTCAAGATGTTGTGCTGTTGAATCAGCATTATTCGAAAAATAATAGGAAGGTGTGTGAATATAACCTTTGATATCGCTGGTTAGTAAAAGATGAGAGATGATATTGTTTGTTGAATCCCGCCCAATAGCAGCGTCTGTAACCGCAACAGAAAAATTGGCTCCCTGCAAACTATCCGGAATGGTAATTTGAATCTCATTCCTGGCCCTTTTATTTAGCCCCCAGTGTTGTACTTCCATTTGCGGCTGAAAACTGTACTCGTGATTATTTAGGAAAGTAATACGTTCGGCAATAGCGTTCCAGCCTGCATCAAATAAAGTGATGGTTAATATACCTGAAGGCAGTGTTTCCGTTTGGATGATTCTTTTTGCGCTATTACCTGCTGCAAGAGCTACGTCTGTTTTAAAAGCCGCTCCCAGGCTCATAGTGCCTATAATATGCACCAGGTTTAAGTTATCAGCAGCGCTATTACTGCGTTGCAATGTAATGTTGCGTTTATTACCGGCAACAGTAATCTGCATCACAATACCTGAAGGTTTGATAGATGGCAGGGCGGTAGTATATTCTTTGCCTTTTTCATCCTTCCATTTTGCGCTGTAACTACTTCCTTCCTGTGGTGTTAATAAAAAAGAACCCATTCCATTATGAACGGAATGAAAAGAATCAATTAAGGTTCCTTTGTTATCAACTATCTTTCCTTTCACCCGGGCAGGCAACCCCCATTGATCTGTTGCTTTGAATGCTATATTATTTGTTACCCCGGCTACAAGGTCGCCTCCCTCAGCAAAAAATTCGAGTGAATAAATGGATAAAGGTTTTGTCCCGGCCTTTGTAGTTGCATTTTTGTTGAGAACGCGAATGTCCTTACTGTACAAAAAAGCGGTATCAAAATTCAACATCCATTTGGTGTAGGCCTTTACATGAATAAAATTGCCATTATAATTTTCTGGAATCTGAAATTGCCCTGTGGCAGAAGCTTCTAGAACAGGGCCAACTGTGTGCCATAACACTTCTCCATTGTCGGCAACCCAGTCTACGTAAAACGTTTTGGTTTCGGCAATTGGTAATAGCCCCTCCATAAGGTATGCCTTGAACCAAATGGTTTCCCCTGCATAATAGGATGCTTTATCATAATGTAGCCATATTTTTTCCTGCTGATATTTTCCGGCGTATTTGGCCAGGGTGGAATCAAGCATTTGTGCTCCGGCAGGGCAAAACAAGAGGCTTGCTATAAATGCTATTAATAATTGTCTTGGTAGTTTCTTCATACGAAATGTAATGCAAGCCGTTAAGATACAATACTAAAGAATAATGGGATAAGGGGTTAACAGATAATCAACAAAAAATTACCTGCAACATTTTAATAAAAAATTTTTACATACCAATTCATTTATTAGTTTTGTTACCTCCTTCTTTTGAAAACACCGCCGATCTGCACGTACCAGTTTAATTTTTAATTTCTTTCGAAAACCTGTTTAAGTCCTTCACAGTTATCCATTGACTGATCCTTCCATTGTCATCAATTTTTATTAATAACTTAAACTGTAGTTTATGAAACAATTTTATTCGCTGGCCTTTCTCTTATTAATTTGCTCCTGGGCTAATGCGCAGTTTCAAACTGTGCAAAATGCAAGTCTTATCAGTGGTACGGAATACCAATTAACACCACAGGTGAAAGATCAAAGAGGAGCTATCTGGAACACACAAGCCATTGACCTTACAAAGGATTTTGTATTACACACGGAATTGAATTTTGGTATTGTATCAGAAACTAATCCTATTGCTGGTGGTCCTCCCGACATTTTCAGGACTGGCGCAGATGGTATCGCTTTTGTATTTCAGCCAAACGGTACCAGCACTATTGGCGGTTACGGCCAGGAAATTGGATATGGTGGCATCGCTAATGCATTTGCAGTGGAATTTGATACCTGGCAGAATACTCCGGCCATAGTAACCGGCGGTTATGATCATCACGATCCTGCAGCAGATCATTTAGCGTTTATGTCAGAAGGATCATCTACACACCAAACAGCAAATGACCTTGGTACCTACCCTCTTGGCGTAAATATAGAGGACGGCTTATGGCACCCTGCAACATTCATGTGGAATGCTACGGCAAAACAATTAACGGTAACCTTTTTGGGAAATACCTACACTTTTACAGGCGATATAGCGGCTATAACAGGAACCAATACCGTGAATTGGGGTTTTACCGCGGCTACCGGCCTTGGGGTAAATGACCATAGGGTTCGGATTCTGGGTTGCCAGAATACTGTAATTCCTTGTGGTAATAAAAACGATAAAGACAAGAAAGTGATGGTATGTCACATTCCGCCAGGAAATACAGGAAACAAACAAGCAATTTGTGTAAGCTGGAGTGCAGTTCCTGCGCACCTTGCTCATGGAGATTGTTTGGGAGATTGCTCTGGCTTATCAGCTGGAAGAACTGCGCCAGTTGCCAGTGAGCTACTGGAAGAAGCACACAATGCAGCTGCTTCGGTATATCCAAACCCAAGCCGTGGACAGGTTCAGGTAAAACTGGGTGCGGTGACTTCTTCTAAAACCCAGGTAATGGTTATTAATTCCAGGGGTATTACGGTTGAAGAAAGAACCATTTCATCTTCTTCCCAGGCATTGCCTTTGAATCTTAGGAAATATGGTACCGGTGTTTTTCTGGTGAAAATCATTTCGGGTTCCAGTGTTCAAACACAAAAAGTTTTGGTTCAGGAATAATTCAGTATACTTTCCACAAGTAATAAAAAGCCCCGGTAGTTCGGGGCTTTTTATTAAAACTTTTCTTACATGTTCCGGCGGTACTGGCCACCTACTTCATATAAAGCACGGGTGATTTGTCCGAGCGAGCAATATTTTACAGTTTCCATTAATTCTGCAAACAAATTTTCATTGTTGATAGCCATTTCTTTTAAACGTTTTAAGGCTTCTTCATTCTTTTCCTCATTTCGTTTCCAGAAAGCACGCAGGTTCTGTATTTGCTGTTCTTTTTCTTCCCTGGTAGACCGGATTACTTCCTTAGGTAATATGGTAGGACTGCCGTTTTTGTTTAGGTAGGTGTTAACACCAACAAGTGGTAACTCGCCGGTATGTTTTTGATGTTCGTAAAACAAGCTTTCCTCCTGTATCTTATTGCGTTGATACATTCTCTCCATGGCGCCTAACACACCGCCACGTTCTGTAAGGCGATCAAATTCGGTCAATACAGCTTCTTCAACGAGGTTCGTTAACTCTTCGATAGCAAATGAGCCTTGTATAAAATTTTCTGTCCTGGCAGAACCTAACTCCCGGTTGATGATCAATTGAATTGCCATGGCACGGCGCACACTTTCTTCCGTTGGCGTTGTAATGGCTTCGTCATAAGCATTTGTATGAAGAGAATTACAATTATCATAAATAGCATACAGAGCCTGTAAGGTTGTTCTGATATCGTTGAAATCAATTTCCTGGGCATGAAGGCTGCGTCCGGATGTTTGGATATGATATTTTAATTTTTGCGAACGGTCATTGGCTTTGTACTTATGCTTCATTGCCTTGGCCCAGATTCGGCGGGCTACGCGGCCAATAACGCTATATTCCGCGTCCATTCCATTGCTAAAGAAAAAGGAAAGGTTAGGAGCAAAATCGTCAATATTCATCCCCCTGCTCAGGTAATACTCCACGTAGGTAAAGCCATTGGCCAGAGTGAAAGCTAATTGCGTTATAGGATTGGCGCCTGCTTCCGCAATATGATAACCAGAAATAGATACGCTATAAAAGTTGCGCACCTTGTTTTTAATAAAATATTCCTGTACATCACCCATTAACTTTAAAGCAAACTCTGTTGAGAAAATGCAGGTGTTCTGTGCCTGGTCTTCTTTTAATATATCAGCTTGTACCGTACCGCGTACCTGTGACAAGGCATCGGATTTTAGTTGTTCATACACTTCTTTCGGCAACACTTCATCGCCACTTAATCCTAATAATTTTAATCCGAGGCCATCGTTGCCATGTGGTAAGCGTTCGGGCTCGGAAGGATTATAATATACTGGTTTGGAAAGATGGCCATATTTCTTTTGATAGATTTCATTGACCATTGTCCATTGGTTATTGGCCTCTATCCATTTTTCACACTGCTGGTCAATAGCTGCATTCATAAAAAAAGCAAGCAACATGGGCGCTGGCCCATTGATGGTCATGCTTACAGAAGTTCCCGGGTGGCAAAGATCAAAACCGCTGTATAATTTTTTAGCATCATCAACCGTGGCAATGCTTACACCACTGTTGCCCACCTTTCCATAAATGTCGGGACGAGGATCTGGGTCTTCACCATAAAGCGTTACGCTGTCAAAGGCAGTAGATAAACGCTTGGCTGGCTGGCCTTCTGATACATAATGAAAACGCCTGTTCGTACGTTCTGGTCCACCTTCACCGGCAAACATGCGGGTTGGATCTTCTCCTTGTCTTTTCAATTCAAACACGCCGGCAGTAAAAGGAAATTCACCGGGAATATTTTCCTGCAACTGCCATCTTAAGATATCGCCCCAATCTTTGTACCTGGGCAAAACAACTTTTGGAATACGCGTTCCGCTTAGGGATGTAGTAGTGAGTGGTTGTTTAATTATTTTATCACGGACCTGGTATTCAAAAAAGCCTGCTTCATACTTTTTCACTATTTCAGGCCATTGATCAATTAATTTTTTGCATTCGGGATGTAATTGAACTTGATACCTTTTTTGCAGGTGCTGTAATTCCGGAATATTAGTGAGTTCTTTTTCGCCTATAACACCCGTTACCTGGTAGAGCTTTGATGCAATAACAGCTTGCTCCACTACCCAGTTATCGTAACTGCGGTTGTTCTCCGAAATTTCTGACAGGTAACGCACTCTTTTGGGTGGAATAATTTGCGACCTGGTAGTGGTGTCCTGTGTATGTGCATGCAATTCAATCTTACCAAACTGTGTTCCTGTTTTCTTTTCCACCGTCACCATCAGTTTTTCAAACAGCTCGTTCACGCCGGCATCATTGAACTGGGCGGCAATTGTCCCCACAATCGGCAGTTCTTCATCTTTTGTATTCCATAACTGTTGGTTGCGTTTGTATTGTTTGCGAACATCATGCAAAGCATCAAGGGCACCGGCTTTGTCAAATTTGTTGATCGCAATTACATCGGCATAGTCCAGCATATTTATTTTCTCGAGCTGTGAGGCGGCCCCGTATTCGGGTGTCATCACGTACATACTAACATCACAATAATCAAGTATTGAAGCATCACTCTGACCAACACCGGCACTTTCAAGTATAACAAAATCAAATTGTGCGGCACGACAAATGTCCAGGGCATCCTGTACATGAGCGCTTAACGTAACGTCACTGTCTCGGGTAGCAAGGGAACGCATATAAGCCCTTGGGGAAGAAATGGAATTCATTCGTATCCTGTCACCAAGCAAAGCACCACCTGTTTTCTTCTTGGAAGGGTCAACAGAAATAACAGCTATCGTTTTATCAGGAAAGGAATTCAGATAACGGCGGACAATTTCATCGGTAACGGAAGACTTTCCAGCACCACCCGTACCTGTAATGCCAAGAACAGGAATTTTCTTTTCTATTTTTATGGAGCCGTTGTTGGATAGTCCGTTCTCCGCATTAGTAATTTGCCTTGCAATAGCCCTTACGTCTTTTAACTCTCCTAAGGTCATGGGTTTCTTATAAGTGCCTGAACCATTTAAACTAAAATCGCATTGTTTCACTACATCTTCAATCATTCCCTCAAGGCCCATCTTTCTGCCATCATCCGGAGAATATATCCTGGTGATGCCATAATCATGTAGTTCTTTTATTTCCTGGGGAAGTATGGTACCGCCACCGCCACCAAATATTTTTATGTGGCCGCAACCATTTTCGTTAAGCAGGTCCTTCATGTATTTAAAAAACTCAACATGGCCTCCCTGGTAAGAAGTAATAGCGATGCCTTGGGCATCTTCTTCAATGGCACATTCTACAATTTCTGCTA